>JAJQFO010000105.1 GCA_021201095.1 Lachnospiraceae bacterium
ATCCTTGACATGAACATATGTTTGTGCTATAGTATACGAAATTGAAATCGTAAAAACGTATTTTATGAAAGGGGATTTTTATGAAAAATGAAATCGTATTGTTCGAAGAAAACGGTGTGAAACTGGAAGTCCCTGTAACGCCAGAGCAGGACACGGTGTGGCTTACACAGGAACAAATGTCAGTGTTATTTGATACTGCCAGGTCTGCTATTGCTTACCATATAACAAACATATTTAAAGAGGGAGAATTGGAAAAAAGTACTTCTGTCGAAATTTTCGACAAAAGTACTGGCAAGGCTTCCAGACCGCCAATGTATTACAACCTGGACGTAATCATCTCAGTCGGCTACAGGGTAAAATCCAAACGAGGAATTGCATTCAGAAAATGGGCTAATTCCGTTCTTAAGGATTACATAATGCAAGGCTATACCGTAAACCATAACCGTATGAATCAGTTAAATGAGGTGGTGCGGATTATGAAGCGTGTAGAAAGCGATCTGGATACGAAACAGGTCTTGACAGTAGTAGAGCGTTATAGCCAGGCTCTGGATTTGCTCGATGCCTATGACCATCAGAATATGACCAGGCCAAATGGAAGTCAGGCAATATATGTGTTGACATACGAAGAATGCCGCGTACTGATCGACAGCATGAGATTCGGGGATACCAGTTCTCTGTTTGGAAATGAAAAAGATGACTCGTTCAAGGGGAGCATCGGAGCTATTTATCAGAGCTTTGGAGGACAGGAACTGTATCCGACTCTGGAAGAAAAGGCTGCTAATTTGTTGTACTTTGTCACAAAAAATCACAGCTTTTCTGATGGGAATAAGAGGATCGCTGCGACTGTGTTTCTGTATTTTCTTGATAAAAACGGAGCATTGTTTGTGGACGGAGAGAAGACCATTGATGACCATACACTGGTAGCACTCACCATTATGATTGCAGAATCGCGCCCGGAAGAAAAAGAAATGATGATCAGCGTGATCATGAACTGCCTGAAGAAATAATCGTCAGTTGTATTTTTAAGGAAAGAATGCTATATTCATATGCGATAAAAAGTTTTAACGTATATGACTATAGCAGGGCGCATCGGCCCTGATCTTGAAAGGCGAACCTATGAAATCCTTAATGGAAGACATCAAAACCGGCCAGTTCCGTCCGGTCTATTTGCTGTATGGCGAGGAAGCGTACCTCAAAAATCAATATAAAAAAAGGCTCCGCGACGCGATCCTTACCGAGGGCGATGAGATGAATTACAGCGTCTGGTCCGGTAAGGGGATTGACGTGAAACAGGTGATCGAGCAGGCGGAGACCATGCCTTTTTTCGCGGAGCGGCGGCTGATTCTGATTGAGGAGAGCGGCTTTTTTAAGAATGCCTGCCCGGAGCTCGCGGATTATCTGCCCCAGATGCCGTCCGAGACGATTCTGCTCTTTGTGGAGAGCGAGGTTGACAAGCGCCAGAAGATGTTTAAAAAAGTCAAAGAGCTTGGACGCGTGGTTGAGATGGGCCGTCAGAACGAACGGACGCTTAATTCCTGGGTCTTCGGTAAGGTGCGGAAAGAAGGAAAAACCATAGACCCGGGGACTCTGGCTCTGTTTTTTCAGAAGACAGGCGATGATATGGAGCATATTTCTCATGAGCTGGACAAGCTGCTTGCCTATACTCTGGAGCAGTCTTCCATTACGACAGCGGATGTCGAGGCAGTCTGCACCGAAACGTTGGAAAACCGTATTTTTGAAATGATCAATGCCATGATACAAAAGCAGCAGCGCCGCGCCCTGGATCTGTATTACGATCTGCTGGCGCTGAAGGAGCCGCCGATGCGGATTCTGTTCCTGATTGCCCGTCAGTTTAATCAGATGCTGCTGATGAAGGACCTGAGAGAGCAGGGGCTTGATAATAAGGCGATCGCTTCCCGGCTCGGAGTGAATCCCTATGCGGTAAAGCCCACCCTGGCGCAGGCTTCTCATTTTTCTTCCGATGTGCTGCAGCAGACTCTGACTGAGTGTGTGGAGGCGGAGACTGCAGTCAAGACGGGGCGGATGAGCGATCAGATGGCGGTGGAGCTGCAGATCGTGAAGATCAGCGGAATGGATGCGGGTTAAGGCTTTCAGATAGTACTCCGAATGTTGATAAGGCGGAATGGAAGACAGCGAATGAAATAATCTGGCTGAAAAAAATAAAAAAGAATGCTGGAATGAATTGACATGCTCCTGAAAATATTATATTTTAATTCCGTAGTTTTTACATATCTTTTACACTTGCGTGAAATCATGGTCAGGCGCCGCCGGTCAATCTGGCATTTTTCGCATTGCGCAGAGCCTTGTAAGGAAAGATGCGGTTAAAGCTGTTGTCGGCTTTCGCGGACGGACAGGGATGCAGGCATTCCTGATTCGATTGCAGACAGACGGGCACGATGAATCAAGGGGAAAATATTCCCCATCTGACAGATTTTGAGGCATGGGCACATCAAAAGAGGAGGAAAAAAATGAAGATCAGGAAGTTACTTGCTTTGGCGGCGGCTGCGACGATGGCTCTTTCCTGCACGGCGGTTTCGGTGAATGCCGAGGAGAGCGCGGGCGTAGCGGTTGAGGATCTGAAGGTGGGTGTGATCTACATCGGCGATGAGAACGAGGGTTACACAGCTGCTCACATGGAAGGCATCGACGCGATGATGGAAGCACTCGGCGTGGATGAGTCCCAGGTGATTGAGAAGACTCTTATCGGCGAGGATGAAACCTGCGCGGATGCAGCGTTTGACCTGGCGGATCAGGGCTGCCAGATCATTTTTGCCACCAGCTTTGGCCATGAGTCTTATCTGATGGAAGCAGCGGCGGAGTATCCGGACATCGAGTTCTGCCATGCGACCGGATATCAGGCAGCGTCAAGCGGACTGTCCAACATGCACAATTATTTCGATTCCATTTATGAAGCACGCTATGTGTCCGGCGTGGTTGCCGGTATGAAGCTGAATGAAATGATCGCGGACGGCACGATCTCTTCAGACGCAGTGAAAATCGGCTATGTAGGCGCTTATCCGTATGCAGAGGTCATTTCCGGATTCACATCCTTCTATCTTGGTGTGACCAGTGTCTGCCCGGAAGCGACGATGGAAGTAAAGTATACCAACAGCTGGGCAAGCTTTGATCTGGAAAAAGAGTGCGCGGAAGCTCTGATCGCGGACGGATGTGTCCTGATCAGCCAGCACGCAGACACAACGGGCGCTCCGACAGCCTGTGAGGCAGCCGGTGTTCCGTGCGTTGGTTATAATGTTTCCATGATTGAGACCGCTCCGACGACGGCACTTGTTTCTGCTTCAAATAACTGGGGCATCTATTATACCTACGCAGTGCAGTGCGTCCTGGACGGCGAGGACATTGACGTAGACTGGTGCCAGGGCTACTCTGAGGGCGCGGTATGCATCACTGACCTGAATGAGGATGTGGTAGCGGAAGGCACAGCGGAGGCTGTTGAGGAAGTGATTGCTTCCATCAGCGACGGTTCCCTGCATGTATTTGACACCTCCACATGGACGGTGGACGGCGAGACGCTGGATACCTACGAGGTAAATGGTATTGAGTATATCTCAGACGGCTATTTCCACGAGTCCGAGTACGGCTCCGCTCCGGCGTTTGACATCATCATTGATGGAATCACATCTGTGGTAGAGTAATAAAAAGTACAGCAAAGGCGCTGCGGATGCCGTATGACATCCGCAGCTTTTTTCAGTCACTTTCAGAAAAAGGAGCGGGCCCCAATGGAGCAGACTTATGCGATAGAGTTGCAGAACATCACGAAGCGTTTTGGCAGTGTCGTGGCAAATGATAAGGTCAGCCTCTCTCTTCGCAAGGGAGAAATCCTTTGTGTACTGGGGGAGAACGGCAGCGGGAAGACGACGCTGGTAAATATGATTTCCGGCATTTATTATCCGGAAGAAGGCAGGATCACCGTGGATGGCCGCGAGGTGAAGATTCGTTCCCCGAAGGATTCCTTTGACCTGGGGATCGGCATGGTGCACCAGCATTTTAAGCTGGTTGATATCCTGACGGCGGCAGAAAATATCATTTTAGGTCTGCCCGGGCGGCAGCGTCTTAATATGAAGCAGGTAAACGCGGAGATTAGCGCGCTTGCCGACAAGTATGGATTTGAGCTGGATCCGCGCCAGAAGATTTATGAGATGTCCGTTTCGCAGAAGCAGACGGTGGAGATCGTCAAGATGCTTTACCGGGGGGCGCGTATTCTGATTCTGGATGAGCCGACCGCAGTGCTGACCCCGCAGGAGGCGGACCGCCTGTTTGAAGTGCTGCGGAATATGAAAAAGGACGGCTGCTCGATTATTCTGATTACCCACAAGCTGCACGAGGTACTGGCAGTGTCTGACCGGGTGTCGATTTTGCGCAAGGGGCATTACATAGATACGGTGGATACGGCGGACGCGACCGTGGCTTCTCTGACAGAAATGATGGTGGGGACGAAGGTTGACTTGAATATTGATCGCCCTGAGCCGAAGAACCGGGTGAAACGGCTGGAGCTTACGGATGTCACCTGTACGACAAAGGATGGGATCCACTCTCTGGATCACGCGAGTCTGACGGTCTACGGCGGAGAAATACTGGGAATTGCCGGTATCGCCGGGAGCGGCCAGAAGGAGCTGCTGGAGGCGATCGCGGGCCTGGAGCCTGTGACGGAAGGAGCGATTACTTTTTATCCGGATGCGGAGGCAGCTTCAGCAAATGTCTCCGAGAAGCATATTTCGAATACATCCGAAAAAGCCTCCGGAAAGAATGCGGAAACAGGCAGCAGTCTGGGCGCTGCATCAGGTACAAAAAAGAACGGCGCAAAGGGCGCGAAGGAAAACACTCCCGTGCGGATCGACAACCTCGATGTTGCAAAAATCCGTTCACTCGGTGTACGGCTGGCGTTTGTGCCGGAGGATCGTCTGGGTATGGGACTGGTCGGCTCGATGGACATGACGGACAACATGATGCTCCGGAGCTACCGCAGAGGCCACTCGGAATTTCTGGACCGCAGGACGCCGGGCAAGCTGGCGGCGCAGGTCAAGGATCAGCTGGAGATCGTGACACCGAGCATTTCCGCGCCGGTCGGACGGATGTCGGGCGGCAATGTGCAGAAGGTGCTGGTCGGGCGTGAGATCGCGCAGCATCCGAAAGTGCTGATGGTTGCCTATCCGACACGGGGAATTGATATCAACTCTTCCTATACCATTTATCATTTGCTGAACGAGCAGAAGGAGCGGGGGATTGCCGTTATCTGCGTGATTGAGGATCTGGATGTGCTGATGGAGCTGTGCGACCGCATTGCAGTGCTTTGCGGTGGTCAGATTACGGGCATTGTGGACGGCAGGACAGCCAAAAAGGATGAATTGGGTGTGCTGATGACAAAGCATATGGTACATGGTTCGAACGATCCGGAAAAATCCGGGCAGCCGGGGGGACAGACTGGATCGGTGCCTGCTGACAGATCCGGGCAGCAAGATGCTCTCTCTGGATCGACCTCCGCGGACACGGTCGGATATCCGGGACCTGAATCGGGCAGATCTGTCGAAAAAAGGTCAGAATGGAAGACTTCTGCGGCGGGGGCATCTGAGAATGGATCAGAACGGACGGATCATGCAACGGGGGCATCTGGGAAGGGAGGCAGCGCACAATGAATAAGGAACCGTTTTTACGGATGTCGAGACGGGAGTTCATCCCGCTCTGGAAGGAAGCTCTTATATACCTGGCTGCGATATTGCTGGCGCTGATTGCCTGTGCAGGCGTCATTTACGCTCTGGTACAGATGAACCCGATCGATGTCTATAAGGCGATTTTCGATGGGGCACTTGGTTCCAAAAGACGTATCTGGATTACTGTGCGCGACATGCTGACCCTGCTTTGCATTGCAGTCGGACTTGCACCTGCTTTCCGGATGCGGTTCTGGAATATTGGCGCGGAAGGGCAGATTCTGGTCGGGGGCGTAGCAGCGGCCGCTCTGATGATCAATCTGGCCGATAAAGTTCCGAACGTGCTGCTGATTCTCCTGATGTTCGTGGCAGCGGCAGCGGCAGGTATTGTGTGGGGACTGATTCCTGCCTTTTTCAAGGCTTACTGGAAGACGAATGAGACCCTGTTTACTCTGATGCTGAATTATGTGGCGATGCAGGTTGTCACCTATTGCATCATTTTCTGGGAAAACCCGAAAGGCTCCAACTCGGTCGGCATCATCAATCAGTCGACCCGCGCCGGCTGGCTCCCGGAAGTATTTGGCAATGACTATTCCTGGAATATCGTGATTGTAGCGGTGCTGACGATTTCCATGTTTATTTATCTGCGATACAGCAAGGGCGGCTATGAGGTAGCCGTCGTCGGCGAGAGCGAGCGGACGGCACGTTACGCGGGAATCAATGTCAAAAAGGTCATGCTCCGCACGATGGCTATCTCCGGAGCGATCTGCGGGATTGCCGGATTCATCGCTGTGAGCGGCTCCGGGCATACGATCTCCACTTCCACGGCAAACGGCCGCGGGTTTACCGCCATCATCGTGGCCTGGCTGGCCCGGTTTAACACCTTTGCGATGGTGCTGATCGCCTTTGGCATTGTGTTTATGGAAAAGGGTGCGATTCAGATCGCCTCACAGTATGGATTGAACGAAAACGCTTCGGATGTATTGCTGGGAATAATCCTGTTTTTCATTCTGGGAGCGGAATTCTTTGTCCGGTACAAGGTGGAGCTTAATCACAATAAAGAGTAAAACCTTGTTATGAATGGTTTCGTGGCTGCGAACAGGATGGTTATAAATGGACGGTGTTTCATAGTTACAAAAACGGACGGTATTATAATCATAAATGGGCGATATCATAATAATCTGTCAATCATATCGCCGTAGCATATGAGGAGATAATCATATGAGTGTAATCATCATTTTCATACAGAAGGCGATTGTACAGGGCATGGGTATTCTGTTCGGTGCGCTCGGCGAGATTCTGACTGAAAAATCCGGCAATCTGAACCTGGGCATCCCGGGCATCATGTATATGGGCGGCATCGCCGGTTTGATGGGGGCGTTTTTCTATGAACTGGGGACCGAAAATCCCAATCCTGCGGTCGGTATGCTGATTTCGTTTCTCTGTGCCCTTGCGTGCGCGATGATCGGCGGCCTGATTTACAGTGTGCTGACCATCACCCTGCGTGCGAATCAGAACGTGACCGGTCTGGCGCTGACCACCTTCGGTATGGGCTTTGGCAATTTCTTCGGCGGCTCCATCTCCAAGCTGGCAGGCGGCGTCGGGCAGATCTCCGTCAGCACGACGGCGAGCGCATATCAGGCGAAAATCCCGGTCTTATCCAAGATTCCGGTGATTGGCGGCATTCTGTTTTCCTATGGCTTTCTGACCTATTTCGCCATCATCCTTTCCGTCGTGCTTTCCTGGTTCCTGTTCCGCACACGCAGCGGACTGAACCTGCGCGCGGTCGGAGAAAATCCGGGGACGGCTGACGCGGCCGGCATCAGCGTGACGAAATATAAATACCTGTCCACCTGCATCGGAGCCGGTATCGCCGGACTCGGCGGCCTCTACTTTGTCATGGAATATTCTGGCGGCACCTGGACAAACAACGGCTTTGGCGACCGCGGCTGGCTGGCCGTCGCTCTGGTAATCTTTGCGATGTGGAAACCTTTAAACGCGATCTGGGGATCCATTCTGTTCGGAGCGCTTTACATCCTTTACCTGTATATTCCGGGACTGGGGCGTGCGGCGCAGGAGATTTTCAAGGCACTGCCTTATCTGGTGACGATCCTCGTGCTGGTGATGACAAGCTTCCGCAAAAAGAAGGAGAATCAGCCGCCGGAAGGGCTGGGGATCCCATACTTCCGGGAGGAGCGGTGAAAAATTTAAAATTTCTGTTGACATTTCGCCTGGAATGGCATACTATACTTGTGACAGAAATGTAACTAGGAAGTTTGGCTAAAAAGCGAACCCCTCAGAGGACGGCCTTCCTCTGAGGGGTTCTCGCTCGTTATAGGTGAGCTGTTCCTTTCAGGCTGTTTCTGTATTTAGTTTCTGTCCAGCCATTTGCTGATGAAATTAGCAATTACACCTGCTCCGACAGAAACAAAAAATGTAACCAGAAAATCTGGCATGTAACATCACCTCCTTCCAGCCGCCCCTGCGCGAAGCGCATTTAAATGGGGCGCAGTATTTTGCCGCTGAGCGTGCCTGGGGGCATTCCCAACGTGATGGAATGAGTCGACGACAAACATAAGATATCACACATTTGCATAAAGGTCTACAAAAATAGAATATAAACACACATAAACATAATTATTGACAAATTGTAAAAAAATATATATGAGATAGAAGAAGCATTTGATATGAACAAAAAATAAATACAGCTTGACAAACAAATCATTCTCCGCTAAGATAAAGAAAAATGCGCGGTTGTGGAAGATATTTTGCAGCCGGAAAAAGGTTTTTGAGAAAGAGGAGTACGCATCACGGCGCCAACAGAGAGGAAGATCCGCTGGCTGGAAGATCTTTCGGGAGGGCGGGTGCGGAACGTGGCTTTTGAACTGAATGGCTGAAGCTGATTATTCTTATAGCTAAGCATGATTGGTGCGTAAGGCATTCCGGGTCTTCCCGTTACAGAAGAAAGAGACATGGTTTTATTCCCGCTTTTAAACAAGCTTTAGATGGTTTAGTCGGCTTCTTTCAAGTGTGGAATTGTTCCATAAGAAAAGGTGGTACCGCGAGACATTCGCCCTTTGTATATGATTGTATACAGAGGGCTTTTTTATGCACACAGGCGCGAATGGATATTAGCAGCTAAAGCTGCTCGCGCCTGGCGCAGGCGGATAGGGGAGAAAGACGTTCCCCTATCCGATTATACATGGCGCAAACTCTCTGTTCGATTTACAGAGAGATGAAACAGAAAGTGTCTCGCATTTAGCTGGATATTTGCAATGATTCAGCACCGATCTTCGCACCTGCTGCGAAGACCGTATGAAAACGAAAAAATATTTAATAAAGAAGGAGAAGGTTATGAGAAAAGAACTGGCAAAGACGTATGACCCGAAGGGCCTGGAAGACCGGATCTATCAGAACTGGCTGGACAAAGGCTATTTTCACGCGGAGGTGAATCCGGAGAAAAAACCGTTTACGATCGTAATTCCGCCTCCCAATGTGACGGGGCAGCTTCACATGGGGCATGCGCTGGATGAGACGATGCAGGACATTCTGATCCGTTTCAAGCGGATGCAGGGCTTTGAGACGCTCTGGCAGCCGGGGACTGACCACGCCGCGATCGCGACGGAGGTAAAGGTGACGGAGATGCTGAAAAGCAAAGGCATCGACAAGGATGAGATCGGCCGCGAAGAGTTTCTGAAGTACGCCTGGGCGTGGAAGGAAGAGTATGGCGGAAAGATTACCAATCAGCTGAAGAAGCTGGGCGCCTCCGCGGACTGGGAGCGCGAGCGTTTTACGATGGATGAGGGCTGCTCGAAGGCGGTTGAGGAAGTGTTTATCCGTCTTTATGAGAAAGGTTACATTTATAAAGGCTCCCGCATTATCAACTGGTGCCCGGTGTGCCAGACTTCGATTTCGGATGCGGAGGTTATCCATGAGGATCAGGATGGATTTTTCTGGCATATCAATTATCCGGTAGTGGGCGAGCCGGGGCAGTTTGTGGAAATTGCGACGACGCGTCCGGAGACGCTGCTCGGAGATACCGCTGTGGCGGTGAACCCGGAGGATGAGCGCTACACGCATCTGGTAGGGAAAATGCTTGAGCTGCCGCTGACCGGACGGACGATCCCGGTGATTGCGGATGAATATGTGGACAAGGAGTTCGGGACAGGCTGCGTGAAGATCACTCCGGCGCATGACCCGAATGACTTTGAGGTAGGCAAGCGTCACAACCTGCCGGAGATTAATATTCTGAACGACGACGCCACGATCAACGAGCTGGGCGGCAAGTATGCCGGCATGGACCGCTATGAAGCGCGTAAGGCGATGGTTCAGGATCTGGATGAGCTGGGACTGCTGGTAAAGGTAGTGCCGCATTCTCACAGCGTGGGCACTCATGACCGCTGCAAGACGACGGTCGAGCCGATGATCAAGCCGCAGTGGTTTGTGCGGATGAAAGAGATGGCAGAGCCGGCGATTGAGGCCTTAAAGAGAGGAAAAATTCAGGCGCCAGGTGCGGATTTCGCCTCAGAAATCGCTGCGGAACACTCTGATTTTGAGGGCACTCTGACCTTCGTCCCGGATCGCTTTGACAAGATTTATCTGCACTGGCTGGAAAATATCAAGGACTGGTGTATTTCCAGACAGCTCTGGTGGGGACACCGGATTCCGGCTTACTACTGTGATAACTGCGGAGAGACGGTTGTGGCACGGGAAATGCCGAAGATCTGTCCGAAGTGCGGCGCTGCTCATTTTACTCAGGATCCGGATACGCTGGACACCTGGTTTTCCTCTGCACTCTGGCCGTTTTCGACTCTGGGATGGCCTGAGAAGACGCCGGAGCTGGAGTATTTCTATCCGACAGACGTGCTGGTGACCGGGTATGATATTATTTTCTTCTGGGTCATCCGCATGGTATTTTCAGGCATTGAACAGACCGGGAAGGTGCCCTTCCATCATGTGCTGATCCATGGCCTGGTGCGCGACTCTCAGGGACGCAAGATGAGCAAGTCGCTTGGAAACGGCATTGATCCGTTGGAGATCATCGAGCAGTACGGCGCGGACGCGCTGCGTCTGACGCTGATCACCGGAAATGCGCCGGGCAATGACATGCGCTTTTACATGGAGCGCGTGGAGGCGTCGCGCAATTTTGCCAATAAAGTCTGGAACGCTTCCCGGTTTATCATG
>JAJQFO010000220.1 GCA_021201095.1 Lachnospiraceae bacterium
ACCCTGAACAGCTTTCTATACGCCAGAGATCTCTGGGTGAATAATATTTACGAGTATCAGGGAATCCGGGCGGAAATCCAGGATACTACCGGCATGGTCTGCCTGATCGCACTCGCCGTTCTGGCGCTTGGCGCGTTTGCCATACCAGCGTTTCGCCAGCTGCGCAGGGAAAGTCCTTTGGTGCAGAGATATCCGGCAGAGCTGGCTCTAATCATGATTCCTGTGGGATTTTATCTGCCGGTGTTCGCCAGCGAGCTTTGCTTTGATTACGCATCAGGCAGCGGCTACTTTTACGTGCTCGGCTTTGATTTTCTGATCCTGCTGGTGTTTTACGGAGTCTGGCTGCTCTCCTGTCTGTCCCTGCTGCAGATGCTGGATATGGGGGTCCTCGCCTATATCCGCGAAAAATTCTTCTGCATACGTAATGGCGCCCGCATCCTTTCAGTCATTGTGCGCAGTGCAAAGCAATTCTGGCGCGACCTGACCACGATCCGTCTGGACAATCAGAGCGACCGCTGGCTGATAAAGGCTGTCACATGCAACTTCCTGATTCTGCTTATCATCAGTCAGTTCTGCGCGTACACGCTTTTTGGAGATCTGTTGCTCTGCTACCGAAGAGATGCATTTCGGTGCTTCTTCTGGTGCTTTCTCATTCTCGCCGTCTATTCGGCCGTCCTGTTTTTCATCCTGCGAAAGCACCTGAACCGGGCGAAGGAACAATACCAGACTCTGCTGGAAGCGGCAAAGCAGCTCGCCCGCGGAAACCTCAAAACGGAAATCCCGGATGATTCCGGTCTTTTCGAATCACTCGCGGATGAGCTTTTCCGGATCAGTTCCGGATTCCAGAAAGCCGTTGAAAAAGAAACCCGCAGTCAGGCCATGAAAACAGAGCTGGTCACGAACGTCTCGCACGACCTGAAGACGCCATTGACCGCGATTATTACTTATGTCAACCTTTTAAAGGACGAATCCATCTCCGAGGAGGAACGCCGCTCCTATATCGAAATCCTGGACCGCAAATCCGAGCGGCTCAAAAAGCTGATCGAGGACTTATTTGAAGTAAGCAAGGCAGCCAGCGGCGACATGGAAATCAAAAAAAGTCAGGTGGATTTAGGAGAAATGGTCCGCCAGGCCGTCTCCGAGCAGAGCGAGCTTCTGGCCGCCGCCGGGATCGACTGCAGAGTGCTGACGCCAACCACAACAAGAAAACAGACGCCGGGCGGTGCGCAGGATGCTGCCACGGCATCAGATCGTGACGGATCGCCCGCCTATGAACGCATCCTCCTCGATCTGGATCCCGAAAAGACCTATCGTATCCTCGAAAACCTGCTCGTCAATATCTCCAAATATGCGCTTTCCGGGACACGCGCCTGGGTGCAGCTGGAGTATGACGTAAACGTGAAAGAGGCCGTGATTACCGTCAAAAACACCTCCGCCGAGGAACTTGACTGCGAGGATACCGCCTCCTGGACCGAGCGGTTCGTGCGCGGCGACAAAGCCAGAAATACAGAGGGCAGCGGGCTCGGACTGGCGATCGTAAAGAATTTCACGGAGCTGCAGGGCGGTCAGTTCGCGATCGAGACTGACGGCGACCTGTTCAAGGCGATCGTACGTTTTCCCTGTGCAGATGAGCCCATAAAAGCAACAAAGTGCATATGATGTAAGCTATAGCTCCCTTTTGGAAGGTTAATTCATCTCCATACGAGTTCACCACCCTTACAGGCAATTTATTGCAGAAATACCTTGACGATATCCGGGTTTTACAGAATTATGCTTCGCTGAATCGTGAAATCATAAGCACCAGTCATTTTAAGGCGAAGCGCCTCTATATATATTTTCCAGTCACGCTATCCGGATGATTTCTTATATCTCCGGGTGTTCCGCCCGCAACAATCCTGCCTCCGGCCTCTCCTCCGCCGGGTCCCATATCAATGACATAATCCGCGGACCGGATGACATCCAGATCATGCTCAATCACCACTACGGTCGCCCCATTCTCTATAAGGCTGCTGAACACCTTGAGCAAGGTCTGTATATCCAAAGGATGGAGGCCGATGGTCGGCTCATCAAAAACAAAAAGCGAATCGGACTGTTTTCTGCCAAGCTCGCTGGCAAGCTTCAGCCGCTGTGCCTCGCCGCCGGAAAGTCCCGGGGTTTCTTCGCCAAGGGTGAGATACCCCAGCCCGAGATCCTGCAAGGTTTTGAGCTTTTGAGCAACCGATTTTATATCATTGCAAACCTCCAGTGCGGTGTTGATATCCATGTTCATCAGCTGGGGAAGGGAATAGCCTGTTCCGTCCTGTTTTTCCCATTGCAGCTGATCTGCCTCCCTGCTGTAGCGATTTCCATGACAGGCCGTACATGGTATGGTCACATCAGGCAAAAACTGGACATCCAGATCAATCTCTCCCGTCCCGTCACAGACCGGGCAGCGCAGCTTACCAGTGTTATACGAGAAATCTCCCGCTTTATATCCCTTTTCTTTTGCAGCCGGCTGCCGTGCAAAAAACTTTCGCAGGTCATCATGCACACCCGCATAGGTCGCTACGGTAGAACGGACATTGATACCGATTGGTGTTGCGTCGATCAGCTTGACATGGCATATGCCGTCCGCTTTTATGGAAGAAACGCTCTCCGGATATTTCCCGCCATCTATGAGAGCCTGCAGACCCGGGACAAGGCTTTCCAGCACCATGGTTGTCTTTCCGGAGCCCGAAACACCGGTTACAACTGTCAGTCTGCCTTTCGGAATGCGGACATCCAGCGGCCTGACCGTGTGGATTGCATTGGTAGCCATATGAATTTCGCCGTTTGAAAACAATTCCGAATCGTTCGCAAATTTCCGGCTTAGTGTTTTTTTCTGTGAAAAGAATGGCGCAATCCGGGAGTTGCCTGACTTTCTCACCGTATCCAATGTCCCTTCGGCAATCACTGTTCCGCCTTTTGCGCCTGCATCCGGACCCATCTCGATCAGCCAGTCCGCTTCCGAGAGGATCTGCGTGTCATGGTCAACCAAAATGACAGTATTTCCGTCGGAAACCAGATCATGCATCACGGAATTAAGGCCGACAATATTGTGGGGATGCAGACCAATGGACGGCTCATCCAGAATATACATGACTCCTGTGGTACGATTCCGGACCGCGCGGGCAAGCTGCATTCTCTGCCGTTCGCCTGTAGAGAGCGTAGAAGAGGCCCGGTCCAGGGTCAGATAGCCGAGGCCAAGCTCCATCAGACGCTTCGCAATGACAAAATAAGACTCACAGATACTTTCCGCCATCGGCCTCATTTCTTCCGGCAAAGAATCCGGGACGCCCTTCACCCATTCGGTGAGGTCCTCCAGTGTCATTTTGCAGGCATCTGCCAGGCTGATCCCGCGAAGAAGCGGCGCCCTGGCCTTGTCCGACAGCCGGGTTCCATGACATCTGGGGCAAACATCCTGGCGGAGGAATTTTTCCACCCGCTTCATCCCTTTCTCATCTTTTACCTTGGAAAGGGCATTTTCGACGGTATAGATCGCATTAAAGTATGTAAAATCCATCTCCCCCGCCGCCCCATTCGTCTTATTCTGATAAATGAGATGATGTTTTTCCGCCGGACCATGAAATACGATCTCTTTTTCTTTTTCAGTCAGGTCCCGAAACGGCACGTCCGTCCGAACTCCCATTTCCCGCGCTACATCTTTCATGATTGACCACATGAGTGTCTGCCATGGGAGCACCGCGCCCTCATCGATAGAAAGCGTATCATCCGGCACAATGGTTGATTCATCAACAATCCGAACGGTGCCAGTGCCGTCACAGCATTCGCAGGCGCCCTGAGAATTGAATGCAAGCTCTTCTGCCGAAGGGGCAAAGAAATGCTCCCCGCATTCCGGACAGATGAGCTCCTGGCCGGCTGCTACGGCCAAAGTGGGCGGGACGTAATGACCGTTCGGACACCGATGGCTCGCCAGGCGGGAAAACATAAGCCGAAGGCTGTTTAACAGCTCCGTACCGGTACCGAATGTGCTGCGGATGCCCGGTACGGCCGGCCGCTGACGCAGCGCCAGAGCCGCCGGTACGTACAACACTTCATCAACATCCGCTTTCGAAGCAAATGTCATACGTCTGCGGGTATACGTTGACAGAGACTCCAGATATCTCCGTGAGCCTTCCGCGTACAGCACGCCCAGAGCCAGAGAAGACTTCCCGGACCCGGAAACGCCGCAGATCCCGACTATTTTTCCAAGCGGCACATCGACATCCACATTTTTCAGGTTATGAACCCTTGCACCGCGTATGATAATTTTATCAGGCATACAAAATGATCTCCTTTTGCTTTCATTATTACTTCCAGCGAAGACACTTAGAGGCAAATTTCGCTTCGCGCTGACGGTCCTTCCGCCATATACTCACGAGCCCTCCCGCCAGCACTATGACAAGCACCAGACAAATGATGACATTTCTTTTTACTGTTTCCTTCACTATTCGCACACCTCTCATCAGGCAAAGCATGAACGTCACTGGGAACGCTGGTTATTCCACTCATCAACAAGATATACATATGGACTCATTACAGCCTAATCAAGCTCTAAAGGAAATTTTTCCCCTTGTATATAGATCGTATTTCTGGCATTTCCTCTTTTTTTCAAAATATCTCTCTTGATTAAAAGGCTCAGAATGGTTCTCGCTCTTCGGCTGGACACTCCCAGTAATGTTGCCGTATCTGAAGCCGTACACCTGCCATTTTGCTGAATATATTGTAAAACTATGAATTCCTGATCTGTTAATCCGGAAGTTCCGGATTGTTCCGGATTATTCCGGATTTTAAGTTCCATTTTTGAATCCAGTTCCGGATTTGCTGAAGCACAATTCTTACCAACGGCATTTGCCGGGGAGCCATCAATAGTAAGTGATGTGTTATCACTATCCGTTTTTTCAAGATTATAATCAAATGAATAAGCATCATCCAGCGGCACAATAATCTGGAACACATCGCCTTCCCTGAATTTCGGATTCCGGCCAGAATAATATTTGCTGTATTTATACAGTTTTCTGGTCCCGGAACCAAGCGTGTCCGCCAGTCCAATATTGCGGAAAAATGAAGCAATAATCGGATTTTTAGGATTTGGCTCCAGATTATCCGGCGTGATAAATCCATCACCTGCTGCCCTGTTTGCATTTTTCACATACATCCGGTCTTTCTCAATGACAAACTTCGCCATATAAGGACTCGTAAATTCCCGGTGCATCAGCACATTGCTGATCATCTCACGTGCCAGAATATTTCTCAGGCTAACTCTGGCATCATCCTCCAGAAAAAACTTGTCCAAAAGATGTTTCCTTGCGAATTCCATCAACCGGTCGTAGCTCTCAATCAAATTCGTCCGGACAATCTCCCGGTCATCATAGCGGTCTACATTCACTTTTCGAAGAAGCGCATCGGTCAGATAGGCCGGACAAACATTCAGAATTACATCGTCCTTTCCGAGGAGCATAATAGCAGCCAGATTATATCCACTTTCTCCAGTAGCCATATCTGTTCCATACAGTCCTGCACTCTTCAGCAATTCCTCATCACTTAAGTCCTTCCACGGATGCACTCCGCCCGCATGATTTACTGCCATCTGCCGCACTCTGGGGAGCAAATCCAGTCTCAAATCTGTTATCTGGGCATACGGATAGATTTTCTTCTCTGTATAAATATTCTGCTTGCGAATATACATCTGCGCAATCGCTGAGGTAGCCGTAACCTTCACATCTGAGTCATCTACCCGATCATAAATGACTTTTTTATAACTGTGCACTTCTGCGCTGGGCGGCACGTGGACATGAATAATCTTATGTCCTTCCTCGTCCATTATGATCTTTGGAGACAGATAGATGGTCGGCGAAAACAATGCCGGATTGCTGACCACACTGATAAAATTTTTCACCATGTCCGCAGCCGAATTTTCCGGTACGCCAACTATTGTTCCGTCATCCAGAACACCCATAAACAAATCGCCTCCGAATCGGTTCAGGAAAGAGCAGACGCTCTCATAAGTATCCGATTCAATGCCATTGCCGCAGCGTTTGAATTCAACAGCTACGGTTTCTCCGATTGTAAGAATCGATTTTAATGTCTGTAAATCCATTACGAGTCTCCCTATTATTCTTTTTAAATCCTCCAGCTGTGCAGATATCAATCCAGGTATTCTATATACGGCAGCAGTTCTTTTTCTGAATAACTGTAACTACGTTCAATCTCTTAATTCTTTCACAGCCTCCTACCTCGCCTATTGATTCATCCATTGATTCGCCCATTAATTCGCCCATTAATTCGCCCATTCGACTATGGGCGAATTCTTCACCTTCTATATATTAGACAAGGTTTCGTAGAACTGTTCCTTGTATGGGCTACTGCCGCGCAATCGGAATTGAATATATCTGGAGGCATGGACTACTCTGGCGGCCATTTTCATCAGTTTATGCATCTATTAGTTTCTCAAGAATACAAGCGCATTTGTACATCATATCAGCATCCTCTGATGTCAACGCTTTCTCATACATCCGAAAAAGCATATTGCTGACTGTAAAACTATTTGCACACATTTTCTTCCCTTTTTCCCAAACGCGCCGCTTTTATAAATTTATCCTACATGCTGTCATATAAATGATCTTCTAAGGCAGGCTGACGTTCTCTTTCCGCCAGTATTTGATTACAAATCTGTACTCTTACATCAGATTCCTTGGATATATTCTTTCAGCTTAACTACTCTGTCTTCTGTATCGTAGCCGTCTGTATTCTGCTCAATCATCAATTTATCAACTTCACTGTCATCCTCGTTTCTCCGAACAATATAAGCAGCATTTTGACAAGTAATATAGACATCCTGGTAAACCAGACACTGGCCCATGGAATCTCTGGACAAATGTGCGTCATCAGTTTCCTTAAGATATGGCATATATGTATTCTGTGACCACTGTGATTTTGTCTGCATAACAGAAAACATATAGGGTTCCGGTGAGTCTTTATCATTACTCAATTTCCCATAGCTTCCCGGGCGAAAAGCCGGGTATTTAATGTAATAATATCTCCATGGGAAAACTGCTGCGCTCTCACATTCAACCAGAAAAGATGAAATAATTTCATCCAAAATCGAATTATCAAAAGTCTCTCTGGATGAAAGCAGCTGCAGTAAAATCTTCTTCGTCTTTTCAAAACCAATATTGGCGCTTTTATGAAAAAGTCCGTACCACGCCTGCTGGATTCCCTTAGATGCGTACTGATAGCGCCATTTATTCCTTTCCTGCTGGCCATAATCCCCTGTTGCCATTAACGCACAATCGATCTTATCCCAATCACATGAGAACAAAGAAACAAAGCGGGGTTCAAGATCAAGATTCTCAAGGCCTATAATACTGACTTGACCTCTGAGCATATAATGGTCTTCCATCCGGAATAAAAGCTCCGTCTTCTCAGGATTCTCAGCCAAGAACGTAATTTTATCTTTTTCTTCCTGTATCTGATTCATATTAAAGTTATTTTCAACCGTTTCATCAATCTCACCGGTCAGAATGATGGCATCTACCGCCTGCAATATAGCCGGAATTCGATTTCTGTCAAGTCTGTCACTGATTTCATCTTCAGAATTTTGAATCAGGTTGTTCACAATTCTGATTCGTCTGACAAATTCATCCCTTGAAATTCTGTTCTGGTTCTGCAAATATACCGTAATTGCATACAGCAAAATAATACGATTTAATGGAAACTGCCGAATCCTGCCAGACCTGTCTGAATAAGCATGGATACAGTCTTCAAAAATATCGATCTTATATCTGGAATCAACAATGATTTTTCCTGGCTCATGCTGAACACTCATAAACGATTTCAGAAAATCAGTTGGAGAATCATATCCGTCAATATTACACCAGCAGTTAAAGAAGGATTCAAATGTCGCAATATGGGCAGTTGTAGATTCATCTTCAGCCGAAAAATACGAGTGCAGCAAATCAAAAACATCATTGCTGTAACCCTGAGGCGATTTTCCGCTGCGGTAACAGATAATATCACAAATAAATTTAAAATAGCGCAAAAACTCATCATCAATGACATAATCATCTGTGCCGCCAGAATTACCATTGCGATAATTCCAGAGTAAATCTGTCCATTTTTTATCTATGCTTTCACTAATACGATTAGCAGCGGTGTCTCCGTTTTTTTCATCATGTATCCGAATCTCCCGTTCCAGTTCAGCTTTAAAATGTTCAAACTGAGTTAAAGGCTTTCCCCTGGAATTCATTTTAATGTAAAGTTCATCCGTAAGCCCCATGTCCCTGATTGGAAGAAAATAAAATGTAATGGCTCCGTTTTCCAGACGTTCCCAGATATTTGTGATATTTCTGAAACGTTTATCGATTGCGTCCAGCATCACCAGCATTGAACTGATCGTCGGATCTTTTTTCCAGTCCAGCGGAAACCATGCCTGATTAACGATTTCATCCGAGACATGACCTTCAAATGCAGGGGAAAAGTCTACAAGATCTTCACAAAAATATCTTGCACTGTACCGTGTTTCATAGCTAAAGCGTTTGAGAAACTCATATTTTTCTTCTGATATTTTTTCTTTTTTCGCAGCATACCAATGCAACAGAAATAAAGTAGTCAGGCGCTGCTGGCCATCCAGAGGATTCATTGTTCCCTTATCATCAATATCGCCATACACAAAATCCAGTGTAATAGGTTCATTCACGATTGCCTCATAAAGTGATGTAAGAAATCTGCTTCTGACCCTGCTGGCATCATCGTCCAGACGTCCCTGCGCATAATCACGCTGAATCAGGGGAATGACAATCTTATTAAGCCGAACCGCTTTATTGCCGTCCATTATTTCCGTCTTAAAAATATCTATAAAAGAATGAAGTGTGGTGCTCATAATGCCTCCTTTACCAGGACGATAGCTTCATCTAAGTAGTCAGCAAGAACTTCGTTTATTGCATTTACATAAGCAACACGATCTGCGTGCCCCCAAAAATGAAGCTGATTCTCTTCAGATGGTGTATAGTATTTCAAAAAGGCCATTTTCGTGCAAAACGGTATATATTGTCCTTTTTTATCCATTTCCACAATAGCATTTCTCTTTACATCAAAGGTTGAATTGCTGAGAGCAGCATTATCCGCAGTATTCAATAAAGCCAGGTTTGATATCGAATGCATGTATTCTGTGTTCCCGGAAACAGAAAGAAGTTCCAGAACCTTCTGCTGAATGGTCTCAAATTCAGTACGTTCCAGTCTGACTTTTTCTACAGCATTTTGCATTTCCTGTATCAAATCCTTTTGTTTTTCACCACCGACAACCTTCACGGAAGGAATATGAAGCGTCAGCCACTCTCTCCAGACTTCCTGCGTTTTCATACCTTCAGAGTGTTGGGCATGAATGTGTTCAAGGCTCCATGAGATCATTCCACCCTTTTCGTATTTAAATTTATCAAATGGAAACCATTGCGTATGCTCACCATTTTTTCTCACTGACTCGACATTAAACAAAAGCAGGAGTGTGCCGATGCGCTTATATTCCGAAGGCTTTTCATAACTCAATTCCGAGTAATTACATGAAATGGACACACTCTTTCTGATATAATCATTGAGCAGTCCTTTAAATGCTGTTTTTGTTTTATTATTTGAGAGTTCATAAATCTTTTGCAGCGTTAAAGTATTAGAAGCAATCAAATAGCCTATTTTATGATACAGCTCATGATTTTCAAACCAGTCCTTCAATGTCAGGAAAGTCCGTTGAATCTTTCTCCAAATATATTCCAACGAATCCGTGGTACGCATTTCTTCAAATTTGAAGAAAGTATCATATTTCTCACGGGAATTTTCCTGTTTCCCTGCGATAAGATCAAGAATCAGATCTATACGAGTCTGATACTTATCACCAGAACGATTGGTCAGAAAATACCACAGAGAATCATTATGCAATTCCTTTTCAATATTGTCCCACTGCAGAGATATTTCCTCCTGTTTTTCTCTGCTCATATATCCTGAATTGTCACGGCTAAGGAACATGGCTTTTATGAGTTCCGCACTTGTAAGTGGGATTTTTCCTATATTCAGGCGTGTAAACAGAGAAATAGCGTCTTCATTTTCTCCGACTTCATACCAGATAATTTTGACATCCTCCTTCAGATATTCAAAAATATGCATGGCTCTGATCTGCATATCCTGTTCAAACCATTTTTGAATTGTTGTATAAGCATTTGAGATAAACCAAAAATCAATATTGTCGTTTTGTTTTGTCATGTCGAGGTTTTTTAAAAAATCCGCAGATTTTTCTCTCGTCTGATAGCTAAGGGAAAAGGATGGATCACCAAAAAAAGAATTTACATTCTGCATATATTTGTAAATAAGATAAATCGTTGTCAGTCTTTGCTGTCCGTCTACAAGTTCATAAGCATTATCCTTTTTACGAACAACCACTGGATGCAGACAATAATTTTTCTTTCCGTTTTGGTATATATCGTCCAAAAGGCGGGTTACCTCATCCTTAGTCCATCGATATCCACGCTGATAGGATGGAACATAAAATTCACCTTTTATCTCACCGACCAGTTTTGTGCTGAGTACTATATTATTATCCATGCTTTGGTTCCTCCGCTAATTATCTTTATGTTTACAAAAAAGCTACTGCCTCCGCTAACAGCCAATTGATTTCCAAAAAACAATAGCCGAAACGCAGCACCTTTGCCTCTAATTTATCTCTGTATCCTTATACCTTCTCCGATAATAATCTTGACTTCCCTAGTGACTTTATTAGCACCATGATTTATTAGCGCTAATA
>JAJQFO010000350.1 GCA_021201095.1 Lachnospiraceae bacterium
CGGAATTGTTTCAACGAGACAAATCAACCATTTCCCGGCATATTAAAAATATTTTTACTGAGGGTGAACTTTTCAAACCGGCAGTTGTTGCAAAATTTGCAACAACTGCTACTGATGGTAAAACCTATCAAGTTGAGTATTATAATCTCGATGTTATAATCTCTGTCGGTTATCGTGTGAAGTCCCTACGAGGAACACAATTCCGTATATGGGCGAGTGGTATCCTGAAAGAGTATATGAAAAAGGGATTTGCATTGGACGATGATCGGTTGAAGCGATTGGGCGGGGGCAATTACTTTGATGAATTGCTGGCCCGCATACGGGACATTCGTTCTTCTGAAAAAGTGTTCTGGCGCAAGGTTCTGGAGATTTATGCTACCAGCATTGATTACGATCCAAAGGCGGAGTCCTCTGTCTTATTTTTTAAGCAGGTGCAGAATAAAATGCACTGGGCAGCGCATAAGCACACGGCGGCAGAAATTGTGTATGAACGTGCGGATGCAGATAAGGAAAACATGGGACTGACCTCCTGGTCAGGGAAACAGATCAGACGTGCAGATACGGAGATTGCCAAGAATTATCTGACCCAGCCGGAACTGGATGCGTTGAATAAAATCGTGTCGGCGTATCTGGACATTGCAGAGGTTCGTGCTCTGGAGCATGAACCCATGTATATGAAAGACTGGCTGGAAACGATTGATGATTATTTGAAAATGACACGGCGGGATATATTGACCACAAAAGGACGTGTCACCCATCAGCAGGCAATTCAGAAAGCCCATGAAGAATATGCAAAATATCAGAAGAAGCAGGATGAGCTGCTGTCCCCTGCCGAACAGCATTTTATAGAGAGTATAAAAGAACTGGAGGCGCTGGGATAATTGAAACTCGACATGATGTGAATTCATTACCAGTGACAGATGATGTTATGGGTGCGGTTTTTGCTATGACTATCAACTGTGCTGACAACGATGTACAGGATTACCGGATCAGATGGGGATTCGCGTGGATTTCCGATCCGAAGATACTAATAATAATGGATGTCCCGATTATGGGGTTACCAATCAAACCGGGGGTGAGGACGATGAAGAAAAAAGCGATTGCGGCGGGGCATATCTGCTTGGATATTACGCCGGTTTTTCCAAATCAGCCGGTGGAGCGGCTTGACGAGCTTCTGCAACCGGGCAAGCTGATTCATATGGAAGAGGCGGATGTACATACGGGCGGCTCTGTGGCAAACACTGGGCTGGCTATGAAATTTTTTGGAGCGGATGTGACGCTGATGGGAAAAACGGGCAGCGATCCATTTGGCTCCATGGTGCGCACGATTCTGCAGGAACACGGGGTACCGGACGGCATGCTGGTCGCGGAAGGGGAGTCTACTTCCTATTCTGTGGTTCTGGCGGTGCCGGGAATAGACAGGGTTTTCCTGCACAATCCGGGCGCCAACGATACCTTTTGCGCGTCTGACATTCCCGAGGAAGCTTTGAAGGAAGCGGCGCTGCTTCATTTCGGCTACCCGCCGCTGATGGCCCAAATGTATCGGAATCAGGGCGAGGAGCTGATAAAGCTGATGAAACGCGCAAAGGAGCACGGCGCGGCGACCTCACTTGACATGGCGGCAGTCGATCCTTCCTCTGAGGCCGGAAAGGCAGACTGGCATACAATTCTTAGCTGTGTGTTGCCCTACGTGGATTTCTTTGTGCCGAGCGTGGAAGAGCTTTGCTACATGCTGGACCGTGAACGCTTTGACAGCTGGCAGGTGCGCGCTGCGGGAAGGGATCTGACAGAGATTCTTTCGATAGAAGAAGACGTTCGTCCCCTGGCGGATCAGTGCATGGAGCTGGGCGCAAAGGTGCTGGTCATCAAATGCGGCGCACCGGGCATGTATTACCGCACCGCCGACCGGGAAAGGCTCCTGGCAATCGGGGAAAAGTTAGAGCTGGATCCGGAAGCCTGGGCGGACAGGGAAGGATTTGAAAAGAGCTATGTGCCAGATCGGATTCTTTCGGGGACCGGTGCCGGTGACACCAGTATCGCGGCATTTTTAACGGCTGTACTGGAAGGAAATTCTCTGGAGGAGTGCATGCAGCTTTCCGCTGCGGCGGGCGCGTGCTGCGTGACGTCTTATGACGCACTGAGCGGACTGGAGAGTTTTGACAGACTTCGGGCAAGAATTGCCGCTGGCTGGGTCAAAAACGAGTGAAAAATTTTCGGCTGTCAGTAAAATGTACATGAAAAAGATTTTTCGATCGCGGCAAAAAACGCGGGAATGAATCAGTGAGGAGGAATCGCAGTGTTAGCAAATTTAAATGATGTTTTGCTCCCGGCAAAAAAGAAGAAATACGCGGTGGGGCTTTTCAATGCAGTGAATCTGGAGCTTGCCAGAGGGATCATCTCCGCAGCGGAGGCCACACAGTCTCCGGTAATCATGGGATCTGCGGAGGTGCTTCTTCCTTACGGACCTCTGGAGGAAATCTCCTACTTCCTGCTTCCCATGGCCAAAAAGGCCCATGTGCCGGTCGTCATTCATCTGGATCATGGACTGAAAAAGGAGACCTGCTTAAAAGCGCTTGAGCTGGGCTTTTCGTCGATTATGTACGACTGCTCGACGGATCCGTATGAGGTGAACGTAAGCAAGGTACGTGAAATGGCGGAAATTGCTCATTCCTACGGAGCGACAATCGAAGGAGAGCTGGGGCATGTGGGAGATAATCCCGATTCCGCAGAAGGCGATTCCCAGCTGGAGGATCCATCCAAATACTTTACAGATCCCGCAGTGGCAAAGGATTACGTGGAGCGTACCGGAGTCGATGCACTGGCGATCGCTGTGGGCAACGCGCACGGAGCCTACAAGCTGCCTCCCAAGCTTGATTTTCAGCGGATCCGCACCATCGCGCACACCGTGGATGTGCCCCTTGTCCTGCACGGAGGCTCCGGATTGACGGACAACGATTTCCGCAGAGCCATTCATGAGGGTATCAGCAAGGTCAACATATTTACCGATATCAATGTTGCGGCAGTAAAGGCCGAATTCAGAAAATTCAACAGCATGGACAAGGGAATCATTGACCTGATTCCGGCAGCGGTCGAGGCAGTGAAACAGGAGTGCCAGACCAAAATGGAGCTGTTTTCCAGCTGCGGACATGCGGCGGACGGCTTAGCTGCCTGCGCCGGTAAAAAGACCGATGCCTGCACGGGCAAAATGGATCAGGAGATGCTGGTAAAGCTCATCGCGCAGGAAGTGCAGAAGCAGCTGCGTAATGCGTAACCGTGCAATGCATAGATTTTCATATTTCGATTATATGATGATTATACGAGAGCAGCTTTTTATGGCTGCTCTTTTTCAAATATAACTCACAGCGCATCTGCCCGGAGTAGCTCTGAAAAAGTAAGCGCCAAATAAGACGTGTCTGGCAAATATAAGCGTCCATCTGATCAGGAAGATTCTTCTTGTTTGCGGTGAGAGGGGCTGTTATAATGGGGGCATCAGTGGTAAAAAACGCAACATTAGCCTCGCGGTAAGAGTAAAGGGGAACACATCATGGAATACACATATACTGAACTTTTGATCTATTTTATGATACGGGGCATTCAATTTGCAGCTATGTAAGGATGTAAGCACCGAGGTCTTTGTCTCCGCTTCGCTTCGGTCGGCGCTAAACGGATGTCCACTGGACATCCAGCGCCCTCACGGCATCTCCGCTTCGCTCTGCGCGAAACGCGGTGAAAAGCGGCTTTGTCCCGGCGTGGGCAGAGATGACTGTAAAACCTGCAAAAGTAGTGGATGAGATGAATCAATAACGATATTTTTCTGCATACTGGATGATGAGGCAAAGCGGAAAGCCAGGATTTGACTGTGAAGACTACGATGTGCAGGATTACCGGGATAGATGGGGATTTGTGTTAGAATCCGAAGAAAATAAATGGGGATTTGCGCGAAAATCCAGGGGAAATAAACGGGGATTTGCGTTATATTTGCACTTGTAAAAACGGGGATTCGTGTTATAATGCGTTCTGGGAGGTAAGACAGACATGATCAAAACCGTTTTCAGGAGAAAAATATATGATGAAATGCTTGACTGGAAAGAAAAACGCAGTGACAAATATGCGCTTTTGATTAAGGGAGCCAGGCGGGTTGGAAAGTCGACCATAGCGGAGGTATTTGCCAGAAAAAATTTCAAGTCATATATTTTGATCGATTTTGCCCACACCAGCAGAGAAATTATAGAATTGTTTGATGACACATATCATCTGGATTTTTTCTTTTTGCAGCTGCAGCAGTTAACCGGTGTCAGACTGTATAAAAATGAGTCTGTAATTATTTTTGATGAGGTTCAGCTGCTTCCCAGTGCCAGGCAGGCTATTAAATATCTTGTGGCTGACGGAAGATATAAGTATATTGAAACAGGATCACTTTTATCGATCAGGAAAAATACAAAGGATATATTAATTCCCAGTGAGGAGCACAGGATATCCATGTATCCTATGGACTTTGAAGAATTTTTATGGGCCATAGGTGATGACATCACGGCGGACACGATCAGCCTTCTTTTAAAAAACAAAAGGGCGGCAGGCAATGCGCTGCACAGAAATCTGATGCGTATATTCAGATTGTATATGCTGATCGGAGGAATGCCTCAGGCTGTAGAAAACTATCTGGAGCATAATAATCTGCAGGTGGTTGACGAAGCAAAAAGGGAAATCGTGGATTTATATGAGGAAGATTTTACAAAAATAGACGGCACGGGACTGGCAGGCGATATCTATGATTCTATCCCGGCCAGCCTTACGGGCAATGCATCCAGATATATGTTATCAAACGCAAGAGAGGGTATACGTGCAGAACAGGTACGTGAATTAATACCGGATATCCTCAGCTCATATACGGTAAATATCGCTTATCATGCCAATAATCCCGCAGTGGGGATGTCGCTTGAAAAGGATGCGGGACGATATAAGCTGTATACTTCAGATGTGGGACTGTTTGTGACTCTTGCATTTAAGGATAAAAAGTATACGGATAATATTATTTATAATAAGCTCCTTTCGGATAAGCTGGAAACGAATTTGGGATATGTATATGAAAATGTTGTAGCACAGATGCTGACTGCGAAAGGCAATCATCTTTTTTATTATACGATGGAGAGTGATACGTCAAATCATTTATATGAAATAGATTTTATCCTTTCTGTGGGAAATAAAATCAATCCTGTGGAGGTAAAATCCGGTAACTACAAGAGCCATAAATCCTTAGATGTTTTTTGTGATAAATATAGCAGCCGTATCAAGGACAAGTACATTGTCCATACGAAAGATTATAAGTGGGAGAAAGACGTTCATTATTTGCCGGTATATATGGTTCCGTTTCTGTAATTTAGAAGGAGACGCGGTCAAACCAAATAAGCGAAAACAAAACCGAAGCTTTCGCCAGCTTTCCCGTGCCTTCTCAAACTCATACTTGCGCTCGTAGTTATCCGCGGGCAGGGAGGGCGAGACGGGCACGGGCTCTTTTTCTGAACGGAGGTATTCCTTTACCGTGCAGCCCAGCTTTTTTCCAAACATCTGGTTCAGATAGTCCGGAAGGAAAGTGCGGGGTGAATGTGCTGCCATTGCATGAACATTTCACTTATCGCTCAGATATGCGGCCACCCCGGCACAGATTGGTATGCCTGATGTCATGATATTGCCGGGTACAGATAATGTATTTGAGGGTATTGCTTAGAACATCTGACATGTTGTCATGTGTTCAATCAGATTAATGTGCCGGATGCCATTACGCTTTTGCAGCACATAATCTATAGTCCCCACATATTTGGGGTAATTGTCCCTGATCTCTTCAAGAGGACGATATTCCCTTTCCTCTGTTTCGCGATTGAGCAGGATTGTGTAGGCCACCTGCATATAGGAATAGTCACCGGCCGGGCTTCGGAAAATGAAATCGCACTCCAGTTTACCGATTCGTCCCACACTGATGGCGTAATTCAGACTGCGGGCATAGAGATAGACTATGTTTTCCAGAACAGGACCGTAGTTGATTCGATTGTCTGTATTTCGGGAAAAATACAGGCTCAGATCGGCTAGATAATATTTTTTTGCGCCGGACAGAGATTTTTTGGATTTCATGTCAAAGCGATTGCATTCGTAAAGGATTTTAGCATCCATCAGAGCCTGAATATATTTGGATACCGTGGCTCTGGTGATTCTGATTCCGTTTTTTACTAACGCTTCGGTCAGACTTTTGATGCTGGTGGTTGCGCCGAAATTGTTGATGAGGTAATCTCTTACTGCGTCAAATGCTGCGGTGTCCTTTACTTTTACACGTCTCCGGATGTCTTTCTCAAAAATTTCCTGAATGATTCCTGCAACATAGGTTTGTCTTGCCTGGTAATCGTCGATGGTAACTGTTCTGGGAAAACCTCCATCCAGAATATAGCGGTTGAATTCCACGGTCGGGTTTGGATCGACGGGTTTCTGATAAAATTGCTTGAACTGCAGATATTCATCATAACTCAATGTGAACAGTTCAAATTCCAGATAGCGTCCGGTAAGTTTGGTAATCAGTTCGCCGCTGAGCAGGTAGGAATTGGAACCGGTGATGAAAATGGAAAATCCGCCGTCCGTGCGGAAGGCATTGACTACTTCTTCGAATCCAGTCACATTTTGTACTTCATCAATGAACAGGTAGTTACAGGCAGCGTTTTTGACGCAGCTTTCAATGAGTGTTTCAAGCTGATCGGCGGTTTTGATTTTCCTGTATTTACGACTGTCAAGATCAAGATAAATAATATTGTCCGGATGAACTCCGCGATCCACCAACTCTTCCGCAACGGTTTGCATTAGGCTGGACTTCCCGCATCGGCGAATACCGGTAATTACTTTGATGATATCCTCGGCATCATAAAAGGGCCGGATTTTTTTCAGATACTTTTCACGTTTGAACAGCATTTTTCATGACGCTCCCCTCTGATTGCTGTTCCCAGTATACTCTTATTTAATGAAAAGAGCAAGTTATCGAATCACTTTTTTGCAAATTTAAAAAAAGTGATTCGATAACTCGTTGTTTTCGCATGCTTCGATGACACTATCCTGTAATATTTATTCGTAATGGCCTTTGCACTGTTCGACAGTAACGGTATCCTTTTCATTTTCAAAGAAGGAGAACTGATTAAGGAATCAGTTTGGGCAAAATTTGCCTATACTGCCGCCGATGGGAAAAACGGGCAGCGATCCATTTGGCTCCATGGTGCGTACGAATCTGCAGGGACACGGGGTGCCGGGTGCGTGCTGCGTGACGTCGTATGACGCGCTGAGTGGACTGGAGAGTTTCGACAGTCTCAGAGCCAGAATTGCCGCCGGCTGGGCGAAAAACGAGTGAGGAGGAAGTGCAGGAGCAGCTGCGCAATGTGCAATGCAATCCGTAGTATCATGCCCTTTTGTCGCTCAAATTATCATATGATTATACGAGAGCAGCTTTTTATGGCTGCTCTTTTTCAAATATAACTCACAGCGCGTCTGTCCGGAGTACTTCTATTTTACACCGATGATTTTTTCGCTTTTTACTGTATCCGATTCCTACCAGGCGAATCTGTCCTGCCATCTGTTTCCTGTCGGCCATTTTTCCTTTGAACTTCATTACATAATGTTTATCCTTAATCTGCTGGATTGCTTTTTCGGGAGTGGATCCGACTTTTAACTCCAGAATGATACCGTCGTCGCCTGCTCTTGCCGGGTAAAAAATGAAGTCAACATATCCCCGTCCTGCTTTATCTTCACGTTCCACAAAGTATTTGTCACGCGCGGCCAGAAATACCAGATTTACAATAGCGGTCAGCTCTGTCTCATTGTTATAATTTAAAAGAGGAACTTCTGTATATGGGAAAGCCGCACCATGCAGAATCGCGCTTTGCGCGATGGTGCGGCCTACGTCCTCAGTCCCTTGTGGGACTAAGGACAAATCATGAGCAAATTGTAAAATCTGAGCCATCGTCTTCGTATCACCCGAAAGTGTTGCTTTCAGCATGCGGTCAGACTCCACGGCCAGCCGGTTGATGTAGCCGAGACTTTCTCTTTCGCGGATTGTCTTCGCAAATTCATCCATCAGTTCTTTGTTTGCAATTCGAACTTTCCCATTTTCATAATTTAAAAAACCGTAAACTACCATTGCAGAAAGGAGTTCGTCGCGTGTTTCCAGCTTCATTGACGTGGCGGCATATTCTTCTACATTTGCTGACACAGATTCTCCCGCAACCATGAGTGCCACATCTTTACGGATATCTGAGAGGTTATTTTCAATATAAGTGGCAATTTCGTTGTAGGAACCGGTAGCTGACCAGTAGCTTCGGATCTGGTTGCGCGTCAGTGCTTCCACTACGGAACGAGGGTTATACATCCTTTCTGAGGATGGTGTATGATATCCGTCATACCAAAGTCTCAGGTCTTCTCTGGATATGTTGCGGTTTGGCCGGATAGCCTTGTATCTTTCATAAAGATCATCTACCTCTGCTTCTGTAAAACCAAAATATTCACTGAATATATCATCCGTTGCCATGGTATATTCCTGAAAATTGTTAATAGTGGAGCCACTGGAATACTTTGCTATTGGAAGAACTCCGGTCATATAAGTCAGTCTGAGATACGCCACATCTTTTGTCAGGGCCGCGAGCCAGCTGATAAAGCTTCTTCTGTCCTCATCTGTTGTGTAATCCTTGTGGAAGATGCAGTCCCACTCATCAAGTACCAGGATAAACTGTGTCCCAGTCTGCTCGAAAATTATCTGCAAATCTTCAATCACCGTTCCACCTTTGCGGAAGCAAACATCAGTAAATGCCCTGCGAAGATCTTCCTGGAGAATCTGTTTCGTAGTTGTAATAAATTGACGATAGTTTGCACTGTCGTTTGCGGCGCGAAGAAAATTTATATAAATTACGTGATAACAATTCATAAAGTCGCGGTAATCGTATTTCGCCGAATTGGGGGCAGTATTTGAAATGACGATTTTTTCTTTATCCGCCAGGAAACTTTTGGTATGTCCTTCATCTGGATTTTTGGCAATTTTCAGTGTTTCAAAAATACTGCTGCTGTCTGTGACCTGACCAAAAAAAGCTCCGATCATGGCAGCCATGACCGACTTTCCAAAGCGTCTGGGTCGCGTAATACATACATGTTTATTTCCTGCTTTTACAAGTGGAAAAAGTTCTCTTAGAAGAAGCGTCTTGTCTACAAAGTACGGGCTTTCTACTTCGCTTTTATAAAGAATATACGGCTGTGCGCTGTCCAGATAAAGTCCCATTCACTCGATCTCCTTCCTGAATATTATGATTTCATATAGCATACCATAGAGTTTTCAGCAAAACAAGTTGATTTTATGACATTTGTTTATATCTGTTACAATGCTTCCTATTTCGCACGATACAGGATTTGAGAAAAACTCTTTCATTTTTCTCTTGCGCTTCCTATCAGAATGCCCGCCTGGCGGCGCACGTTTCTAACCGGTGAAGGTCCGGAATCCGCCCGGTAGTGGGAAGGATATAGCTGAAAGCAAGGGTGTCCATCGCGAGGTGGAATCTGAAGGAAGCTGGATGTTGGGAACATGCTAACCAATGGGCAAACCACTGGTGGAGCATTGCAAATACAAAAAAGACTTGCAAAATATATACTGATAATATATAATATTTTCTGACGAAATAGTTTGTTCGGGAAATTATCAAGCCCCATTTAAAACAAATTTTGCGGGAATACTAAATACAGCAGTCATGATGCTTCGGCAATTTCTCCGTCAAGTGTTTAATGGAAACTGCAGGATAAAACCACGAAAAGCATCGGGTCAAATTACGAAGAGAATCTCGAGAAACAGAAAAATAAATACATTGTAAAACACGAAAGATAAAGGATCGGAGAGCCCCGCCGTGCGCCGCCTGTGGTAAGGACGAGTGAGGAGCGTGGCCTGCCCCTGGCACACATATCGTGCCGGAGCATTTCCGAAAGAAAGGAGATAACGGAAAGAAAGTAATACATGCGTGGTCAATAATATGGTCGGCGACGGGATTTTTCGCCGATTCGCGGAATAAAAAAGCCGTTTCTGCAACTATGGGAAACGGTTTTAAAAAGAATTACATTGCATTCTGGGACAAATGTGCCCCAGATGTATCCTTTGGTTTAACAAAAAGGGATACGTTTTTTCAGGCGAAAAGTTTACAATCCGAGCTTACTTTGTCCCTCGACAGTCCGAATTCTACATCATTACAAGGTCTCTGTCAAGACAAACTGCGAAAATTCCATGAGTTTCCGCTGGCCTAGAGGGGCAAAATCGGAGGATAACGAATCACCTGTGGTCAAATTCGTGGTCTAAGATTGATCACGAATTACCAACCCGGATTCTGATGAGCCGCCTGTAATTCTTTGTAATATCTGACCACGTTTTTCTTTGAAAGCGAGGTTTTACAATGGGCAGGCCGGGAGAAAATATTCACAAAAGAAACGACGGACGCTGGGAAGCACGCGTAATTGTTGGAGCACCTGTAGACGGCAAGACGCAGTACAGATCTTTATACGCGCACAGCTATCAGGAAGTCAGAGCGAAGAAAAAAGAGCTCCTCCTGCAGTTGAATGGTTTATCGACAGCTGCAGCCTGCACGTTACCGGCAGGTGCTATGGCACCAGGCATCGGAACGGCTGACAACGCAGCGGCCGGCATCCCAGTGACCGGCACCGATTTTAGACAATATGTAATGACCTCCGATTTGCAGTTTCGTGGATTTACCTGTATAC
>JAJQFO010000048.1 GCA_021201095.1 Lachnospiraceae bacterium
CCTTTACTTCCAGCATTGCCATAGTCGTTCCCTCACTCTCCCAAATATGCCGTGATGACCCGCGGATCGTTCAGCACCTGCGATGTCTTGCCCTGACAGAGAATCTCGCCAAAATTCAGCACCGTCAGCTCCTCGCAGATGCCTGCCACCAGACGCATGTCGTGTTCGATCAGCAGAATGGTCATATCAAAGTGATCGCGGACAAAGTGAATCGTATCCATCAGCTCCTGCGTCTCGTTCGGATTCATACCCGCGGCCGGCTCATCCAGGAGCAGCAGCTTCGGATCCGTTGCGAGGGCGCGCGCAATCTCCAGCTTACGCTGCTTGCCATAAGGAAGGTTGCCCGCGAGATAGTCTGCCTCGCCGTCCAGGTCAAACACCTTCAAAAGCTCGATTGCCCGCTCGTTCATCTCTTTTTCGGTCTTAAAATATTTCGGCAGACGGAAAATGCCGGTAAAGGCCGAGTACGTATGATGATTGTGAAGACCGGTCTTTACATTATCCAGCACTGTCATCGCCTTAAAAAGCCGGATATTCTGGAAGGTACGCGCAACTCCGATGCGGTTGATTTCGACTGTGCTTTTGCCGGTGATATCTGTCCCATCCAGAATCACCTTTCCGGAGGACGGCTTGTACACGCCGGTCAGGAGATTGAAGACCGTTGTCTTTCCGGCGCCGTTCGGGCCGATCAGACCATACAGCTGCCCCTTTTCAATCGTCAGGTTAAAATTATCCACTGCCCGCAGGCCGCCAAAGGAAATGCCCAGGTTATTGATTTCCAGCATAGCCATGCCTCACACCTCCTTCTTCTTTTTCGGCAGATAACTGATAATTTTTTCGCGGACGCGCTCACGGAACGCGCGGGAAGCCGGCGCCCAGTTGAAGAGCATCATCGCGATCAGCACCACCGAATAGATCAACATCCGGTAGGTCGAGAATCCGCGGAGCAGCTCCGGAAGGACATAGAGAATAATCGTCGCGATGATGGAGCCGCGCACACTGCCAATGCCACCCAGCACCACATACACCAGAATCAGGATCGACATATTATAATCAAAGGTCGACACCTTCAGGGAGGCCAGATTGTGTGCGTAAAGGGCTCCCGCCACGCCCGCCAGCGCCGCTGAAATGGTAAACGCCATCAGCTTGTATTTCGTCACATTGATTCCGATCGACTCGGCGGCGATGCGGTTATCCCGCGTGGATGTAATCGCGCGTCCGCTTCTGGAATTCACAAGGTTCTGTACAATGAACAGGGTGATCAGCACAAGAATAATTCCGATCAGGAAAAAGTAATTTTTGATATCCTTGTATAAAACGGAGGTTCCGGAAATGCCGAGCGCTCCTTTCAGAATCTGTGTGCCGTCCGACTCCAGCTGCAGGGAAGCCGAGCTGGTCGCCACATGGAGGCCCTTACTGTCAAAGCCGACATACAGGACATTGATCAGGTTTTTGATGATCTCGCCGAAGGCCAGGGTCACGATGGCCAGATAATCGCCTCTGAGCCGCAGCACCGGAATGCCGATCAGCAGGCCGAAAACAGCGGCGACCGCAGCGCCGATCAGGATCGCGAGAATCAGACGCGGCACAGAAGGAATCGACGAGCCGGCCACCTGAGAAAAAATCGCGCTGGAAAACGCACCCACGCACATAAATCCCGCATGGCCGAGACTCAGTTCACCGGAAAAACCAACCACCAGGTTCAGAGACACTGCTGCGATGATGTAAATACACAGAGGCACAAGCAGGCCGTTGAGGAGGTTTGACAGGTTTCCGGTGGCGGAAAGGATCTGGACAATCACGTAAAACGCGATGACGATCCCATAATTGATCAGATTATTTTTGGATGTCTTACTCATCTTTTTCATGGCCGTCCCCTTACACTTTCTCCTGAATGTTCTTCCCGAACAGACCGGTCGGTCTGACGAGCAGCACGATAATCAGCGTTGCAAATACGATCGCGTCGGCAATCTGAGACGAGATATACGCTTTGCCGAAAATCTCAATCACGCCAAGGAGAATGCCGCCGACCATCGCGCCCGGGATCGAGCCGATGCCCCCGAATACCGCCGCCACAAAGGCCTTAATTCCCGGCATGGAGCCGGTGTATGGCGTCAGGGACGGATACGAAGAGCACAAAAGCAGACCGGCAATGGCTGCAAGTCCGGAGCCGATGGCAAAGGTCAGGGAAATCGTCGCGTTGACATTAATCCCCATCAGCTGCGCCGCGTCGCGATCCTCGGAGACCGCCTTCATGGCCTGTCCCGGTTTGGTCCGGTTTACAAAAAGGGTAAGTACTGTCATGATAACGATACAGGCCACGATCGTTACGATGGAAATGCCCTTGATGACCAGCTGTCCGCCAAACAGAGACACGGACGGAACATCGATTACCGTCACAAAGCTTTTCGCGTCCGCGCCGAAGATCAGCAGCGCCAGATTCTGCAGCAGATAGCTCACTCCGATCGCCGTAATCAGCACGGCGAGGCTGGATGCTGCCTTCCGCAGCGGCCGGTAGGCGACTGCCTCAATCACTATGCCCAGCACAGTGCAGAAAATCACACCCAGAAGTATGGACGGCACCGGGCCTAATCCGGCCTTTGTGATCGCGGTGAGAATCACAAAGGCGCCCACCATGATGACATCGCCGTGGGCAAAGTTCAGCATCTTGGCGATTCCGTATACCATCGTGTACCCCAGGGCGATGATCGCGTACACGCTGCCGAGGCTGATTCCGTCTTTTAAATATCCAAGAAAGCTCATAATGTACCTCTTATTTTTCCATTTTTTACACCTGGCCGATCAATATTTTCTCAGATAGCAGGTGGAAAAGCGTCCCTTTCCCGCGCGGTCTCAAACCTGAAAATTTCTGACGGCTCTGTGTTCAAAAACAGAGTGACCAGATGAATTTTCCTGCATGTCTGATACACAGATCCAGGCGAAGGAGTTTTGTATCTGAAGCATATGATTAAGATAGGGGGCCGCTCCTTTGCAGGCAACCGACCCCCTACCTTCGTTCGTCATTCCGTGGCTGCTTCGATATTTCTGATATCCTTACAGCAGCATTACTCTACGATCTCGTATGCGCCGTCCACGATCTTGTAGACCTTCGGCTCCTTGGTGCACTCGCCGTCCTCTGTCCAGCTGGACGCACCTGTGAGCTTGTCTACTGTGATATTCTGCATGGAAGCAGAAACTGCTGCAGCCAGATCTTCATTGGACATATCCGGTGTCGCACCTGCGTCCTCGATCGCAGCCTTCATCGAATAAATAACATCATAGCCATCTGCTGCAAACTGGTTCGGAACCGCATCATAGGCCGCTTCATAAGCCTCTACGAAGCTGACAGTCAGATCGTCTGTCGCTGTCGCGGAGAAGGAGCAAAGCATCATCACGCCCTCAGCCAGAGAAGTATCAAAATTCTCCACTTCCAGGATGCCGTCCATACCGTCTACACCGAACCATACCACATCCAGCCCCATGTCTGCCGCCTGCTGGAAGATCAGCGCATTGTCAGAATAATAGTTCGGCAGGAAGACCAGCTCTGCGCCGCTCTCCTGGATCTTGGTCAGCTGTACTGAAAAGTCTGTGTTGCTGTCGGTCGTATAAGCCTGATCCTCTACGATCTCAAAGCTGAGATCTGCGGCCGCCTCCACGAATGCGTCATGGATACCAACATTATAATCTGCCGCTGAATCATACAGAATCGCAACGGTAGTCGCAAGACCGAGTTCCTCGATCTGCTGCGCTGCTACAGTACCCTGCATCGGGTCTGTAAAGCACATACGGAACTGGTAAGCATCCGCGCCGTTAATTGCCTCGAGAGCTGTAGCAGACGGAGTAAGCAGGAATGTGCTTGCATATGCCTCTGCACTGACTGCGATGCACGCGCCGGATGTAACCGTGCCGCACAGAAGCTGCATGCCCTGATCCAGCAGGTTGTTGTAAGCGTTGACAGACTGCTCTGCGTCGCCCTGGTCGTCGCCTGCGTCCAGGATCTCTACCTGATAGCCATTGATGCCGCCGTCTGCGTTGATTTCGTCCGCCGCAATCTGCGCTGCCTGATAGACACCGAGACCATACTGCGCGTAGTCACCGGTCATGGGGCCGATCACGCCGATTTTCCAGGTCAGCTCTTCTTCCGCGGATGCCACTGTTCCAAAGCAGCCTGCCACCATAGCAGCGCTGATTGCTACGCTAAGTACTTTTTTCATTTTCATTTCTATATGCCTCCTCTTTTCTCTGTGAACTGTCCAACGCCTGATATCGCCGGGTTTCCTGCTGTATCGTCTTCGCTCTGCCGCGGCCAGCAAATAGCAAATATCCCGTCCTATGGACAGGATGTCCGGTGCCTCGCAGTCTGGTGCCTCGCAATCCAGTGTACCGCAGTCCGTTGCCTGACAGTCCGGCGCCTTGCAGTCTGATGCCTCGCAGCCCGGCGCCTCGCAGTCTGCCGTCTTCACAGGTGTAAATCGGACAGTCCCCGCACGATTTTGTGCATCGCCCCGGCCTCGTGGCCGGAACCCAGAGAAACTATACTTAATTTAAATATATTTGTCAAGGGAAAACGCGGCTTCAGCGAAAAGAAATCTTGGAAAAATTATGGGAAACCGCAGTTTTCCGGAATAATTTTCGGCAAAGCAGACCAGGATACGGCTTGCACCATCTTTCCGTCCTGTACTATAATAGAAGCGGACAGGGATAGTTCTAAAAAAATTTGAAACTGTGAAGGTACTGAAAGTTACGAATATTTATAACGAAAGGCAGACTACTATGACGCTTCAGCAAATTCTTTACGCAGTAACCATCGCGGATATGAAATCCATGAATAAGGCGGCCGCAGCGCTTTATGTTTCTCAGCCCGCGCTGTCATCGGCAATCCGGGAACTGGAGGAGGAACTCCATGTCGAGCTTTTCATCCGCACCAACCGGGGGATTATGGTCACACCGGCCGGGACGGAATTTCTGCGGTACGCGCGGCAGATGTCCGAAATCCAGAGGCTGATCGAAGAAAGATATACTGACAGGGCAGTGAAGAAAGAATTCAGCGTCTCCACCCAGCACTACTCCTTTGCTGTTGAAGCCTTTATTGAACTGGCAAAAGAATTTGGCATGGACGAATATGAGTTTGCGATCCATGAGACCAGGACCTCAACAGTAATAGAAAATGTCCGGAACTACCGCAGCGAGATCGGAGTCCTGTATCTGAATGACTTCAATGAAAAAGCCATGCGGAAAATCTTTATCGAAAACGAGGTGGAGTTTTCCCCGCTGTTTCAATGCGGCATTTCCGTCTACTTAAGCAAGAGCCACCCTCTTGCCGGGCACGAACGGATCGCTTTTGACGACCTGAAGCCCTACCCCTGTCTGTCCTTCGAGCAGGGAGATAAGAACTCCTTCTATTTTGCGGAGGAGGTCCTGAGTACCTGTGAGTACAGCCAGATCATCAAAGCGGATGACCGCGCCACCATGCTGAACCTTATGGTCGGCCTGAACGGCTACACACTCTGCTCCGGCATCATCTGTGAAAAGCTCAACGGCGATCAGTACACCTCTGTCCCGCTCATCACGGACGACCGGATGGAGATCGGGTACATAAAAAGGAAAAGCATGCCTCTGAGTCTGCTCGGGGAGCAATATCTTGCACTGCTGAAGAAATACGATACCACACATTGAAATATGAATACGGCGCCGCGCAGCAGAATACGAACACGACACCGTACAATAAAATACTCCGGCTGGCAAAGGCGGGATTCACACGCGCCGCCGGTCGATCTTGCGCGAGATAAACATTCCGATCATCTGGATCAGCTGTGCCATGATGACAAGCAATACTACGGTCACCATCAGCACCTTCGGCTGCCAGCGCTGGTAGCCATACCGCAGGGCAATATCCCCCAGGCCTCCGCCCGCGCATGCCCCGGACATCGCAGAATAGCCCAGGATCGTGGTCATCGCGATCGTCGCGTTGACTACCAGGGAGGTGCGCCCTTCCGGAATCAGCACCTTGCAGATGATTTCCCAGACACTCGCGCCCATACTCTGCGCCGCCTCGATCACGCCGCGATCCACTTCCTTTAATGAAGACTCCACCATGCGCCCGATATAGGGGGCTGCCGCCACCGTCAGAGGGACAATCGTCGCCGTCGCGCCGTAGCTTTTCCCGACGATTAATCTGGTAAGCGGCCGAATGGTAATCATCAGAATCAGGAACGGAACGCTCCGCAGCAGGTTCGTGATCACATCAAGAATTTTATAGACAAATGGATTCTGCCGGATGCCGTCCGCGCCTGTCACGGTCAGCACAACTCCCAGCGGAAGGCCGATGATGTAACCAAACAAGGTAGACATGCAGGTCATCCAGAGCGTCTCTCCGATGCCGTCGATAATCATGGCGATTGTTTTACTATCCAACATAATTTTCCAGCTCCTCCACTGATAATCTTGCGTTTTTCAGCCATGCAACCATATTTTCAGCCAGTTTTTCATCCTCGGGAAGCTGCAGAACCATCTCCCCCTTCGCAACCCCACTCAGATTGCGGGTGTTCGCGTACAGGATATTGACCGGTGCCTGAAACGCCAGCGCCATATTGCTGATGACCGGTTCAAACGCCGAATTTTCCGAAAATACGATGCGGATGCATCGCGTTCCCTTCATCTCTGAGACATTCTCGTATCCCTTATAGATCAGGCGCTTTGCTTCCTTCGATTTCGGAGAAAGGAAAATCTCCTCGACCGTTCCGTGCTCCACCAGGTTTCCCTGGTCAATGATCGCCACATGGGTACAGATTTCCTGAACCACCGCCATCTCATGCGTGATCACGACGATCGTGATGCCATACTTGCCGTTGATTTCTTTTAAAAGCTGCAGGATCGACTTCGTTGTCTGCGGGTCGAGCGCGCTGGTCGCCTCATCACAGAGCAGAATCTTCGGGTCGGAAGCCAGGACCCGCGCGATCGCGACTCTCTGCTTCTGTCCTCCGGAAAGCTGCGCGGGATACGCGTCCACCTTATCCTCCAGGCCGACAATCTTCAGGTATTCCAGAGCCCTTTTCTTTGCCTCCGACCTTTTTACACCGGCGATTTCCATCGGAAAACACACATTTCCGAGTACGCTGCGCTGCATCAGGAGGTTAAAATGCTGGAAAATCATGCCGATGTCTTTTCTCATATCTCTCAATTCCTTATCCGAAAGAGAAGACAGATCCTTACCATCAATCACGACCGTTCCCGCGCTCGGACGCTCCAGGAAATTCAGGCACCTCACCAGTGTGCTTTTCCCCGCCCCTGACATACCGATAATCCCATAGATGTCGCCTTTATGAATTTCCAGGCAGACGTCGCGAAGCGCATGCACCTCCGTATTCTTCTGCCGGAATTCTTTATTCAGATGCTGTATTTTGATAATAGGTTCCATATCGTCTCCGATCCCAAATGATATGCGCGGTCTTTCGAATAAGGGCACCGCATTCTGTCCGCACCGCGTAAACAGTTCTGCAGAAAACGAAAAACTGCGATGACAGGGAAAAGACCGTCCTTCCTGTCATCCGCGGCGGTCTTGTTTCCTCTGTCCTGATATACTTTCGCGTACCAGGAGCTTATTATGCAGTTGAATTATAACACGCCGCTTTGCTCACGCATCCTTCTGCCCAATCGCGCCGTGCCTCGGCATTTCACCGCCCTGATCCCTCTTTACTCCGTCACTGCCTCCGTCTCGCTCTCACTGTCTTCCACGGTCTCTTCATACGGAAGCACCGCGCCGTCGTAGGTCTCATTGATAAACTCTTTGATCTCGTCCGACTGAAGGACCTCTACCAGAGCCAGGACACCTTCATTTTCCTCATTGCCTGCCTTGACTGCAATGATGTTCGCGTACGTTGAGGCCGCCTCAGAATCGGACTGCTCATACACAATGGCGTCATTCGCTACGGAAAGCCCCGCCTCAAGCGCATAATTCCCATTTAATACTACCAGCGCAACTTCTTCTCTGTACTGGGAAACCTGCGCCGCCTCTACCTCAAGGATCTCCACATCCACCGTCTTAGACTCGATATCGTTAACCGTCGCGGTCAGGCCGGCATCCTCGTTCAGCGTCAGGATCCCGTTCGCCTCCAGAAGGAGGAGCGCTCTCGCCTCATTCGTCACATCATTCGGAACTGCGATCACATCGCCGTCCTCCAGCTCGTCCAGGCTGGACTTTGTACCCGGATAGATGCCGAACGGCTCATAGTGAATCTTCGCTACGCTGACAAGATCCGTGCCATATTCTTCATTAAACTCATCCAGATACGGTGTGTGCTGGAAATAATTCGCAAGGATTTCTCCCTCAGCAACCACCGTATTCGGCTGTACATAATCAGAAAAGATCTGGATGTCAAGCGTCCAGCCCTCCTCCGCCAGAATGTCGGCGGCTGCTTCCAGTATCTCAGCGTGCGGTGTGGAAGACGCCGCGATCGTAATCACCTGATCCTCTTCGGCCGATGCAGATACCGAAAGTCCCGCCACAGCAGTGACAGTCAGACTCAGTGCCAGTAATTTTGCAAGTGTTTTCTTCATAATAGTTTCCTCCTCTTGTCTTATTTCTATCTGTGCCAAATGATAAAGCAGAAATCCCGATTCGTCAAATTCTTTCTGATTATAGCCGGCTATAACCTCGTCTTATATCCGAGACTCTGTGCGCTTTCGAAAGCCGGATCAGGCTGTCACCCATCCTTCCTCTTTCGAGAGGCGGATCGGACTATTTCACTCATCCTTCACGGCAAATATACAGCGTTGTCGCTGCAGTCAGAATCTGTTACCTCCAGTATACAAGACAAACCATTAATATGCCTTTCCCCAGTACACCATGTGTTTCGCCGGACGTCCGCACCAGATACAGGTGTCGGCAAGCTTTTCCTGTGCAAACGGCATGCAGCGGCTGGTCACACCGGCCTCCTCCTTGATCGCGTCCTCGCACTCCTGGCAGCCGCACCACATGGCCTTAATAAAGCCCGGCTTTTCGTCCGCGATCTTTTTGAACTCTTCTTTTTCTGTAGCAACATAGGTGTGGGTGTCGCGATGCTCGCGGGCACGCTCCAGCATATCAGACTGGATCTGCTCGAGGACTTCTGCGATTTTCACCGGCAGCTCCTCAATGGACGCGGTAATCTTTTCTCTGGTGTCGCGGCGGACAATCACAGCGGTCCCCGCCTCGATATCCTTCGGTCCTAACTCCACGCGCACCGGAATCCCGCGCATCTCCTGCTCCGAGAATTTCCAGCCCGGGCTCTTCTCCGAGTCGTCCAGCTTTACGCGCAGGCCGCTCGCTGCCAGAGCATTTTTCACCTCATTTGCCTTTTCCAGCACGCCCTCTTGCTGCTGGCGGATCGGAATCACCATCACCTGCGTCGGCGCGATGCGCGGCGGCAGCTTCAGTCCGCTGTTGTCTCCATGCACCATGATGATCGCGCCGATCATACGCGTCGTCATGCCCCAGGAGGTCTGATGTACATATTTTAAAGTATTGTCCTTATCCGCATACTGGATTTCAAAGGCTTTCGCAAAGCCATCGCCGAAATTGTGGCTCGTGCCGGACTGCAGCGCCTTACCGTCGTGCATCAGGGCCTCGATCGTGTAGGTTGCCTCCGCCCCCGCGAATTTCTCCTTGTCCGTCTTGCGGCCTTTGATCACCGGGATCGCCAGTACCTCCTCGCAGAAATCCGCATACACGTTCAGCATCTGAATGGTACGCTCCTCGGCCTCTTCAGCCGTGGCATGCGCCGTATGCCCCTCCTGCCACAAAAACTCACGCGAGCGCAGGAACGGACGGGTCGTCTTTTCCCAGCGCACCACCGAACACCACTGGTTGTATACCTTCGGCAGATCGCGGTAGGAATGAATATCGTTTTTATAAAAATCACAGAACAGCGTCTCCGAGGTCGGCCGCACGCACATGCGCTCCTGCAGCGGCTCCAGGCCTCCCTGCGTCACCCAGGCCACCTCCGGCGCGAAGCCCTCCACGTGGTCCTTTTCCTTCTGCAGCAGACTCTCCGGGATAAACATCGGCAGATAGACATTTTCTACTCCGACCTCTTTAAAACGGCGGTCCAGCTCCTTCTGAATATTTTCCCAGATCGCGTAGCCCGCCGGTTTGATCACCATGCAGCCCTTCACACTCGTGTAGTCCGTCAGCTCCGCTTTCTTGACCACGTCCGTGTACCACTGCGCAAAATCCTCCTCCATCGAGGTGATGGATTCCACCAGTTTCTTTTCCTTTGCCATGATTTTCTCCTCCTCAAAATAAATTTGCTGATATGCCGGTACGGCATATGTTTTTCAATCGAGCAGGAGGTGGTCTTTTCGCCTCCTGCTCGCCAGCGCGGGCCGGGTGCGGCTTTAGCCGCAAAACACCTTATCCGGCCCTACGCAAAAACCGCCGGCCTCCAAATCCCGTCAAGGGACCGGAAAGCCGGCGGTACCACCCTTCTTAGCGGCAGACGCCGCTCACCTCATCTCCTGGTAACGCAGGAATGCGCCGCGGTTTCCCGCGGATGCTCCGAAGCCGGTTCCTCCCCGCTGCCTGAGACCTTCCACCAGCCGGTCCCTCTCTGCAAAGTGCTCTGAGAGTACTAATCTTCTTCCACGCATATGTTTTCTTCAAAACTTTTTTTATTTTAATGAAAAGGATGGGTTTTGTCAACAATTATTATCAAACAAACAGGGTTGTTTCACGAACATTTTCTGTTGCCATCCATCGCTTTGTGTAAATGA
>JAJQFO010000068.1 GCA_021201095.1 Lachnospiraceae bacterium
GCTGGACCGTGATCGAGCCGGAGAGCGGGCATCTGGCCTGCGGCGATGAGGGAAAGGGGAAATTCCCGGATGAACATGTGATTGTAGAACATGTCCTGAACGCGATTGCCAGGGAGAAAGATATGCAGGGGCTGCGCGTCCTGGTAACTGCCGGTCCGACGATGGAGGCGCTGGATCCGGTGCGTTTCCTTTCCAATCATTCCAGCGGGAAAATGGGCTATGCCCTGGCAAAGGTCTGCTGCGAGCGCGGCGCGTCGGTGACTTTGGTTTCCGGAAAAACGCATCTGCCGGTACCTGTCGGAGTGGAAATGGTACCGATCATCTCAGCGCAGGAGATGTACAATGAAGTAACTGAACGCGCAGAAATGCAGGATGTCATTATCATGGCAGCAGCGGTCGCGGATTACCGCCCTGCGACCGTTTCCGAGCAGAAAATAAAAAAGAAGGATGACGACCTGAGTCTTCCGCTCGAGAGAACGCAGGACATTCTGGCGAAGCTTGGCGCGAATAAGCCGAAAGGGCAGGTACTGTGCGGCTTTGCGATGGAGACAGAGGATATGGTTGCGCATGCACGGGAAAAGCTGGAGCGCAAGCACCTGGATCTGATCGCGGCGAATAATGTAAAGATACAGGGCGCCGGATTTGGCACGGATACGAATGTGATCACGCTTTTGTCAAAGAGAGGAGAGAAGGAGCTGCCCTTGATGAGCAAAGAGGAAGCAGCCTCCCGGATTGTGGATGAGATTCTGGAGATACGATGATTGTGGATGAGATTCTGGGGATATGATTCAAGAAGATTCCTGATGAGAGAAAGTTATTATAAAAGTATTATTCTCTCTGTGAAAAGTAGCCCCAGGAGATATTACAGGCTGGTATTTCAGACCGGCGATCGCGCTATCAATCATACAGAAGATAAACATATAAAAGTTGAATGAGGAAAAGAGATTATCTGAGGTGTCACTATGAAATGCTATGAAACAGTATGGGAGATCTTCAACGAGTGCCCCAATAACCAGATGCGGGATGTGTTTATCGATGAGGTCGAGATTGACGACATCGAAACATTTCTGAAGAATAAATTGAAAGGAAAAGAGGTTTCCTGGGAAAAAACCAAGCAGCCGGACGGGACAGTTATTTATGATATCGTGGCCTCCGGAATCCGGCAGCGGTATTCGTTTACGGAAATCGCGTAAAGAATACACGAGAAATAAGACTAAAAAATATCAGATATAAGAAATGTCAGATATATGAAAAATATCAGATAAGATAAAGATTTTCTGCGGATACCGAAATATTAAGAAACTGTTCAGAAAAAAACAGTTGTCTTGCGATACTTCCTTCCTTATAATGAAGATACAAACAAAGAACGTGTGTATCTATCATTCAATGAGCTTGTAAAGGAGGGAAAGAGATGAAAAAGATAGCTTTTTTAACGTGTATGCTTGTGATTTTCACATCTGTGTATGCAAAAGACGCGGCAGCAGCTTCCGCAGTTGAGCCGCTGCGCATGGATTTCGAATGGCTTGGGGAAGCAGGAGACGGTGAATTCGCCGCAGAGTTTTCTGCTTCTGATTTTTACACAGAGGAAGACGGCACCTATATGCTGCGCGTGAGCGTCTATGAGAGAGAGTATTTCGATATGGTGGCAGTCAGCCTTTTGGAAGAGGGGGACACCATTATTCTGAATGGCGAGCCAGTCATTATCAAAACTCTGGAATGCATTGAGGATGGCTCCGTGATCATCAACGGCGGCTTGGAGTCGTCAGGAGGGCATGTGCTTCAGACGGTTGAGAACACGGTATATTATGAGGTGGATGAGAGTGGAGCCTGGAATTATCTTCTGAACGGCGAAGCGGATTTGCGCCTGGATGAGAATTTTGTTGTAAAATATGCAGATTCTTCGAATCCGCAAGCGGAATATGGGGCAGAGGATTTTTTTGACGAACAGGCAGCAGACCTGTCGGAGCTGTATTTTGATTATGAACATACAACCGTGATGGTGGAGAATGGGCTTGTTACGGAAATCATCAGGGAAGCATCCTCAGGTACGGAGGCGGAAAATACGGCTGTGGGAAGCGGAGAGGTTCCCTATACGGTTCGGATTTCCAGAAATGATCTTCCTGCTTTCGAGGGTCCGGGATATGATTACAATTATGTTTGTACGATTGTGACGGCCGGGACATATACAATTGAGGAGGAAGAGGAGGACTTCGAAGGGTACCTGTGGGGAAGGCTGAAATCCGGTGCGGGCTGGATTGATCTGGCGGAAGCAGTATCGGATAACAGCGAGGTACCCATTACGGCTGTCTTTGGCAGTGAGCAGATTCAGGATGACGGGACTTGTGTAGAATATATTGCGGATGACACGGAAAATCCGATGACGACGCTGGCTTTTCGGCCAAATGAAAACCTGAAAAATGTAAGCTTTTCTCTGCTGGGTATTGATGAGGACGGAAACTGGATTCAGGAAGAAGAGCGATACACCATTTCAGAGCTGAGTGCGGATTCGTGTTTTGTGGCAGCAGTCTGTTTTTACGGTGATATGACAGCTTATGGTATCTCTTTTACAGATGAGGAGGGGCAGGAGCGCCATTTTGCCGTCCATATCAGCGGCAGGAATGGATCCCTGATTCTGGATGAATACGGCGAATGAATGATCCTGAACTCACCGCAGGATGTAGATGGGAGAAAACGATTGCGAGAACTGGAGATCTATATTCATATTCCATTTTGTGTGAGAAAATGCGGCTACTGCGACTTTCTTTCCGCTCCAGCGAAAAAAGAGCAGCGTGACCACTATGTAGAGACATTGCTGGAAGAAATCAGAGGCGGGGCACCAGTGAGTGCTCTTCCATCTTTTGTGATGCGCAGAGACGCGAGAGGAGTTTTGGCAGATTCGCTGTTCGCACCCCGCGAGGCGGATAGGGGAGAGGAGCGATCTCCTAATCGATTGGGGCGGCAAACAGGCGGCTCTGACACCAGGGGATTTGTGTCGGAAGACGATACCTATATAGTCACCAGCGTGTTTTTTGGCGGGGGAACGCCGTCTCTGCTTCCGGCGCCGCAGATTGAGGAGATCCTGAATGCTCTGCGGGCAAGATTTCATTTTTCGGAAGATGCAGAGATTTCGATTGAGTGCAATCCGGGCAGTTTCAGACAAAGTGATATATGTGACAGAGAGCACAAAGACGAGAATGGAAAGACCGTACAAATATCACATCCAGAAAAGCTGGAAAAATCAGTGATGGAGGCTTACCTCGCCTGCGGTATCAACCGCATCAGCTTTGGACTGCAGTCAGCGGATAATAAGGAACTGGCAGCGCTGGGCAGGATTCATACCTTTGAGATGTTTTTGCATTCTTATGAAACGGCGAGGGCAGCCGGTTTCACCAACATTAATGTGGACCTGATGTCTGCACTGCCGGGGCAGAGTGTGGAATCGTGGGAACATACGCTGCGGCGGGTTCTGGCGCTTTCTCCGGAGCATATCTCGGCGTACAGCCTGATCATCGAGGAAGGCACTCCGTTTTATGAAAAATATCATGAGGATGACCTGCTGCGTTCTGACGGAGAGCAGCCGCGGTTTCTTCCTTCCGAGGAAGACGAGCGGAAAATGGCCGGACTGACGGAGCAAATTCTCGGAGAGGCTGGATATGTTCATTATGAAATTTCTAATTATGCCCTTCCCGGGTATGAATGCCGCCATAATATCGGCTACTGGCGCGGCACGGAATATATGGGCTTTGGCCTGGGAGCTTCGTCTTTGTTGAGAAATGTATCGGTGTTCGATGAATACAGGAAAACAATGGGTCAGGGTGGGACAGAGACTGACACCTCTGTCAGAACAAATACTGGTGTATGGACAGAAAACTCCGCAAAAGACAATACTGATACTGGTGCGGAAAAGCAGAAAAAGATACAGGAAATGAAGGAATTGTACACTGCACGAAGTGTTCGCTGCAAAAATCCGACGGACCACGCTGAATATAAGAGGCTTGTACTATCATGGAATCGATCTGATAATAGCAGGGCTGCGCTATCTTTGCCAATCTGCGATGCAGGTGGGGCTCTGTTATCTTCGGCTGGCTGTGACGCGGAAAATGTTGGACAGAACCAGAACATACTGGCATGCAATGTGGGTGAGGGAGCGAGCTCCTTGCCATTTTGCGATGAGGAAAGCTTCCAGGTTCTTTCGATAAAAGATGAAATATCCGAGTTTATGTTTCTGGGACTGCGGATGCTCTCCGGGGTGTCTGAAAAGGAGTTTTCAGACCGTTTCGGGATCCCGGTTGATGCGGTTTACGGTGAGCCTCTGGAACGATTGCTTTCTTTAAAACTGCTAAGAAGGGAGAACGGGCGTATTTTTCTGACGCAGCGGGGATTAGATCTGAGCAATCCGGTGATGGCAGAATTTCTTTTGTGAAACGACAAAGGGTCAGGAAATGGAATGAGTACACTCCATTTCCTGACCCTTTGATTATGCGGTTTTTATGCGCAGGGCCGCAAGGCATCCCTGTCCGATTAAAGCGGGAAGCTCATTTCGTATGGTGTTTCCGTTCACGATTTCCATTCAAAGATTTCCATTCACGAGCAGTCCGGTTTCCGCCCCTAAAAGAGCCTTCAGCTCACGCGCAGCCTGTTCCTGGCTTTTAAAGAGGATACCGTGGAATCCCAGCGTCAGCGATGTCTCAACATTCCATGGAGAGTCGTCCAGAAAGACTGAATCTTCCGGTACAATCTGCGGATAGCGTGCAAGAAAGGACTGGAAAATTGCCGGATCCGGCTTGATCAGCCCCACCTCGCAGGAAAACAGTCCTCCGTGCATCAGCGGAAGAAAATCCAGTGCTTCCCCAGACCGATCGATCATCCACCTGGAATAGTTGGAGAGATAGAAGGTTAGTAACCCGCGTTCCTGCAGAGAATGGATCCAGGGGATCGTATAGTCTTTTTTGCTGATCGTAAGGTAAGACTGATCAAAAACCCGGAGGGCATCGTTCCTGTATGCGGGAATCACAGACGCGGCAATTTCCTCCCGGATCTGTTCGAAAGGCTTGATACCAAGATCCAGATCCTGCCAGTGAGTACTGCCGAAGATAGATTTGCTCAGATACGCCTCTTTTTCCGGATCAAATTGAAAACGTTTGATATAGGTGTCCGGGTCAAAACCAATCAGAACCTTGCCGATATCAAAGATAATTGTTTTTATCATTACAGTTTCTCCTACCCAAGATGCATAATCTGAATCAGCAGAAGCCAGCTCAGCCCGTAATAGGTGATGACGGCCACCAGGTCGTTGACGGTTGTAATCAACGGACCGGAAGCAACCGCCGGATCCACGTGAATCTTGTTGAAAAACAGAGGAATGCAGGTGCCGACCATTCCTGATATGAGCATGGCGACCATCAGAGAAAATCCGACACAGCCGGAAACCGCAAAAGAAAATCCGAAGGTTCCTCCTTTGAAAAAGTGGATATAAAGCCCGACTACCAGTACGGATAGAGAACCAAGAAGCAGGCCGTTGCAGAGGCCAACCCTCATTTCCTTCCACACCAGAGAGAACTTCTGTCTCCCTGTCAGGTTTTCATCCATCAGCACCCGGATGGTCACAGCCAGTGACTGCGTGCCGACGTTACCAGCCATATCCAGGATCAGAGACTGGAACGCCATGATAATGGTCAGCTGACTCACGACTGCTTCAAACGCTCCAACGACAGAGGAGACCAGCATCCCCAGCACCAGCAGTACAGAAAGCCAGGGAAGACGTTTTTTCATGCTTTCCTTCAGAGGCTCATTCAGATCCTCCTCTGCGGACAGACCAGCCAGCTTTGCGTAATCCTCGCCCATCTCACTGTCGACCAGTTCGACGATATCCTGGGAGGTGATGACGCCCAGCAGCTGATTGTCATCGTCAAGGACAGGAATCGAATTCTCCGAATAATCCTTCAGCTTTTCAATACAGTCGTCGATCGACGTATGACCGTACACATAAGGATATGACGTGGAAATCAAATCATCCAGAGGGGTATCCTGTCTGGCGATAATGAGATCCTTCAGATCAATTGCTCCGTAAAAAGTCCCATCCTCCGCTGTGATGAAAAGGGTGGTAATATTGTCATTTTTTTCAGCCTGCGAAATGAGCTCGCTCATGGCCTGCTTGATGGTCAGATTTTCCCGGAAGCTGATGTAGTTGGTCGTCATGCAGCTGCCGATTTCGTCCTCGTCAAATACGGAAATAATGGAAATATCCTTCCTGGCATCCTCATCCATAAGTCCGACGAGCAGCTGCCTTTTCTCCCGGGAAAGAGATCTCAGAATCTCCACAGCGGTATCTGTTTCCATTTTAGATAAGATGCCGGCTGCCTTTTTGACGTCCATTTCATCTAGATAGGTGATGGTATCGTCCTCATCTGTGTATTCAAATATATCAGAGAGAAGCTCCTGCCCGAGTATGCGGAACAGCTTTTTCTGTTCGACCGAAGAGAGATCCGAGAGGGCCTCGGCCAGGTCATTTTCATGATAATCACTTAATTTACTTCTGAGAACTCCCGGAGAAACATTGCTCCGGATGATTGCTATAATTTCAGATTTATAATCCTGTACTTTCTGCTCCATAACCACACAACCTCCTTTTTATGATGCACAGGAGTGCGAATGAAAAGATTCCGGCTAAAGCCGGACGCGCTTTGCGCAGCGGATACGGGAGGACGGAGTCCCCCATGTCCGATTGAGCATGCAGCGGCCAATGCCTGTACTGGCAATATAAGCATAGATATGCATTGCAAAATACGGCTTTGACCCAACAAAAAAGCTGAAGGATAATTTATCCTCCAAAAAGGAATGCAAAAAAGACAACCATGAGAAACGGAATTCTCCGTTGCTTTCTGCAAAGAAATGGTATAAATTCTGGAACAGGGTGGGAAATAAGTTACTCCTGAGACTGTATTGCAGTTCCGATTGAACAGAACAGACCAGAGCTGACCTTCCATCCTGTGCCGGTACTTCGACCTCGACCGTCGCCGTTGTCCATTCTGTTCACCTGCCTTTCAATAATAAAGAAATGATTACCAGTTCACTCACTTCGTTTATTTTAACAAAAGAATCCGGAAGACGCAAGCAGTTTTCTGAATTTAGATTGTAAAATGCACGTAAACCGTTGCGATTCATGGCGGAAGAAGCACAGAAGATTATCTGCACTGTAAAATGTAACGTCTTATGCGCATTTTAACGCGCTATAACGCACGAGATTAACACACGATAATGCGCGACAATGCGTGTTTTAACGCACGGTAATGCACGATAATGCACGATAATGCACGTGATTTAACGCACGCGTGCGTTGAAATGCTTGACTTTAACGCACGCGTGCGTTAAAATGTGCGTTAAGAATGAAGAATATCATAAAATTCACGTTGTGGCATCTGCTATATGCAAGAAAATGACCGTTTATTAGCAGAAGGAGGGCGTATGAATATTGGATTTAAAGAAGATATGACGCACGAATTCAAAAGTGACAAAAGCTGTCTGCCGGATAATGCCATTCTTGATGCAGTGGTTGCTTTCTCTAATACAGATGGAGGAGAGCTGTATCTGGGCGTGGAAAATGATGGCGAGATCACCGGCCTTCACAGAAAACACATGGATATTACACAGCTGGCCGCATTTGTTGCCAACAAAACAGTGCCATCCGTGGCTGTCAGGACAGAGCTTCTGGATCTGGATCTGCCGGTTCTGAAAATAACCGTGCCGAAGCGCACAGTTGTGGTGGCAACCGCTGACGGGAAAATACAGCGGCGCCGTCTCAAGGCAGATCATACTCCGGAAAATGTTCCCATGTATCCCTATGAAATTGCAACCAGGCTCTCATCCTTAAGCCTGTTTGATTACACCGCACAACCGGTTCCGGACGCGGATGTATCTGTGTTCAATCCGGTGGAGCGGGAGCGGCTGCGTAACATGATCCGCACCTATCGGGGGGAGCCGGCGCTTTTGGAACTGGATGATGGTGAGCTGGATAAGGCTTTGCAGATGGTTACTACAGTCAATGGGATTACGGTTCCGACTTTTTGCGGATTGCTGCTGATCGGCCGTCCGGAAGCGATACGAAAATATATGCCAACCGCCGAGGCATCGATTCAGATTTTTTCCGGCACGGATATCCGGGTAAATGATTCGTTCTATCTGCCGGTTCTGGCCGCATTTGAAAAAATTGAAGAATATTTTAATGCAGCGAATTCATCACACGAGCTGGATATGGGACTTTACCGTATGACGATTCCGGATTATGATTTCCGCGCTTTTCGCGAGGCACTGGTCAACAGCTATTCACACCGCGATTATTCCGTGCTGGGACGCGTCCGCGTTCAGATTGATGACACGGGCATGACAATTACCAACCCCGGCGGTTTTATTGAAGGCATTTCTGCAGATAACCTGCTGGACGCCGAGCCTCACGGGCGCAATCCTGTTCTGGCGGACGCGCTAAAACGTGTCGGACTGGCGGAACGAACAGGGCGCGGTATTGATCGCATTTATGAAGGCTCCCTGCTCTATGGCAGACTGCTCCCGGATTATTCGAAATCCACATCGACCCGGGTGCACCTGTATATTCCGAAGGGGCCGACGGATGAAGCCTTTATTCTAATGATCTCTGAAGAACAGAAACGAACCGGGCGCTCCATGCCGATCTATTCCCTGATGGTTATGGATACCCTAAAGAAAATGCCGCACTCGTCCGTACATGAACTTGCGCAAAACCTGTGTACCGATGACGGACGCATTCGGATTACGCTGGATTCTCTGCAAAAAGCCGGCCTGGCAGAGGCATCCGGTACCGGTCGGGGGCGTAATTACATGCTTAGTTCCGCTTATTATAAAAAAATCAGGAACACGGAAACGTATGTCAGGCTGAAAGATATTGATAGTGCACGGCAGGAAGAAATGATTTTGAATATGGCAAGGAAACAGGAAAGCATCCGTCGGGCAGATGTCGTGCGTCTGCTCCGCGTGACAGACTCGCAGGCATACCGGCTGTTGCAGTCGCTTGCGGAGAAAGGCAAATTACAATTAATCAAACAGGGAAGATATTCAAAATATGTACCAATGGCCTGAAAGACGAAGGAGGAGAAAGCGATGGAAACAGTAAGACTTGGCAAGACAGAGATTGTGACAAACAAAAACGGATTCGGCGCCCTGCCGATTCAGCGGATCAGTGATGAGGATGCGGTAAAAATCATCCGCAGAGCATATGAGAGCGGCGTGACCTTTTTTGATACGGCGCGCTTTTATACAGACAGCGAGCACAAGCTGGGACTGGCACTGGCCGATGTGCGTGAAAAGGTTTTTATTTCATCAAAGACAGCGGCGGTGACACCAGAGGATTTCTGGAGGGATCTGGAGACGACGCTGACCAATCTGAAAACGGATTATCTGGACATTTATCAGTTCCACAATCCGTCCTTCTGCCCGAAGCCTGGGGATGAGAGCGGTGTCTATGAATGTATGCTGGAGGCAAAAAAGCAGGGAAAGATCCGTCATATTGGCATTACGAACCATCGGCAGAATGTGGCGCGGGAGGCTATCGAATCCGGCCTGTATGAGACACTTCAGTTTCCGTTCTGCTATCTGGCGACTGAGGAGGATCAGGCGCTTGTAGCAGACTGCAAAAAGCAGGATATGGGCTTTATCGCGATGAAGGCCCTCTCCGGCGGACTGATCACAAATTCCGCGGCTGCCTATGCCTTTGAGGCGCAGTACGACAATGTGCTCCCGATCTGGGGCGTGCAGCGGATGAGCGAGCTGGAGGAGTTTCTTTCCTACATCGTCTGTCCTCCGGTGATGACGGAGGAAATCCGTGTTTTGATTGAAAAGGACCGCCAGGAGCTGATGGGAGACTTCTGCCGCGGCTGCGGCTACTGCATGCCGTGTCCGGCCGGGATTGAGATTAACAATTGCGCGAGAATGTCCCTGATGATCCGCCGGGCGCCCTCTGAAGCGCAGCTGACGCCTGAGATGCAGGCGAAGATGATGAAAATCGAGGAGTGCCTGCATTGCAACAAGTGCAAGTCAAAATGCCCTTATCATCTGGACACGCCTTCTTTGCTTGAGAAAAACCTGAAGGATTATAAAGAAATCCTCGCAGGCAAAACGTATTGAAATAAGTCGACCGCAATTCTGTTGGCTTCAGACGATGGGCAGTCCACGCAAATTTGTATGGCACAGCCGGAGAAAAATAAAAGATGAAACAGATCACAATCGAAGAATTGCAATTGCAGCAGGGCAGTTCTGCGGGTGTCGTTATTGACATCCGCGGGCAGGCAGACTATGATAAAGGGACCTTTCCTGGCGCGGTACACGCAGATGCGGATCAGATCCGGGCGGACAGCACTCTTTTGCCGATGGATCGGCCAGTCTATTTTTTGTGCTATACAGGCGAAGAGAGTGATGAGCTTGCCTGCGAGATGGAGGAAAAGGGATATGATGCATACAGTGTCGCGGGCGGCTATCACAGCTATCTGCGGGTTCGACTGCAGAAGGTGATGCATCCTCCGGGAGAAGCAGTGAAAGGGGAATTACCGCAGGGACAACAACCAAAGGGGAGAACACAGGCTGCGGCACCGCAGAGCAGTGCGCAGGAAACCAACGGCGTTCAAGCCGACAGTGTACAGATGAGTGGCGGTCAAACCGGCGGCGTTCAAACCAACAGTACTCAAA
>JAJQFO010000042.1 GCA_021201095.1 Lachnospiraceae bacterium
ACAGATACCTGATAACGGCGGGTATAAACGATAAGGGGCATTACCCGTTCCTCTGGGGAGACGGAATGGGAGAGCCGCAAAAAGCACTCATTAAGGAAGAATCCTTCCTTGCAGGAGGCTTTGACGCGGCACTTCTGCCAGTACATAAATCCACGTATGTGCCGGGCAGAAATCACAAACGCACAGGAGAGTTTATATGCTGTTATTGTACAGGGAAAGGACTTTGATTCGCCTTGCGAAATGCTCACGATGTCTGAGGACGGTCGCGATTCTGCTGCTTGGCATTTTTCTGACTGGTGCTGTGGCGTGGATGATCTCGGAATATGATACTGGAGGGCGCAGCCGTGTGTATGCGGTCAGCTCTTCTGCAGAGAGTGGCGGCAGCCAGGAAATACAGGCCGGATTGATGGGCGTGGTGAATGCTGTGGCAGATATGGAGCGGTACGCGGACGAGACGAGAGTAGTCAGCGTGGCGGATTCAGAGGACGAGGTGCTGGCGGGAGCCAGCGGTGTAGACAGGAGGGCGATTCGCCAGTCGGTGTTTTCTGAGGCGACGTCCGAAGCGCGGCAGCTGAGTTATTATGCGCTGCAGACGGTGAAGGACAATCAGATGTCCTCGACGGATTATTATACGCTGCTGAGGATTGTTGAGGCAGAGGCGACCGGAGAGGATATTATGAGCAAGATGATGGTTGCCAGCGTCGTGCTGAACCGCACCCGGGATTCTCATTTCCCGGACACGATTTATGACGTCGTGTATCAGGACTCACAGTTCTCGCCTACTTTGGACGGAAGGATTTACAGCTGCACCGTGACGGACGAGACGATTGAGGCGGTAGAGCGTGTTCTGGCGGGAGAGGATTATTCCCAGGGAGCGCTGTTCTTTGTGGCACGTGACTCTGCCGATACGTCGAACCTGGCCTGGTTTGATTCCAGTCTTGTCTGGCTTTTTACATACGGCGGGCATGACTACTATACATACCAGAGTGAGAGTGAATAACTGTCTGCACAGGACAAAATTCCGAAAAAAGCTGTTGCATTTTCCATTGCAACAGCTTTTTTCATGTGATATCATATAGAATGGTTGGAAAATCACTGTATTTTCACATTAGGATGCGAGTATGGATCTATGAAACTGCGGATTGCTGTGTGCTGCGCATTTTTACAATCCTTTGTTTCATACCCTTTTGTCACCCGAATCACATATTAAAGAAAAAAGGAAGAAAAAACGATGGACTTGATGTATACCAGTACCAGAAGCGCAGATATCAAGGTGACAGCCTCACAGGCGATTTTAAAAGGACTTTCTCCAGACGGAGGTCTCTTTGTCCCGGAGCAGTTTCCGACATTGGAGGTTTCTTTGCCGGAGCTTGCCGGGATGTCCTATCAGGAGACGGCGTATGCGGTGATGAAGCAGTTCCTGACGGATTACACAGAGGAGGAGCTGAAGGAATGTATCCGCAGGGCATATGATGATAAATTTGACACAGAGGAGATTGCGCCGCTGACGGAGGCGGGAGGCGTTCATTATCTGGAATTGTTCCACGGCGCGACGATTGCTTTCAAGGATATGGCGTTATCGATTTTGCCTTATCTGATGACGACAGCGGCGAAGAAAAATCATGAGACACGCGAGATCGTGATTCTGACAGCGACCTCCGGCGATACGGGCAAGGCGGCTCTGGCGGGTTTTGCGGATGTGCCGGGGACCCGGATTATCGTATTTTATCCGAAAAACGGGGTCAGCCCTGTCCAGGAAAAGCAGATGGTGACCCAGAAGGGGGCCAACACCTGCGTGATTGGCATTCATGGGAATTTTGACGACGCGCAGACCGGGGTGAAACGCCTCTTTTCCGACAAAGCTCTCGAGGCGGAGCTTTCCTCGGAGGGCTTTTGCTTCTCCTCTGCGAATTCGATTAACATCGGCCGTCTGGTGCCGCAGATTGTCTACTATGTGTATGCCTACGGCCGCCTGCTTTCGCAGGGGACGCTGTCAGTCGGCGACCCGATGAATGTCGTGGTGCCTACCGGGAATTTCGGCAATATTCTGGCGGCCTTTTACGCAAAGAACATGGGGCTTCCGATTGGAAAGCTGATCTGTGCTTCCAATGAGAACAAGGTGCTGTATGATTTCTTTCAGACAGGCGTATATGACCGGAACAGGGACTTTATCCTGACCTCCTCGCCATCGATGGACATCCTGATCTCCAGCAACCTGGAGCGCCTGATTTATCACGCCTGCGGGAAGGACGCTGCCAGGAATGCCGCGCTGATGCGCGAGCTTACGCAGAAGGGACGCTATGAGGTGACCGGAGATATGGCAGCCGCTATGTGCGATTTTGCCGGCGGTTATGCGACGGAGGAGCAGACCGCAGCGGAGATCCGGCGTGTCTATGAGCAGTGCGGTTATGTGTTGGATACCCACACCGCAGTAGCATCGAGCGTTTACCATACCGGCTTTGCAGAGAAAAGCAATGGGGTGCCTGCTGTGATTGCGTCCACGGCGAGTCCCTACAAATTCGCGCGCAGTGTCATGTCTGCGATTGATTCCAGGTATCAGAGCATGGACGATTTCGCACTGATTGATGAGCTTCATAAAATTGCCGGGACAAAGATTCCCCGCGCGATCGAGGAAATCCGCACGGCGCCTGTGCTGCATGATACGGTGATTGAAAAAGAGGAAATGGAAGCGGCTGTGAAACGCTTCCTGCTTCGCTGATTGCCAGGCGGAATCAGGTACTTCCTGTGCCGCCGGATCTGAGGTGATATCAGGCACCTTCAGGCGGTACAGACGGTGAGCGCCTCCTGCGATAAAAACACTGAAAGAAGATATGAGGCCTGCGGGAAGGAATTCTCTTTTCTGAGAGGCCCGGAAATGGAGGAAGGATATGTCGAGTGATGCTTTTTATATTATGATTGATCTTTTTATCATCGGCTGCGGTATTTATATTATCGCGCAGTATATTTTTATGGCAAGGACGCATGAGCTGCGGCAGAATATGATGCTGCCGAAGGAGCTGCCCATCGCCCGCTGCAAGGATGTGAAAGGTTATATCCATGATGTTGGGAAAAAGCAGCTGGTGTTTGGCATCGCCAGCACAGTCTGCGGAGTGATTTCCCTGGCTCAGGATCTGGTTGGAAACGTGAATATCTATATTTCCATGACAGCAATGGTGGTTTTTATTGTCCTGTGCGTCTGGTACGGGCGGGAATCTAAAAAGGCGATCGAGAAATACTGGTGACCGGATGTCTGCAAACATGTGGCTTAGAAATATTGATGTTCAGATGCCTGCAACAGGAAGCTTAGAGGGAGCGGTAACGGGATGCCGGCAATAGAAGGGGTGCCGGCTGACGCGGGGGCGTGGATATGCCCGGTCCGATTGTGCAAGGTAGAGAGGGGAGATAAGGATGTCGAATAAAAATGACAGAGCCTTTGGCTTTATCAGATCGTTGTTTATAGGTCTGGCAGTCGCGCTGCTGGTGCTTCTTGGTGTGATCGGATACAGGCTCTACAAGAGCGCGACCAGGGAGATTGCGGATTCGGATGTGGTCTACGTAGATGATACGGAAGCTGCGGAGACAGGAACCGCTGCCTCTGAAACGGAGACAGCGGCAGAAACAGACGCCGCCCAGGGAGCCGATGATGCGCAGAATACCCAGACAGATGCTGAGTCAGGGACTGACGGCACGCAGGACACCCAGGCAGACGCCTCATCCGGGGCCGACAGCACGCAGGATGCGGAAGCGGATGCTTCGTCTGGCACAGACGATACGCAGAGTATAGATGCAGACGTTTCGTCTGGCACGGACGATACGCAGAGCGCAGATGCGGGCACATCATCCGGGACCGATGATACGCAGAGTGCGGATGGCACACAAAATACGAATACGGACGCATCATCCGGCGCGGATGACCCACAGACATCCGATGGAAGCAGCACCGACGATGTTGTCGTGATTGAGGGTGAAGTGGTGGATTCTGTGTCCGGCACGGATTCGTCGGCGGAGGAATCCACAGGAGTATATTCTACCCTGAACGCCGCCTGCAATTTCCGCAGCGAGGCGGGCTATGAGGATGCCGATGGAAACGATACGACGATCTGTACTTATTCGGCCGGTACCGTAGTGGAGGTGCTTGAAATCGTCGGCGGCTGGACAAAGGTGAAGATCGACGGCGTGGTTGGCTATGTAGGCGGTCAGTTTGTTACCGATACGGGTACGGACGGAGAATAGCCGGCACAGATGGATCAGGGATAAACAGCGAAATAGGACAATGCATAATAGAAGGCCGGATGCGGGAGTTTGCAGAATGGTATCGCAGGAGCGTCCGCATCATGAGCAGAATGAAAAGGGAATCACGATACAGCTGCTCAGGCCAGAGTGAGGGGAACATACAAAAATGATACTTTCCTGCCAGAATATTTCAAAGGCGTTTGGAACGGACGTGATCGTGTCTGACGCGTCGTTTCATCTCGAGGAGCGGGAGAAGGCGGCCATTGTCGGAATCAATGGCGCCGGCAAGACTACCCTTCTTCGGATGATCGCGGGAGAGCTTGACCCGGATGGGGGCGCCATTTCGATTACCCGCGGCAAAAAGCTGGGGTACTTACGACAGCATCAGGATGTAAACAGCACCTCGACCATTTACGAGGAAATGCTGAAGGTCAAAAGCGATCTTTTACAGATGGAACAGTCTCTCCGTGAGATGGAGAGACAGATGAGAGCCTTTTCTGAGGGCTCCCCCGAGAATGCTCCGGCAGCGGGAGACCTGGCGGCGGACGGTTGGTCAGCGAGTGGCCTGGCAGCAGGCGGTTTGACGGCGAACGGTTCGGCGGGAGCTGCTTCAGCGGCGAGCGGCTCAGCAGCAAACAGCTCTGCAGAGAAATATACGCAGCTGATGGAGCGCTACAACCGGGTTTCTACAGAGTTTGAAAACCGCAATGGATATGCCATCCAGAGCGAGGTAACCGGAGTGCTCAAGGGGCTTGGTTTTACCGAGGAGGATTTTGACCGCCCCATCTGTACCTTATCCGGCGGGCAGAAGACGCGCGTGGCGCTGGGCAGGCTGCTTCTGGACGAGCCGGATGTGCTGCTTCTGGATGAGCCTACAAATCATCTGGATATGAGTTCCATCGCGTGGCTGGAGGGCTATCTGCAGAATTATGGCAAAGCGGTGCTGGTCGTCGCGCATGACCGTTATTTTCTGAACCGCGTTGCTACAAAAATTTTTGAACTTGACAATGGACATGTGACTACCTTTGAGGGCGATTACACTGCTTACTCACAGAAAAAAGCGCAGATGCGCGAGATCCAGTGGAAGGCCTATCTGAATCAGCAGCAGGAGATCCGCCATCAGGAAGCGGTCATCACGAAGCTGAAATCCTTTAACCGGGAAAAATCCATTAAGCGCGCCGAGAGCCGTGAAAAGATGCTCGATAAGATTGAGGTGCTTGAAAAGCCGTCTGAAATCCGGGCGGACATGCATCTGCGTTTTTCCCCGCGCACACCCAGCGGAACTGATGTGCTGCAGGTGCGCCGTCTGGAAAAGGCCTGGCCGGGCAACCTGCTTTTTTCGGATCTGAATTTTGAGATTCGCCGCGGCGAACGAGTCGCTGTGATCGGGGACAACGGCACAGGAAAAACGACGATTCTGAAGATCATTAACGGTCTGGAGCAGGCGGACGCGGGATCCTTTACCATCGGCAGCCGTGTGCAGATCGGGTATTACGATCAGGAGCACCAGCTTCTGCATATGGATAAAACTCTGTTTGAGGAGATTTCTGATGTCTATCCGGATATGACGGAGACCGAGATCCGCAGCGTTCTGGCTTCGTTTCTGTTTACCGGGGACGATGTCTATAAGCGGGTCAGGGATTTGAGCGGCGGCGAGCGCGGAAGGCTTGCACTTTCCCGGCTGATGCTTTCCAATGCGAATTTCCTGATTCTGGATGAGCCGACCAACCACCTGGATATTACATCGAAGGAAATTCTGGAGGAGGCGCTGCGCAATTATACCGGGACGGTGCTCTATGTATCCCATGACCGTTATTTTATCAATCAGACAGCTACGCGGATTCTGGAGCTGAAAAACCGGACGCTGATCAATTATCTGGGGAATTATGATTATTATCTGGAAAAGACGGAGGAGCTGACCAGGCTCTATGCCCCGGCAGCGTCGGAAAGGGAGAGCACCGGTCCGTCTGTGGCCAAAGAAGACCGCGCACGGCGCAAAGAGGAGCTCTCCCAGAAACGGCGGCAGCAAAACGAGCTGAAGCGGACGGAGGATCGTATCCAGGAGCTTGAGGAGCGGGATCGCGAGATTGATGCGCTTCTGGCTGACGAGACGGTTTTTACAGACGTGGACCGCTGCATGGAGCTGACCATGGAGAAGGCTTCTGTGTCGGAGGAGCTGGAAGCGCTCTATGAAAAGTGGGAACAACTGGCCGGGTAGCCGGAAACTGCCGGGCAGCTGTTCAGGATGAGAAGATACGGAACAGTTATTTGCCGGATAAGAATCTGTGCAGTTTGTGCCGGATAATGCGTGGGGCACTGGCCCTGGGCCGGATATATAGAAAAGAGGAATAGCAGTGTCGGAGCATGAGATTTCAAAGGCGGTAGTAAAAAGGCTGCCGCGGTATTACCGGTATCTTGGCGATCTTATTAACGCGAATGTCGAACGGATTTCTTCGAATGAGCTCAGCACCATGATGAATGTGACAGCGTCGCAGATACGCCAGGATCTGAATAACTTTGGCGGCTTTGGCCAGCAGGGATATGGCTACAATGTGAAGTACCTTCACAGTGAGATCGGAAAGATCCTGGGGCTGGACAAAACATATAACATGGTGATTGTGGGAGGCGGACACCTGGGACAGGCGCTTGCAAATTATGTCAATTTTGAAAGGCGCGGGTTTTCCATTATCGGGATTTTTGATATCAATCCGGCACTGGACGGAAAGATTGTCCGCGGGATTCCGATCCGCATGACGGATGAGCTTCCGCAGTTTCTGAAGGATAATGAAATTCAGATCGCGGCTCTTACTCTTCCGAAAAGCGGCGCGGAAACGATCGCTCCTATCCTGGTAGAAAACGGAGTGAAGGCTATCTGGAATTTTGCGCATACAGATCTGCATGTACCCGAAGACGTGGTAGTAGAAAATGTTCACCTCTCGGAGAGTCTGATGCAGCTCTCCTACGATCTGAACCATCGAAAGATGAAGACACAGTAACGGCGGGGAGGCGGCATATGGAGAGACTTCTTAATGCAGGACAGATGAAGGCCTGCGATGAATACACGATTCGCCAGATCGGAATTCCGTCTGCTGTGCTGATGGAGCGGGCGGCGCTGGCTGTTGTAGAGGAGATGCATAAGGCCCGCCTGGATTTATCGCGGGTCCTTGTTGTCTGCGGCTCCGGCAATAACGGTGGGGATGGATTTGCCGTTGCGCGGCTTCTCTCCCAGTCCTGCGATTTTTCCCGGGATTTCTGCGATTCTGCCCGAGACTCCTGCGGGTCAGCCGGGAATTTCTGCGATTTTTCCCGGGATTCCAGCGGTCTGGCTCAGAAAAATCCGGGCATAGCCGAATGTCACTCGCCGGGGGCGTCCCAAGTGACAATCGCTTTTGTCGGGAGGGAAGCCTCTATGAGTGACGAAACCCGGCTGCAGAAAAAAATCTGTGAGAATTTGGGCTTAAAAAGCAGCAGTAATTTCATGGAAGGTGAATATACTGTTATAGTAGACGCAGTTTTTGGCATCGGGCTTTCGAGATCGGTAGAGGGACGTTACGCGGATGTCATCCGCTGGATGAATGATCGGAGGGCGAAACGGGTGGCCGTGGATATCCCGTCGGGCATCAGCGCGGATGACGGGCGTGTGATGGGCACTGCGGTGAAAGCGGATCTGACGGTGACCTTTGCGGCCCGTAAGATCGGGCAGATTCTTTACCCGGGCGCCGCTTATTGCGGGCAGCTGATCTGCAGGGATATTGGGATTTGCATGGATGCACCTGTGCTTTCGCTGGCACTTTTACATGTTCCGTCTGGGGCAGTCTCGCAGGCATTTTCGCATGCATCATCTCAGATATCTTTGCAAAAAACAGGAGTCGGAAACACAGAACCCCCATTCATTTTTACATATACGAAGCACGATCTTGATAAGATCCCGGCGCGCAGCGCGTATTCCAATAAGGGTACCTACGGAAAGGTCCTGCTCATAGCTGGCAGCGAGGGAATGAGCGGCGCGGCGGTGCTCTCAGCAAAGAGTGCTTTCCGCACCGGATGCGGGATGGTACGTATTTTTACACCGGAATGTAACCGGACGGTGATACAGACCTGCCTGCCTGAGGCGATCGTCACCGCCTGGGATCCGCAGGCTTCCCTGGAAGATACGGAGCTGCTTCTTAAAAATGCACTTGACTGGTCGGATGCCGCCTGCATCGGGCCGGGGCTGGGTACCTCTTCGAGGGCTGCGTCTCTTTTACAATTTACTCTGCAGTACTATGAGAAATCTCTGGTGATAGACGCGGATGCGCTGAATCTCCTTGCAAAAAAACGCGGGGAGCGAGCGTACCAGGAGGCAGGAGAAGATTTAAGCGGAATACGCGGGAAGAGGATACTGACGCCCCATATCGGAGAAATGGTTCGTCTGACCGGGAAAGACAAAACCCTGATCACCGGGGATCTGATCGCAGCTTCGCGATCTCTGGCTGACGCATGGGGAGTAACTTGTGTCCTCAAGGATGCACGGACTGCGGTATCCGACGGAAAGCAGGTATATCTGAACACCTCCGGAAATGACGGAATGGCGGTCGCCGGGAGCGGAGATGTGCTCTCCGGTCTGATAAGCGGCCTGCTTGCGCAGGGAATGGCCTGCTTTGAGGCGGCGGTGCTGGGCGTTTACCTGCATGGACTCGCCGGAGACCTTGCACAGAAGGAGCTTGGCTCTTATGGGATGATTGCGGGAGACATTGCGGAGCGCATCGGAAGAGTGATGCGAATGAAAGACCGGCTTTTGCGTATGCAGCTTCCGTCCGGGAGAAGCCTGCGGAGTTTAGGAGGAACACATGAGCGTACATAATCGGATCACAGCATATATTCATATGGAAGCAATCGCGCAGAATCTGCGCGTGATTAAGGAAAATCTGCGGACCGGCACAAAGATTATGGCAGTAATCAAGACGGACGGATATGGCCATGGCGCGGTGCCGATCGCACGGATGCTGGAGCCGGATGAGGATATCTGGGGATATGCCGTGGCAGCGGTTTCGGAGGCCAGAGAGCTTCGAAACGCGGGGCTTAAGAAGCCGATTCTCGTGCTTGGCTATACATTTGCAGAAGACTATGGATGGATGGCGCAGCACGACGTCCGTCCGACCGTGTTCACCAGCCGGATGGCGCAGGAATTTGCCGACGAAGCGTCTGCGTATATGCCTGGAGATTTCGCTCGCGAGGCGTCTGCGCAAACTTTTGGTGACCTCGCCGATGGAGCATCCGAGCAGACTTCCGGAGACCTTGCCGATGAGGCATCCATACAGGCCCCCGGAAACCTTGCCGATGAGGCATTCGTACAGACTTCCGGAGACTTTGCCGGGGAAACCTCTGCGCAAACTCAGAAGATCCCCGTACATCTCGCGGTAGATACGGGTATGTCCAGAATCGGTGTGCCGGATACCCCGGAGGGCCTGGAAACTGCGCTTTCGATTGCGCAGACGGACGGCATTCAGATCGAAGGAGTTTTCACACATTTCGCGAGAGCGGATGAAAAAGATAAAAGCTCTGCCAGAAGCCAGATGGAGCGGTTTGCCGGATTTTGTGACGGCCTTAACGAGCGGGGGGCTACTGGTTTTATGCGTCACTGCTCCAACAGCGCGGGCATTCTGGAACTTTCGGAGGCACATATGGATATGGTGCGTGCGGGGATTATTCTTTATGGCATCTATCCGTCGGATGAAATGGACCGTGAGAAAAATCATCTGTATCCTGTGATGGAGCTGAAATCTCATATCGTCTGCCTGAAACGGATTCCTGTGGGGACTCCGGTGAGCTACGGAGGGACCTTTGTCTCCGAAAAAGAGATGGAAATTGCCACCATTCCAGTGGGATATGGTGATGGCTATCCTCGCAGCCTGAGTAATCAGGGGAGTGTCCTGATCCGGGGAAAACGTGCACACATCCTCGGACGCGTGTGCATGGATCAGTTTATGGTGGACGTGACTGGCCTTCATGCCAAGCTGCTCGATGAGGTGACGCTGCTGGGCAGGGATGGAGAAGAAGAGATCACGGTGGATGAGCTGGGAGCTGCTTCAGGGCGTTTTCCCTACGAATTTGTCTGTGATATCGGGAAACGTGTTCCACGTGTGTATGTGGACTGAGACGTAATCGTGCCTTCAGTGTCCACGATGATAAGGCGTTCTCTGCGCATAGGTGGACTGAGACTTTTTGACGGCTCTGGCTGACTCTGGTTATGATCCGGATTCATTACAGAGGCATTGTTTTTTGAAAACTGACAAATGTCACAGGGGTTTCTCCCTCGTGAATTCATGATTTCACGAATTCATGATTTTACGAATTAATGTATATACAAA
>JAJQFO010000142.1 GCA_021201095.1 Lachnospiraceae bacterium
CTGGGGGTGATTTTTTATATCATGTGTCGTTCGACTTAATATGCTTCTTGCTGACGATCGCAAGGGGCGAAAGAGGAAAGCTGGAGCTGCCTGACGATCGCAAGTAGGGGCGAAAGAGGAAAGCTGAAATTGCCTCAAGATGGTCTGGAGGCGAAAGAAAAGCCGGAATCATCTGGCGGCAGCGGAAAGAAAGGGACGAAACGGACGATGGGAAAATACATCGGAAAACGATTATTACAGATGATACCGGTCCTGTTTGGTGTGACCTTTCTGACCTTTCTTTTGCTGTATCTTTCGCCCGGCGATCCGGCTGAAAAGAAACTGAAGGCGCAGGGGATCGCGGTCAGTGACGAGGTCGTGGAGCAGGTGCGCCGGGAGATGGGGCTGGATCGCCCTTTTCTTGTCCAGTATGGCGACTGGCTTTTCGATGCTCTGCGCGGCGATCTCGGCACCTCCTATAAAGACGGCCGCCCCGTGACGGAAAAGCTCGCGGAGGGGATGGGTAATACGCTCATCCTGTCCCTGGCGAGCCTTTTCTTTTCTCTGCTGCTGTCCGTCCCGCTGGCACTTTATACTGCAGTACGGAAAAATCATTTTTCTGATTACCTGATCCGTTTCCTGACGTTTGTCGGAAATTCTGTGCCAAGCTTCTTACTTTCCGTACTTCTGATCTATTTTTTCTGTATACAGCTGAAATTTTTTCCAGTGATTGCGAAAGGAACCCTGCAGGGACTCTTCCTTCCGACGCTTGCATTGTCCATCCCGATGATCAGCCGCTTTATCCGGCAATTCCGCGCGGAATTTCTCGAACAGCTCAGCCAGGAATACGTCACCGGCGCACGTGTGCGCGGAGTAAAGGAGCATCTGATTTTGCTTTGCAATGTACTGCACAATTCTATGATGCCGATTCTGACAATCGTTGGTCTGTCGGTGGGAACGCTGATGGGCGGAAGCGTGGTGATTGAGACTATTTTTATGTGGCCGGGTCTGGGAAAGCTGGTCATGGATTCGATCACGGCCCGCGATTACCCGGTGATACAGGGATTTGTGATTCTGATGGCGGTCCTTTATGTCGGGATCAACCTTTTGATTGATATCAGCTATCGGGTGTTTGATCCGAGGACGCAAAGTGTGCAGTAAGGAACTGCAGGGTGAACAGCGCAAAAAGGAGGCGTGTAGGCATGACATCAAAATCAAAAGCAAAAAAGCGGACGATTTTTTTTGCCGTGCTGGCGATGATTCTGATTGTAGTCAGTATCCTGGCTCCGTGGCTGTGTCCGAACGATCCTAATGAGACGAATGCGCTGTATATGAAGGCTGCGCCGAGCCGACAGTTTCCATTTGGCACGGACAGTCTGGGACGCTGTGTATTTTCCAGAGTTCTGATGGGCGCGCGGACTTCAGTTTTTTCTGCGTTGTTTCTGGTAGCAGTTACCTTTCTGGCCGGGAGTGTGCTGGGGATGCTCTGCGGATACTATGGCGGATTGCTGGACACGGTCTTGATGCGCCTGGCAGACACGATGCTTGCTTTTCCACAGATGGTGCTTGCCATTGCCGTCGCCGGAATTCTGGGAGGAGGCATGGGAAACGCCATGCTGGCTCTTGGGATCACCGGCTGGACATTATATGCAAGGCTGGCGCGCAGCCAGGTACTGGCGATAAAAAAAGAACCCTATGTCCTTGCAGCCAGGCTGGGAGGAAGCAGTGATGCCCGCATTCTGATCCGGCATATTTTTCCGAACATCCTGCCGCCGCTGCTCGTAAATGCGGCTACGCAGATCGGCGTCACCATGATGGGCTTTGCCGGATTGTCCTTTCTGGGGATTGGCGTACAGCTTCCGAATGCGGAGTGGGGCAGTATGATCAACGAAGCGCGCGGATATATGCAGCTCGCGCCGTGGACGGTGCTGGCGCCCGGCGGCGCGATGGTGCTGACGGTTATGATTTTTAACTATCTGGGCGACTCCGTGCAGGAACTGATGGGTGTGAAGGCGGAATAAAACGAAGAATAAGTGGGATAGAAAAAGCAGAAAAGAGAAGCGGTGAGAGATATGCAAGGGAAAGCAGCCGGCAGCAAAACAGAATTTTTAATCCGCACAGAGCATCTTAGCCTGGGCTATGGTTCTGCTGACCCGGTTGTCTCAGATGTCTCTTTATCCGTGGCGCCTGGAGAAATTCTATGTATCGTGGGAGAAAGCGGAAGCGGAAAAAGTACTCTGCTGAAAGCAATCATGAATCCGGAGCTGTTCGGGGTAAAAATACTGGACGGAGCTATTTTCGATGGAAGGGAACATCGTTGTTTTGCTGATAATGAAAAAAAACAGAATGCTCCTGTTCGAAGGCATGCAGACAGACAGATGAAGGCTGGAAACACAGGCAGTATCGGCATGATTTTCCAGAATCCGGGCGCTTCGTTTAATCCGATCCGCACATATCGCAGGCAGTTTCAGGAGACCCTCAAAAGCAATGGCCTGTTCCGCGGCGAGGAGTCCTGGAAAGAGGTCCTTGACATGCTTGATACGCTGGGGCTTCCGGATGGCGAACGGATTCTGGACAGCTGCCCGTATGAGATGAGCGGCGGGATGAACCAGCGGATCGCGATTGCGCTTACCATGCTGCTTCGCCCCCGTCTGATCTTAGCTGACGAGCCGACCAGCGCACTGGATGTCACACTGCAGGGTCAGGTACTCGATGAATTGCAAAGAGCCAGAGAGCTTTCCGGCACCGCAATTATGCTGGTGACGCACAATCTGGGCGTAGCCGCGAAGATGGCAGACCGGATTGCCGTGATGCACAAGGGACAGATTGTGGAGTGCCGGAGGGTGGAGGAGGTATTGCGCTCGCCGGAAGATGCTTATACGAAGGAACTGCTTTCCGCAGTGCCGCGTATTTTGCGGGATCCTTCGGTGGCTTCACAGAAATCTCCATATAACTGTTCGGAGCCGACTGGCAGGCCAAAGAATGCTCTGTTTGATGATGCAAGTTCGTTGACGGCACTACAAAAAGTATGGAATGGAGCAGATGACCTGTCGGCTAAATCACAGAATGCGGCAAAGGATTGTCTGAGCCTGACGACTTTATCACAGAAGGAGAATGACAGACAAACGGTGCCTCCGGTCTTAGAGGTGCGCCATCTGAACAAAGCCTACCATCAGGGCCGCCGCGAGATTCAAGCAGTCCGGGATATTAGTTTTACTGTCCGCGAGGGCGAGTTTCTGGGAATTGTCGGAGAGAGCGGAAGCGGAAAAAGCACACTTCTGCGGCAGATTTCCGGTCTGGAAACGCCGGATACAGGTGAAATCCGGCTGTCCGGGAAGCTTCTTTCCCCAAAACGAACAAAAGAGGATTACCAGGGAATGCAGATGATTTTTCAGGAACCGGTATCTTCGTTTGATCCCCGCATCCGGATTGGCTCCTCCATTCTGGAAAATCAAAAGAACCTTTGCCAGAAGCATATGCGGGGCGGACAGCAGAGGGGATTTCCGGAGAAGTTTTTCAGGCAGACAGAGGTCTCGGCAGATCAGGAGGAGCTGCCTGCACCAATGGGATTTTCGGCAGATCTGGAGAAGCTGCTTGCTCAGACCGGACTTTCGGCAGATCTGAAGGATCGTTACCCATCTGCGTTAAGCGGCGGCCAGTGCCAGAGGGCGGCTATTTCCCGGGCAATTGCTGTCCGGCCAAAGGTATTGCTCTGCGATGAGATCACAAGCGCTCTGGACGTTTCTGTGCAGGCGCGCATCATCGATCTTCTGGTTCAGCTGGCGAAAGAGAGAGGGATGGCAGTCGTGTTTGTCTCCCATGATCTGGCACTGGTCAGTACCATTTGCAGCCGTATCCTGGTGATGAAGGATGGCGCTTGTGTAGAATATCAGGAGACCGGAGATCTTTTGAGTCATCCGCAGAATGCGTATACAAGGCAGCTGCTTGAGGCAGTGCTGACGATTTGATTTCGCCGTATGATCGTTACCTGCGGGTTTATTTTCATTCTCAGGTCAGCTTTTGTGTTATGCGTACGGCTGCGTAAGGAGTTTTATTAAAATTAAACTCTACAAATTCCTCTGCCTTTTCTGAAGTTTTTTCCCTGCGCCGCTGGACAAGCCCGAAAACAATGTGGTCTTCTTCTGGTCAGACATCTTTTTGGGGTCAGACCAAAGGAGTACCCGGCCCATACCCGCAAATGTCAGGCAGTAAATCCCCCCGCTTACGGCGAAAGCCGCCATTGGGGAGATTTTTTGCGCAATTGCAGCGCGAAAAAGGAGAACGGCTCCTCCGCCGGTAATTGCCGGCAGGAGCATTTTTGCAAGCAGATCAGGCACGGAAACCGTCAGCCATGAGGCGCGTCGCAGCGTGAAGAGAATGCATACGGATACCAGGAGATCATCGAGCAGCAAGCCCCAAAGATATCCGTTCATTCCCAGAAGGGGGACGAGCCTCAGTATACAGAAAAAGCGCAGGGCGAACCCGGCGAGATTCCAGAGCAGGATGGAGGCGGAGCGGTCCAGACCGTGGAGAATGCTCATCATGGTTGTGTTTATATAGATCAGCGGACAGATCAGGGCGAGTCTGCGGATATAGACTCCGGCCAGACTGTTTTGAAAGAGGATATTGCCGACACCGTCTCCAAACAGCAAAAACAGCCCCAGACAAAAGCTGCCCAGAATAAGCCCGCCCATAAATGTAGCGTTGACTGTTTGGGTGAGCTGTTTTTTCTGTTGTAGTGCGTGAGCTTCGGAAACCGTGGGGAGCAGGAGCATACCGAGCGCAGATGTGACTGCGGTCGGAAAAAGGATCATCGGCATAGCCATGCCGGTCAGGGTACCATAATCAGAGATGGCTTCCATGGAGCTCTGTCCGGCGCGCTGCAGCATCTGTGGGAGAAGAGACGCCTCGATCGCCTGCAGGACGCACATCAGCATGCGGTTCAGACCAAGAGGCAGAGAAACAGAGAGCATCTTCTGAGCGGACGAGCGGCAGCGGCGAAAGGCTGCGCCTGGATTGACCGGGATGGAGCGCATTATGGTGCCTGACTGTCTCAGAGAAGAACGCAATGTGGCGTCTGACTGTTTCAGGGAAGAGCGCAATGGGATGTTTGACTGCGTTGGCATAGGATGCTTTGCACTGTGTGATTGTGCGCGCAGGGGATGTTTTGCTGTACTTGTGCGGCTCAGACATCCCATGCATGCCAGAACAAAAATGGCGCAGGCCGCCTCTCCCAAAAGCTGCCCGAGGACCATGAGCCGGGCTCCGCCCGCAGTAGTGCCATTTGGTAAGGAAAGACAGTAAGCAGACACGACAAAAAAGATGCGTACCATCTGTTCGATGAACTGGGAAAACGCCGGAGGCAGTACTTTTTTCGAACCCATAAAATATCCGCAGACGCAGCAGTGCACTGTGGAAAACGGCAGTGAGAAAGCCATTACCTTTAAAAGTCCTGCGCAGGATTCTTCCAGAAGAAAACGCCTGCCGATCAGATCGGCTCCAAAATACAGCAATATCATGCAGAAAACAGAGGCAGGAAGGGAGAGTAAAAGTCCTGTGAGGAGGGCGCGTCTGGCTTTTATGCGTGCGTTTTTTCGATCCGATTCTGCCTCCGCTGGCTGGGGCTTTTTCCGACTTGGTTCGTCCTTCGCTGCCTGTGTATTCTCCCGGTGCGGTATATCATCCTGTTTTCGGGCATTCTCACGAGCCACAGCATTCTCCGCGGCCAGTGCTTCCGCCACAAACCGGGAAACAGCCGTCTGTATGCCTCCGCCGCACAGCGCCGTGCAGAACGAAAAAACCGGAATAGTCATCTGATAAAGTCCGATTTCAGCCGCACCTATTGTCCGGGAAAGGAATATTTTATAGAAGAAGCCGGCCACCCTGGTCAGCAGTCCCATGACAGTTAATAGAAGAGTTCCTTTGATGAGATAGCGTTTCTGATTCAAAGACCGGCCGCCTCGTAAGGATTGCTTGCTTTATCCTATGCGGCAAAACCGGAATGTTAGAACAGAACTGCTTATGATCTGATATTCGGAAAGACGGCTGCTCGATAACCGGAATCAGGGAAGCGTGTTATAATAAAGGAAGCAGGATGGATTCTGAGCATCGAAGAAATTAGTTTCCAGTTGAAGAATAAGAGAAATTATGTTAGGATGATGCCTGAAAATGATTGCAGCTTATGTCTGACAGAGGTCTTCAGGCATGTGGGAGGAAACATGAGATTATCAACAAAAGGCCGCTATGGGCTGCGGGCCATGGTGGATCTGGCTCTGAACAGCGAGGAGGAGGCAGTTTCTATCAGCAGCATCGCCCTGCGGCAGGGAATTTCTGAGAGCTACCTGGAACAGCTGATCGCGAAGCTGCGTAAGGCGAGTCTGGTCGTGAGCACCCGCGGCGTATCGGGCGGATACCGCTTAAGCCGCCCGGCGGATCAGATCACGGCGGGCGATGTGCTTCGCGCTCTGGAAGGCGATATGCGGGCAGTAGACTGCGGGGCTTTCAGCGGCGAGGGCTGCGAGGGCGCAGATCTGTGCGTGACAAAATATGTCTGGCAGCGGATCAATGAGAGCATTGAAGAAGCGATGGATCAGATTTTTATCAGCCAGCTGGTGGAAGAAAGTAAAAAAATGGCGGAAAAGAGCAGAAAAAGCCCGGAAGAGTTTGTTGGGAAGCACTGTAACGGATAAAGCTGCAATGGGATAGTACCGCAGCGGATAGCTTCCGGCCCGCCCGGATAAGAATAGAGATGGCAAGGAGATCCGATATGGATAAGTTTATATATCTGGACAACGCGGCGACAACGAAAACGTCAGCGTCAGTTGTTGAGGCGATGCTGCCATATTTTTCGGAGTATTATGGTAACGCGTCCGGCATCTACAGCATTGGAGTAAAAAGCCGGGAGGCAGTGAACGAAAGCAGGAGGACCATCGCGGCGACCATCGGGGCCAGGCCGGAGGAAATCTACTTCACCGCAGGAGGCACCGAGTCCGATAACTGGGCGCTCAAGGCAGCTGCGGAGATGGCCGGAATCCCTTCACCGGGCGATGACTCGCGCCGCACCGAAGGATTCAAAGTGTCAAAGCCCGGAGATCCCGGTATCAATGTGAAAAACGAGTCCCACCGAAAGAATCACATTATCACAACAAAAATCGAACACCACGCGATCCTGCATACCTGCGAGTATCTGGAAAAGCGGGGAATCCAGGTCACATACCTGAATGTCGATGAGAACGGCATCGTGAAACTGGAGGAGCTGAAAAAGGCAATCCGACCGGAAACTTTTCTGATTTCCGTCATGTTTGCCAATAATGAGATTGGTACGCTGCAGCCAATTCGTGAGATCGGTGAGATCGCGCAGGAGCACGGCATTCTGTTTCATACGGACGCGGTGCAGGCGTATGGGCAGCTGCCCATCGATGTGGAGGAGCTGCATATTGACCTTATGAGCGCGAGTGCCCATAAGCTGAACGGCCCGAAAGGCGTGGGCTTTTTGTATATCCGCAGAAATCTGCGGCTGGGTTCCTTCATCCATGGAGGCGCACAGGAACGCCGCAGACGGGCCGGCACGGAAAACGTGCCGGGCATCGTGGGCTTCGGCCAGGCGGCGAAGGAGGTCTGTGAGAGCATGCAAAAAAGAGCAGAGCACGAACGTGTGCTGCGGGATTATTTGATAGACCGTGTCCTCCGGGAAATTCCCTATACGAGGCTGAACGGGCACCGGGAAAAGCGGCTTCCAAACAATGCAAATTTCAGCTTCCAGTTTGTCGAGGGGGAGACCCTGCTGATTATGCTGGATATGGAGGGCATCTGCGGCTCCAGCGGCTCGGCCTGCACGACCGGTTCTCTTGATCCGTCCCATGTATTGCTTGCGATCGGGCTGCCGGATGACCTCGCACACGGTTCCCTGCGGCTGACATTAAGCGCTGAGACGACTCGGGAAGAGATTGACATTACAGTGGATACGATCAAACGGATTGTGGAGCGGCTCAGAAGCATGTCGCCGCAGTATGAGGATTTTTGCAGGAGAGTGTAATTTTATTATGAAAAAACAGACAGTGGTCGTCGGCATGTCCGGCGGCGTGGACTCCTCGGTGGCCGCCTATCTTCTGAAGGAAGCCGGCTACGAGGTAATTGGCGTGACCATGCAGATCTGGCCGAAGGAGGCTGATGAGGAGGCAAGCGCAAAAGGCGGCTGCTGCGGATTAAGCGCCGCGGAGGATGCTGCGCGGGTGGCGTCCATGCTGCAGATACCGCATTATGTGATGAACTTCCGCGAGGAATTCCGCAAAAACGTGATTGATTATTTTATCGATGAGTACCTGGCCGGGCGCACGCCCAATCCCTGCATCGCCTGCAACCGTTATGTCAAGTGGGAATCGCTGCTGCGGCGAAGCCTGCAAATTGGTGCGGATTCTATCGCGACCGGCCATTATGCGCGCGTGGAGCATTTGCCAAACGGAAGATACGCGATCCGCAGTTCCGTGACAAAGGGGAAGGATCAGACCTACGCCCTTTATAATCTCACGCAGGAGCAGCTATCCCATACGCTGATGCCGGTCGGAGCATATGACAAACCGCAGATCCGCCGGATTGCCGAAGCGGTTGGGCTTCCGGTCGCGCACAAGCCGGACAGCCAGGAGATCTGCTTTGTCCCCGATGATGATTACGCCGGATTTATCGAGAAAAACAGTTCCCGCCCGGTGCCGCCTCCCGGCAATTTTGTGACTGCCGATGGGGAAATCCTCGGCACACACAGAGGCATCACCCATTATACGATCGGGCAGCGGCGCGGCCTGCGGCTGGCCTTGGGATATCCGGCTTTTGTCACGGAAATCCGGCCCGAGACCAATGAGGTCGTGATCGGCACGGCGGATGAAGTATTCCGCGACCGCCTGACCTGCAATCGTCTGAACTTCATGAGCGTTCCGGATATTCCGGACGGCACGCGCGTCCTGGCAAAGATCCGCTACAGCCATCCGGGGGCTTTTGCGACAGTACACCGGCTTGAGGAGGATCGTGCTGAGGTGATTTTTGACGAACCCGTCCGCGCTGTCACCCCCGGACAGGCAGTCGTGTTCTACGATGGAGATCTGGTAATGGGCGGCGGAACAATCCTGTAATAATAAATAATTGTTCTTTACTTCCTAAAATAGTGCGTTTTTTCACCTGATTTTCTACCAGATATTGTGTGACAAAAGGCTTGCATTTTTTGGGGAAACAGGATAATATAAAAAGGATGTATTTTGGGGAAACGTAACTGTTCAGTACCTTCACAGTTATGGGAAAAAGTCCATTTAAAATCGCTGCGCGATGGGACTTTTTCCTGTAAAATATGTTTTTTCATACGTCCTTCGCAGCAAGTGCGAAGGACTGCCCTGAATAGTTACGTAGAAACTACTATTATTTTTAGCGATGGAGGGCTGAATCATGAGTTTTACAGAGCAAAACCAGGCAGGCAGACGGATCGCTTCTCTGCTTGACGATAACAGTTTTGTAGAGATCGGCGGACACGTGACAGCCAGAAGCACTGATTTCAACCTGCCGCAGACCGAGACGCCCGGAGATGGCGTGATTACCGGTTACGGTGTGATTGACGGGCATCTGGTGTACGTGTACAGCCAGGACGCGTCCGTCTTAGGCGGATCAATTGGAGAAATGCACGCAAAAAAGATCGCAGGACTGTATGATATGGCGATCAAGATGGGTGCACCGGTGATCGGACTTTTGGACAGCGCAGGCCTGAGACTTCAGGAGGCAACAGACGCTTTGAATGCGTTTGGCCTGATTTATCAGAAGCAGGCGCAGGCATCTGGGGTAATCCCGCAGATCACAGCTGTATTCGGCAGATGCGGCGGCGGCATGGCACTGATCCCCGGACTGGCTGATTTTACATTCATGGAGAGCGAAAAAGCGGAGCTGTTTGTAAATTCTCCGAACGCGCTTCCAGGCAACACAAAAGAAAAATGCGACACTTCTGCAGCAAAATTCCAGAGTGAGGAGACCGGACTGATCGATTTTGTCGGCTCCGAGGATGAGATCCTTGGCAACATCCGCACACTGGTATGTATGCTGCCGGCAAATAATGAAGATGATCTTTCCTATGAGGAGTGCACCGACGACCTGAACCGCGCATGCGAGGATCTGGCAAATGCATCAGGCGACACTTCTATTCTCCTTTCCAACATTGCAGATAATAATATTTTTGTAGAATTAAAGGCAGCCTACGCACCGGATATGGTGACCGGTTTCCTGCGCCTGAACGGTACAACGGTCGGCGCGGTGGCGAACCGTACGGAGATCTACGGCGAGGACGGCGAGCTCAAAGAGTCCTTTGACTGCGTCATCAGTGCGCGCGGAGCGGAAAAGGCAGCAGAGTTTGTTAATTTCTGCGACGCATTCGAGATCCCGGTGCTGACTCTGACCAACGCAGCCGGCTTCAAGGCATGCAAGTGCTCCGAGAAAAAGATTGCGAAGGCAGCGGCGAAGCTGACCGCGGCATTTGCCAACGCGACCGTGCCGAAGGTAAACGTGATCATCGGCAAGGCATTCGGCAGCGCTTACGTGGTGATGAACAGCAAAGCCATCGGTGCAGATATGACC
>JAJQFO010000301.1 GCA_021201095.1 Lachnospiraceae bacterium
TCTTTTGACTCAGTTTCTTTTGACTCAGCAGTTTTTTCACGCCCGGAAATTCTCGCCTGCAGCGCCTCATACGCTCTGAAAATCGGCTCTGCCTGCATCACCATTCCCGCTCCGCCTCCATAGGGATAATCATCAATTCTTCCATTTCCGGAGACGGAATAATCGCGGATATTTACGGTTTCCAGAGAAAGCAGTCCCTTCGAAATCGCACGCCCGGTAATGCTGGTGTTCATTCCCTGCTCAATCATTTCCGGGAATAAAGTCATTACATAAAAATTCATTCCAGAAGCCCCTCCAGCAGATGTACAAGCATGGTGCCCTGTTCCAGATCGACGTTTAATATACACTGCCGGATTGCCGGAATCAGTACCTCTCGTCCATCTATAAGCTTTACTTCATATACGTCATTCGCTCCGGTCTGCAGCACATCACTGAGTTTTCCAAGTAAGAAACCAGGAGCGGATTTTTCTTCTTCCGTCGTTTCAATCCCGGCTTGCAGCTTTCCCGGAAGGTCTGTTCCGGCAGGATATACAGGCTCGTCTGCATAAACAGTCAGGCCGATCAGATCTGCAATAAAATATTCGCCTTCCTCCAGAGCAACCGCGTTTTCGCGGGTAACATAGAGCGCATGCCCGCGCAGCCACTCCACGTCCTCAATTCGATCCAGGCCGCTGAATTTCACAATAACCAGATTTTTCTGAAAACGGACATGCTCGATATGCAGCTCGCGCAAACTGTCTCCAGATGGTTGCAGTGTGTCATCTTGCCTGATTCCTGGAGTTTTTCTGTTTGAAGAATCAGCCTTTTGCCTGTGGTTTGTCCCTGCCGTCAGATTTCGGACGGATACCGGCGTACTCTCAACCAGAACCGTCTTTAAATCCTTGTATCTCATCGGATCGTCCGTTGTAGGAAAGACCTTCACCTCTCCTGCGAGGCCATGCGTGGATGTCACAGCACCCACCTGCAAAATATCAAGCATACATTTCTCCTTCAACATTAATAAATCATATGTCCGTACTCACGCAGCGAGTATGGACGCAGACCGCGCCCCTCGCCGGGTTTTGCCCCCAATCTTCGATTGTGGGGCGCGGGCATCCCGCACTTCATACGGGATATACAATCGCGCAGCGATTTTCTCATGCGCGGCTTTCATATTAACATAGAAAAGAAGGAGCTGTCGATATTTCAACAGCTCCCGAATAAGCACCAAAACTACTGCAGGATATCTACGACGACTTTGCGGTCATCCTTCGTCGCAGCAGCTTTTACTACGGAACGAATCGCTTTCGCGATTCTCCCCTGCTTTCCAATCACCTTACCCATATCCGTGGGAGCAACCTTCAGCTCCAGCACAAGCGTTTTGCCGCTTTCTTTTTCTGTAACCTCTACCTCGTCGGGATGTTCAACCAGAGATTTCGCAATTACTTCCAATAGTTCCTTCATATCTGCTCACCTCTTTTTACTTCTCGATGCCAGCCAGCTTGAAAAGCTTCCCGACGGTCTCGGTCGGCTGTGCGCCGGCCGCAAGCCATTTCTTAGCAAGCTCTTCGTTAATCTTGAACTCGCTCGGATCGGTGTTCGGATTGTAGGAACCGATCTCCTCGATGCATTTTCCATCTCTCGGTGATCTGCCGTCCGCAACAACGATTCTATAGAAAGGATCTTTCTTTTTTCCCATTCTTCTTAATCTGATCTTTACTGCCATTTTTTTCACCTCCTGTACTAATCTTTTTGCAACTGCCTTTATATAAAAATAACAGTTACGCATTTCTATATTTGAGAGCTTTTGAAACATGAGCCCTCGTCCACAGTCACGTAAGCGACCGGAACCAGCACTTCTTGCCGCAGCACCTTTTCACTGCTCTTTTCTCATAACACCTTGCAGCGCTTTCCCACAGCCAGGACTTCTTCATGATAATTTCCCGACGGGACTGTGTATCAGTCCCTGTGTCAATCTGAGTACGTCAACCGACACCGACTAAAATGGGAGCCGGAACCTTCCCATTTTTCCGCCCTTTTGTCCTTTTCCGCCAAACATCCCGGAGTATTGCTTCATCATCTTGCGGCTCTGCTCGAACTGCTTGACAAGGCGGTTTACCTCACTGATGTCCACTCCGGCTCCCGCAGCGATTCTGCGTTTTCTGGAAAGGTTGAGAATATCCGGATTCGCGCGCTCCTTCGGTGTCATAGAAAGAATCATCGCCTCGATGCGGGCCATCTGCTTCTCATCCACCGCGTCTTCAAGCTGCTTCATCTGGGCGCCGCCCATACCCGGCATCATGCTCAGGATACTGGAAATACCGCCAATATTCTTCATCTTGTTCATGCTATCCAGATAATCGTCAAATCCAAACTGCGCTTTTCGGAACCGCTGCTCCATGGAGCGGGCCTTATCCTCATCAATCGTATCCTGTGCTTTTTCAATCAGAGAGAGAACATCTCCCATACCGAGAATTCTCGAAGCCATTCGATCCGGATAAAACTGCTCCAGATCAGAGAGCTTTTCGCCCATCCCGGCATAGAGAATCGGCTTGCCGCAGGTTGCTTTTATCGAAAGTGCTGCGCCGCCTCTCGTATCACCGTCGAGCTTTGTCAGAATAACGCCGTCAATGCCGATTTTTTCTTCAAACATGGATGCAACATTCACCGCATCCTGTCCGGTCATCGCATCTACCACCAGGATCGTCTGATCTACCGAAACAGTCTCCTTGATCTTCTGCAGCTCCTGCATCATATCCTCATCGATATGAAGCCGTCCCGCCGTATCCAGAAAGACCAAATTCAGGCTGTGCTCCTTCGCATAGCGGATCGCTTCACTGGCAATCCGCACCGGATCTTCTTTATCACCGAGGGAGAAAACCTCCACCCCCTGCTTTTCACCGTTGATCTGCAGCTGCTTAATCGCTGCCGGACGGTAGACATCACAGGCGACCAACAGTGGTCTGCGGCCCTTTGACTTAAACTTGCCGGCCAGCTTCGCTACAGTAGTAGTCTTGCCCGCGCCCTGCAGACCGACCATCATCACGACCGTGACCTCATTAGAAGGACGCAGCGCCAGCTCCGTCGTCTCAGAACCCATCAGGGCGACCAGCTCGTCATTGACAATCTTGATCACCATCTGCCCCGGATTCAGGCCATTCATGACATCCTGGCCAATCGCCTTCGCCTCGACAGCCTTGATAAACTGTTTTACTACCTTAAAGCTGACATCTGCTTCCAGAAGAGCCATCTTGACTTCCTTGAGCGCGGTCTTTACATCCGCCTCTGTCAGGCGGCCCTTGCTCCGCAGATTTTTGAATACATTCTGCAGCTTCTCCGATAAGCTTTCAAAAGCCATTCCGTTTCTCCTATATAATATACAAGGGACACAAGTCCAGGAAGGGAAATCTCGCGTTCCTGTTCCTGACTTTGAGGACCATAGTATCACGTTCTGTTGCCATTCAAATTATATAATAAGTTCAGCCTTGTCAGAGTTCCCCAAGAATCTGGCCGGATAACTCTGAAACCTGTCTGGCTAAAGTCTCTTTCTCAATCGCTTCGCAGTGGGAAGATAAATACTGAATCTGCTGCACATTCTCCCGGATCTTCAGGAAGCGTTCCACCAGATGCAGCTTCGACTCATAGTCCTCCAGCGTCTTCACACTGCGTTTTACCAGCTCATGGACGCCCTGCCGGCTGATGCCGAACATTTCAGCAGCCTCTGAGTATGAAAGGTCATTCTGTACAACCGTCTCATACACCTCCTGCTGATGCTCCGTGAGCAATTCTCCATAAAAATCATACAGAAGCGTCTGCCGTAATACCTCGTCCATGCCAATCACCGTTGCTTATCATACACACAAAAAAAGAGTCTGTCAAGTATTTTTTCTTTACAGATAAAAGATTTCACAGAGTTCGTTACGCATTCTTTCCGGTTTACGCTAAACGGATGTCCACTGGACGTCCAGCGCGGGTTTAACGTATAATCAGAGTTCCAAAAGTTTGCAAATATGAAAAGACGTCCTGTAAACTAAAATTACAGAACGCCTTATTCGATCACTATGCTTTATTCTATCAGTATGCTCTGCCATGCATACATTTTATCGATAAAGCACAGTTAAATAATGCTAAAGCTACATGGTTATTTGTAATTTACGATCTTTCCGAACTCTTCCTTGAGAGAAGCGCCGCCTACCAGGCCGCCATCGATATCCGCCTGCGCGAACAAATCCGGAGCAGTCTTTGCGTTTACAGAACCGCCGTACTGGATGCGGATTGCGGCTGCGGTAGCGTCATCATAGATCTCGGCGATGCATGCGCGGATTCCTGCGCATACTTCCTGTGCCTGCTCGGTAGTAGCGGTCTTTCCGGTTCCGATTGCCCAGATCGGTTCATAAGCGATGACAGCCGTCTTTGCCTGATCCGCGGTCACGTTGAGGAAGCCTACCTTCACCTGCTGACGGATCCAGTCCATCGTGATGCCCTGCTCTCTCTGGGTAAGAGATTCGCCGCAGCACATGATCGGCGTGATGCCATGCTCAAATGCCTTGAGCATCTTCTTATTAACAGTCTCGCTGGTCTCTGCGAAATACTCTCTTCTCTCGGAATGGCCCAGAACCACATATTTCACACCGGCATCCACCAGCATGTTCGGAGAAATTTCTCCGGTGTAAGCACCCTTCTCCTCGAAATACATATTTTCCGCGCCAACCTGAATGTTGGAGCCCTTTGCAGCTTCCACTACCGGGATGATGTCGATTGCAGGCACGCAGAATACGACGTCCACATCGTCATTCACTACCAGCGGCTTCAGCGTTTCTACCAGTTTTACTGCTTCGCTCGGCGTCATGTTCATTTTCCAGTTGCCGGCGATAATTTTCTTTCTTGCCATGATTTTATCTCCTTATATGATATCTCAGATTACAGCTCTGCCTATTACATGACAGACATCTGTTTTCTCCATGCAATGAGCCAGGTATTCTTTCGATTGTAAGCCCACCCGGCTCATTATTTTAAACCATCTGTTTTCTATTATTTGTCATCCGCTGCCACTACGCCCGGAAGGTCCTTGCCCTCAAGGAACTCAAGGGAAGCGCCGCCGCCGGTGGAAATATGGGACATCTTGTCGCCAAAGCCCAGCTGGTTGACTGCTGCTGCGGAATCACCGCCGCCGATGATGGTGGTTGCGTCGGTCTCAGCCAGAGATTTCGCCACCGCGATGGTACCAGCTGCCAGAGTCGGGTTCTCAAATACGCCCATCGGTCCATTCCATACTACAGTCTTTGCAGACTTAACAGCCTCTGCGTAAAGAGCCTGGGTCTTCGGTCCGATATCCATGCCCATCTTGTCCGCCGGGATCTCTGTAGAAGCATAGACCTCCGTTGCAATCTCAGCATCGATCGGGTTCGGGAACGCAGCTGTCACTACGGTGTCAACCGGAAGAAGAAGCTTCTTGCCAAGCTGCTCGGCCTTCGCCATCATCTCTTTGCAATAATCCAGCTTGGAGTCATCACAGAGGGAAGTACCGATCTCATAGCCCTGCGCCTTCAGGAAGGTGTAAGCCATGCCGCCGCCGATGATCAGGGTATCGCATTTCTCAAGCAGGTTGGAGATAACGTTCAGCTTGTCCGCTACCTTTGCACCGCCAAGGATGGCTACAAACGGACGTACCGGATTGTTTACCGCGTTGCCAAGGAAATCGATTTCCTTCTGCATCAGATAGCCAACCGCGCAGTTGCCGCCCTTTGCACGTACGAATTCCGTAACGCCAGCCACGGAAGCATGGGCTCTGTGAGAGGAACCAAACGCGTCGCATACATAGTCATCGCAGAGAGCAGCCAGCTCCTTGCTGAACGCCTCACCGTTCTTGGTCTCCTCCGCACCGCGGAAACGGGTGTTCTGCAGAAGGACAACATCGCCCGGCTGCATAGCCTCTACGGCTGCCGTTGCGTCCGCACCGGTCACATTATAATCAGAAACAAATGTTACTTCCTTGCCAAGCTTTTCGCTCAGTCTCTTTGCTACCGGAGCGAGAGATTCTCCCTCGTTCGGGCCATTTTTCACTTTGCCAAGGTGGGAGCAAAGAATTACCTTGCCGCCGTCAGCGATCAGCTTTTTGATGGTCGGAAGTGCTGCCACGATACGTGTCTCGTCCGTGATCTCACCAGCCTTGAGCGGTACGTTGAAGTCACAGCGAACCAGAACTCTTCTGCCGCTGGCGTTGAAATCATCAACTGTCTTTTTGTTAAGCATTGAAAAATCCTCCTGAAAAATCTTTTTTCATGTCCTGCGCTCTTCGCCGAATCTATCGAGAATCCTTTGAGAATTCCTGGAAAATCATTGAGCGGTCAATAATTCCCAGCTAAGATTCAGGGAAAAAATTTTGCGAAGCCCGCATAGACGGAAAAGAGATCCGGTCCTATCAGACCGGACCTCTTCTGGGTCTTCTTATTATGAATTATGTGAAGCAGTTTTCTTCTCATAATCCGGCTGCGCTTTCCATCTATTTCCGTTTTTTTAGTCAGCGGTCGTCAATGGAATCACGGCCTTGTGCCCTCCTGTGCGGATGGATTGAATTAAGCCAGCTCAGCGAAATACTTGATCGTGCGAACCATCTGGCTTACATAGGAGTTCTCATTGTCGTACCATGAAACAACCTGTACCTGAGAGGTACCGTTGCCAAGGTTTACAACCATAGTCTGAGTAGCATCAAACAGAGAACCAAATCTCATGCCGACTACGTCAGAGGAAACGATCTCGTCAGTGTTGTATCCGAAGGACTCGGTAGCCTGAGCCTTCATAGCCTCGTTGATACCCTCAACAGTAGCCTCGCCCTTTACAACTGCGTTCAGGATCGTGGTAGAACCTGTCGGGGTCGGTACACGCTGAGCAGCGCCGATGAGCTTGCCCTTCAGCTCCGGAATAACCAGACCGATTGCCTTTGCAGCGCCGGTGGAGTTCGGAACGATGTTGACAGCGCCTGCACGGGATCTTCTCAGATCGCCTTTCTCTGCGGTCCGTCAAGGATCATCTGATCGCCGGTGTAAGCATGAATCGTGCACATGATACCGGACTCGATCGGAGCCAGGTCGTTGAGCGCCTTCGCCATCGGAGCGAGGCAGTTCGTCGTGCAGGAAGCAGCGGAGATAACGGTATCTTCCGGCTTCAGAGTGGTGTGGTTTACATTATATACGATGGTCGGAAGATCATTTCCTGCCGGAGCGGAGATAACAACCTTCTTAGCGCCAGCGTTGATATGAGCCATGGATTTTTCCTTGGAGGTATAGAATCCGGTGCACTCCAGAACTACATCTACACCAAGCTCGCCCCACGGAAGCTTGGAAGCGTCTGCCTCTTTGTAGATCGTGATGGTATGTCCATCAACTACGATCGCGTCGTCCGTATAGGAAACCGTCTCAGCCTTCTCGTACTTACCCTGTGAAGAGTCATACTTCAGAAGGTGAGCCAGCATCTTCGGGCTGGTCAGATCGTTGATAGCTACTACATCGTAGCCTTCTGCCTGGAACATCTGTCTGAATGCCAGACGGCCGATACGTCCAAATCCATTGATCGCAACTTTTACTGCCATGATAATAATTCCTCCTATATGTGATTTTGACAGGTAAGTATCAGGGATCCACATAATTGTTAAAAAATCCCCAACCTTTTGCTATTCTACCTAATTTTTCCCAGAATTTCAAGTGCTAATATGCATTCCCTGAAAATTTTTATAGACTTTTTTTGCAGAATTCGCTATGATGAGAACGAATCCGGGCTGCTGCGGCGGCAGGAGGAGTTTTGTCTGACCTTAAAGCAGGCAAAATGATATTATGATAACGTGCGGATCAATCTGTTTTCCAGTAAATCGCAGTGTCTTGCCGTTCCGCAGGCATTTCTGTAAAATAACAACATTCTGCAGTTAGATTCTCTTCATTACTGAAAAACTGCAAAAGTTCGCAGTTCGATCGGCATTATACGTATAAACAAGAAAGGAACAAGCAACCATATGGCTATTCTCTATGATTTCCACATGCATTCTGATTTTTCCGGGGACAGCGAAACGCCTGCAGAGGCGATGATCCTGCGCGCCATGGAGCTCGGCCTTCGCGGTATCTGCTTTACCGAGCATCTGGACATTGACGCGCCTCCCGGCGACGCCGACTTTTCTCTGGATCTGGATGCTTACTTTCCAAGGATGAAACAGCTGCGGGAAGAATACAGGGATAGACTCCAGATCGGTATCGGCATGGAGTTTGGCATCATGCCGCATCTTCCCCGGGAGCTTGCTGCACTTACGCGGAAATATGAGTTTGATTATATCATCGCCTCGCAGCATTTTGTGCGCGGCATGGACCCTTATTACCCGGAATATTTTGAAGGCAGAGACGAACGCGAGTGCTATGAAGAATATTTACAGACTGAGTATGAAACCCTGCTGAAGTTTTCCCCGCAGGATTTTGATACTCTGGGACATCTGGATTTTGTTGTACGCTATGGTCCGAATAAAAACCGCTATTATTCCTACAGCACGTATGCGGACTATATCGATCCGATTCTGCGCTACCTGATTGAAAACGGAAAGTGCCTGGAGCTGAATACAGGCGGCTACAAGGCCGGTCTCGGAGAACCAAACCCCTGCAAAAGTGTCTTTGCACGCTACCGCGAGCTCGGAGGCGAGCTGGTCACTGTCGGAGCGGACGCGCATCGCCCCATCCACGTCGCGAATGCGTTTGATCAGGCGCAGGCCGTGCTGGAATCTCTCGGGTTCCGTTATTATACCATTTTTGAGCACCGGAAGGGGCGGCAGGTTCGTATCTGAACATTTAAAACCCGGCATCAGGCATTATTTCATATGTTTTTCAGCCGCTTCTTCGGATTGCGCATGCATCAAACCGGCGGTGCAAGTCACATGAGCAAGTTTATACAGGCTGACTATTCGTACAATATACGTGGCAGACTACCCTGGCGAATTGCTCAGATAGAATACAGGGGGATTATTCAAGGGACTTCTAACGGACTGCCTTGCAATTATGCGCATTTTGCTCGTTTTGCAAATGTTTTCCCTCAGAAGTCAGAAGCTGTCTCCGGACAATTTATTCTGTACTCTCGTTTTCACTCTCAAGCCCAAGAGCCTCACCCAGCAGGTTGTAACCGGAAAACGCATCCAGAATGTGATAAGAGCCAATATCCTCAGACGACCAGCCAGCCGTCACCAGGATATATTCCCGGTCGCCGACCTGCGCCATGGTCGCCAGGCAAAGTCCCGCCTCCTGCGTGTAGCCAGTTTTGGCCCCCAGGATCTCGCCTCCAGTGACAATCTCATCGGCTACATTTTTAAAGAAGGTGCTCCACACGGTAAACCCGTCTGGATGGACGTCAGTTGCGGACATCACGTAGTAGTGAGTAGTAAACACCTCGCGGAAGGTATCATTTTCCAGCGCCGCACGCAGAATCAGCGCCATCTCATAAGTCGTCGTATATTGATCGTCGTCATGGAGCCCCGTGCAGTTTGTAAAATGGCTCTGCTCCAGCCCGAGCTCTTCTATCTTCTGATTCATCAGTTCTACCAGGCCATCCTCCGATCCAGCCGCCTCGATTGCCAGCTGCATACAGCATTCCGCGCCTGAAGGAAGGAGTGCGCCATAGAGCAGGTCCCGGATTACCGTGGTCTCTCCGGGCTCAAAACCAGCCTGAGAAGCATTTTGCGCATAGAGTTCATTATAAAAGTCCTCAGACATTGTAACCTCTGCATCCAGGTTACTGATATTTTCAATGGCAGTCCACACAGACAAAATCTTTGTCATAGATGCCGGGTAAATCACTTCGTCGCTCCGCTTACTTCCCAGAACTGTTCCTGTGCTTTCATCAATCAGTGCCGCGTAAGGGCTGTACAGAGAATCCAGATCCACCGTAACATCCGGAGCCGCATCCGCACTCTGTGATCCGCTAAGAAAGCTGAAAATACCCTGGCTGCCATAGGAACGGTCCTCGCTGTCCTTTCTCAGAAGAAATATTCCCGCAAACAGGATGATTACAAGCACTGCAAATATAGCAAAGCAGACAGCAGCCGCCCTTCCGTCCCTGCTTAAGCGGGATTTTCTGCTGCCCGTTTTTCTTCTGCCAGACCGTTTTTTGCTGCCTGTTGCTTTTTTCCCCGACGCGGATTTTGGGTTTTTATCCTCATAGCGGCTTCCATACGCAGACGCTCTATTTTCACGACGGTGGGAACTCTCCGAACGCTTTTCCTGATCTGTACGCATTTCCTATCCTTCACCTGACAACCAACACTGTTTCAATTGATGAGTTTCACTATTCAAATAAATAATTTTCAGCATATGTTGCCAGAATAGCACAATTCTGATTTATCTTCAATAGAAGATTTCATGAAGAAGAACATCAGATGAATATTAGATGCGCCGAAGGCTTATACGTTATGCTCCTGTTTTCATATATGAAAAAGGAACCGCATACAAGCGATCCCCTTTTCTACTGCTTTCTCTTATTTGCTCTTATCTGTGATTCAAATTTCTCGTCCTGCTATAAGTC
>JAJQFO010000127.1:0-8480 GCA_021201095.1 Lachnospiraceae bacterium
GAATGGCGAAGCTATACGCTATGGAGACATTCGAGAAGCCGTAAACATGAGTTTTTAGATCAATAAAGAGCCTGACAGAATCTGTTGAAGGGCTTTCTTTTTTATGAAGAAACAGAGATACCGGATTGCTATGGAACATTCAATCGGGGGGAGGTGAGGATGTTGGAGGTTGTGCTGTTTGACCATAATCAATCGGCATATGACGCTGCAGTAGACATGATGAAGCAGACTGGAAAAGCAGCGATCGTTCATCCAACAGGAACCGGAAAGTCTTTCATTGGATTCCGGCTCTGCGCGGATCATCCGGAAGAGAACATCCTTTGGCTTTCCCCATCAGAATATATCTTTAAAACGCAGAGGGAGAACCTGAAAGCAGCGACCGGCGGAGAAGTTCCGCAGAACATTATTTTCTGCACTTATGCAAAACTCATGTGGATGGATGAAAAAGAGATGGCTGAAATCTGTATGGATGATGCCGCAGAAATTTCATCTGATCCAAATCAGCCGGAGCAGGCTGAAAAAGAGAAAGAAAATGCCGCTCCATCCTACATCATCCTGGACGAGTTCCATCGCTGCGGTGCGCAGCAGTGGGGACAGGGCGTGCAGAAGCTGCTCTCTACATTTCCGGACACGCCGATTCTCGGCCTGTCTGCGACAAACATCCGTTATCTGGACAATCAGAGGGATATGGCGGATGAACTATTTGATGGAAATATTGCATCTGAGATGACCCTTGGCGAAGCAATCGTCCGGGGTATTTTGAATCCGCCGAAATATGTACTTTCCGTCTATTCCTGCCAGCAAAGTCTGGAGAAATATGAGAAGCGCGTCCAGGCAGCGAAGAGCAGGATTGTCCGCGATACCTGTGAACAGTATCTGGAAGACCTGAAGCGTGCACTGGAGATGTCGGAAGGACTGGATGAGATCTTCGACAAACATATGCCGGACCGTACCGGAAAGTATATCGTGTTCTGTTCGAACAAAGAACATATGGACGAGATGATGGGGCATCTGGAATGGTTTGAAAAGGTGGACAAGCATCCGCATGTTTATTCACTCTACACCCTTGAGCCGGGTTCGGATCAGGTCTTTGACGATTTCCGTGCGGATAATGATACTTCCCACTTGCGTCTTCTTTACTGCATTGATGCCTTAAATGAAGGGATTCATGTGGAAGGCATCAACGGTGTCATCCTGCTGCGACCGACCGTATCCCCGATCGTTTATAAGCAGCAGATTGGCCGGGCACTTTCCGCCAGTAAAAGCAATGACGCTACTGTGTTCGACATAGTTCAGAATCTAAGCTGCCTCGAGAGTTGGTCTTTGATTGAGGACGAGATGCAGCTGGTTACATCGTATTACCGTGATCTTGGAGAGAACAGCCATATTGTAAACGAGCATTTCCGCATTATCGACGAGGTGAAGGACTGTCGGGAATTGTTTCATAAGCTGGATGAAACACTGTCTGCTTCCTGGGATCTGATGTTTGACCTGGCGAGGGCCTGGTACGAAGAGCATGGAAACCTGGATGTGAGATCGACCTATGTGACAGAAGATGGCTATCCCCTTGGGCATTGGGTTTCCACCCAGAGGAAAATCCGAAAAGGGACTGGCCATGGCTGTCTTACAGAAGAGCAGATCCGGAAGCTGGATTCGATCGGCATGGAATGGGACTCTTTCCTGGATCAGCTCTGGGAAAAGAATTATTCGGCTGCAAAGGCGTATTTTGAGGCACATGGAGATCTGGATGTCAAATGGGACTATGTGACAGAGGATGGAATCCATCTGGGCGAATGGCTGAGCAGCATCCGCTCATTTGAAAAAGCCGGTGCGCGGCAGAAATATCTGACCGGAGAACGGATCGAGCAGCTGAACGAGATTGGGATGATCTGGGGTAAGATCGATTTTTTCTGGGAGCGGAATTATGAGGCGGCAGCCGCTTATTACAGGGAACATGGAAATCTGGATGTTCTCGCCTCCTATGTAAACACAGACGGCATCAAGCTTGGCATCTGGATACATCGGATGCGGAAAGAACGAAGGAAATATGATGAAAATCGTTCCGAAGGAACGATGCTGACAGAGGAACAGATTCGTCGGCTCGATGAGATCGGGATGGTCTGGACGAAAGTAAATGATACCAAGTGGGACAAGGGCTATCGGGTTGCAAAAGAATATGCATCGACACATGGGGATCTCCGTGTATCGGCAAGATATGTGACAGAAGATGGATTTAAGCTGGGGAAATGGATTTGGAGCCAGAGGCAGGCTTATCAGAATCAGAAACTTTCCGATACACGAAAAGAAAAACTGGATGTGATTGGCATGGTGTGGCAGGCGGATACCTGGGAAAGCAGGCTGGAACTGGTAAAAAAATGGTATCGGGAAAATGGAAATATAGCAATTACCCAGAATACTGTGATAGACGGCGTCTGGATCGGGAAATGGCTTGCTTCCCAGAAGAAGATGCGGGAAGAAGGGAGACTCAGTCGAAGACAGGTGGAGCTTTTATCAGAACTGCCGGCTGATGGCATGGTAAAGGCATCGGCTCATTGGATAGAGATGTACCAGGATGCGAAAGAATATTCTGAAAATCATGGGGATCTGGCAGGTGTGCCCAGGGATTTCCGGGGAAAACGGGGAACGAATCTGTATACGTGGATATTAAATCAGCGCAAGACCCGGCGGACCGGAAAAATGAATGAGGAAAAGATTCAGCTCCTGGATGAGATTGGATTCCCCTGGTATCCGAAAACAGCGACTAAGACGATGAAGCATCCGGATTCTGAAAAACACAGAATAAAAGAAAACGACAATATGACTATCGCCATATAGCAATGCAGACAGGAAAGAGACAGCTCTGGATAAAGGGCTATTGATTTTGAACAGGACAAATTTTGGGAGAAGGAGGTGAGAGACTTGGAGATCACGCTTTTTGATCATAATCAGACGGCATACGATGCCGCTGTAGACATGATGCAGCAGACCGGAAAAGCAGCAATCATTCATCCAACAGGAACCGGCAAGTCTTTTATTGCCTTCCGGCTGTGTGCGGATCATCCGGATCAGCATATCCTCTGGCTCTCACCATCGGAATATATCTTCAAAACTCAGCTGGAGAATCTGAAAGTGGTGGCCGGTGATGGAGAACTGAACAACATTACATTCTGCACCTACGCGAAGCTCATGATGATGGACAATGCGGAGATTGCAGATATCTGTCAGGGTAGCGCGACCGGGACTTCTTCTGAGGCAAAAAACACGAAAAACGTGAAAAACACTTCACGTTTGAGTGGTTCTCCGGATTACATCATCCTGGACGAATTTCACCGCTGCGGAGCGAAGTGCTGGGGACAGGGCGTACAGCGCCTTCTGGCAGCATTTCCGGATGTTCCCATTCTTGGCTTATCTGCGACGAATATCCGCTATCTGGACAATCAGAGGGATATGGCGGACGAACTTTTTGATGGAAATGTCGCCTCCCAGATGAACCTTGGCGAGGCTATTGTTCGAGGGATTCTGAATCCGCCGAAATACGTGCTTTCCGTCTATTCCTGGAAAAAAGATTTAGTGAAGTATGAGAAACGTATCCGCCAGTGTAGAAGCAAGCTTGTCCGTGACGAGTGCGACCGTTATCTGGAAGAACTGCGCCGCACGTTGGAAATGGCGGATGGGCTGGATGTGATCTTTGATAAGCATATGACCAATCGAACCGGGAAGTATATAGTGTTCTGTTCAAGCAAGGAACACATGGATGAAATGCTGGAGCACCTGGACTGGTTTGCAAAAGTAGATCCGCACCCGCACGTTTACTCCCTCTATTCCAACGACCCGGGTGCAGACAAGGAGTTTGACAACTTCCGGAATGATAACGATAACACACACCTGAGGCTCCTTTACTGTATTGATGCCTTGAATGAAGGAATTCATGTGGAAGGCATCAGTGGTGTTATCCTTTTGCGTCCGACCGTTTCCCCGGTCGTTTACAAGCAGCAGATTGGGCGGTCGTTATCCGCCAGCAGATCGGATACCTCTGATATTTTCGACATAGTCTCGAATATAGAAGCCCTTTGGAGCATCGATTCTTTGGAGGAAGAGATGCAGTTGGTGACATCTTATTACCGCAGTCTTGGTGAGGATGAACTGATTGTGAATGAACATTTCCGGATCATAGACGAGCTGCAGGACTGCCGCAAACTATTCGCAAAACTGAATGACACGCTGACTGCATCCTGGGATCTGATGTTTGAACAGGCAAAAGCATTTTATGAGGAAAATGGGAACCTGGAGGTTCCCTGCAGATACATTACGGCAGACGGTTATGCCTTGGGCAACTGGATTGCCAATCAGAGGAGAATCCGCAAAGGGCAGATACCTGGTTCTCTTACCGAAGAACGTATCCGCAAACTGGATTCCATCGGTATGGTCTGGGAAGCAGCATCGGATCTGAAATGGGAGCGATACTATGCGGCGGCAAAGCGGTACCGTGAGAAATACGGCGATCTGAACGCCCCGGCAAAGTACGTAGATGAAGAAGGCGTTGCACTGGGTGGATGGCTTTCGTATATCCGGGCTTTAAAGAACGCCGGCGGTTACCAGATGTCTTTATCACCGGAACGAATACAAAAATTGAATGATCTCGGCATGACATGGGATATGCTGGACTATTTCTGGGAGAGAAATTACACGGCTGCTACCAGCTATTACCGAGAACACCGTGACCTCAACGTTCCGGCTGGTTATCTGACAGAGGATGGGATACGCCTTGGCACCTGGATTTATCGGTTGCGAGCCTTGCATGCTGGTACCGCAAAAGGAACTCCACCTACAGAAGAACAGGTAAGACGCCTGGATGCGATCGGCATGGTCTGGAAAGACCTGAATGAGGACAAATGGGAAAAAGGATTTCAGGCAGCGGAAGCTTATCAAAAAGAGCATGGCACCCTGCAGGTTCCGACCAGTTATGTAGCAGATAACGGTTGCAAGCTGGGTGTATGGCTGCAGCGACAGCGTTGTCAGTACAAAAAAGGGAAGCTTAGCGAGAATCGTATCCAACGCCTGAACACGATTAGCAGTAATTGGCAGGAGGATGCCTGGGAAAGTAAACTTGCGCTGGCAAAAGCCTGGTATCGGGAAAAAGGCACTTTGGATATTCCTCATGACACGGTAGTGGATGGCGTGTGGCTTGGGAAATGGATTGCGAGGCAGAAAAAATACCTTGAATCCGGAAAACTGACTGTGAAGCAGGCCGCACTTATATCAGAACTCCCTCTCGAACAGCTGTCAGTTTCAGCGGAAGACAGGGCCTGGAAAACCTGGCTGCGGATGTATCAGGATGCAGAAGCTTATGTGAAAGAACATGGCAGCCTGAGGAATATACCCCATAGTTACCGGGGAGACAGTGGCGGAGTATTGTGTGTCTGGGTTAGCCGCCAGCGTGTTGCCAAAAAGAATGGGCGATTAAGTGAAAATCAGATTCAGATGTTGGAAGGGATTGGATTAGTGTGGGAGCCATTGGCCGAAACGAATTTGTGCAGAAATCAGATAAACAGTCAGGACAGAAATATGCTGTCTCTTCAGGCTGTGGGAGCAGGATGACTTTATGCGCTTGTCATTGTTAGAGCACTTTTGATATTGGAATTTTTCATATCGATATCAAAAGCTGTATGGATGGTACTTCAGGCCGGATAATCATACAAGACTCCGAAATTTGGAAACATGTTGTTCCTTCGCTGTTGTCCATGACGGTTGTCATAAAAACAAAGCCGGTTTATGGGTACTCAGGGAGTTATGGAGGAATGAAGATGTGGTATGTCATGCAGGTGCGGGCTGGAACAGAAGAAAAAATCTGCGCCGAGTGTGCCGCAGGAATTCCGGATTCTGTGCTGGAGCAGTGCTTCATCCCTTATCGTAAAGAACAAAGAAAACTGCATGGGGAGTGGAGCATAAAAAAGCAGGTTCTATTTCCAGGATATGTGTTTGTAGTGACAGAGGATTTGATTGAGCTTTTTGATAGCCTTAAGAAAATCAATGGCCTTACAAAACTTCTGAAAACCGGGGATGAATTTGTTCCATTAAAGGAAGAAGAAAAAGAATTCATCCTGCAATTTGGCGGGGAAGACCATGTAGTTGAAATATCCAAAGGAATCCTCGAAGGTTCCAGTGTAAAAGTGATTTCCGGCCCACTGGTGGGAAAAGAAGGTCTCATCAAAAAAATCAATTATCACAAACGCAAAGCTTATCTGGAACTGGAAATGTTCCGGCAGCGTCAGGTAATCGAGGTTGGGCTGGAAGTACTCATGGAGAAACATTAAGAACAAAACTTTTCATTATCACAAATTCAAAAGAATAACCATAAACACGATGCTTTTACAGACCGTAAAAGTCTGGAAAATGCGCGTGGGGGGGGGTAATCTACGAGCTTATGTACCAGAAAAATCCAAGCAGCTTCATCAAGCATATTGATTTTATGATACTGGATCTCGTCTGCTTTCTTATTTCTATCTGGCTGGCTTACGTGATTCATATAAACCAGTGGGAGATATGGGAGTCACAGTTATATCGAAGCTTAATTATCATCATAGCTTTGATACATATTTGTGTATCTGCATTTGACAATAATTACAAAAACATATTGAGACGAGGCTATTTAAAAGAATTTACAGCGGTGACCAAGCATGTAGCTACAGTGATAGCTATGATGCTGATCTTCAATTTTTTCCTGAATGCGATGGATTCATTGTCCAGAATGGTTGTTGTTTATACAGCAATTATCTCTTTGCTAATGATCTGGCTAGAGCGCACGTTATGGAAAAAATATGTCCATTACCGGCTTGCAAAAAATCCACGGCTTTTATTAATGGTGACGGATGAGGCAGGAGCAGTTCGTATACTGGAACAATTTCAGGATCAGATGCTTGATTTTCAAGTGAATGGAATTGTGCTTGTCGGGGAAAACCCGGACGGAATCAAAGAAGTAAAGGGTATCTCTGTGGTTGCGAATGCGGAAAATTTAACAGATTATCTGTTGAAATCGGCAACAGATGAAATCCTGTTCAGTATCCCGCCGAATGTAAAAATTCCTCAGAATCTGATTCGCGACTGCAGCCTGATGGGAATCACGATTCACCTGGAAATCATATCTTCTGATGAACTTGCCGGAGCAAGATATGAAGAAAACATCGCCGGCATTACCGTGATGACCAGTTATCTGAAATTGATCACAGTTGGTCAGGCGTTCTTTAAGAGGGCGATGGATATCGCCGGAGGAATCGTAGGATTGATTTTTACTGGGATTGCTTTCCTGTTTGTGGCTCCGGCAATTTACATTTCAGATCCGGGACCTGTTTTCTTTGGACAGGATCGGGTCGGGAAAAACGGCAGAATCTTTAAACTCTATAAGTTTCGCAGCATGTATCAGGACGCAGAAGCCCGCAAAGCGGAACTAATGGAAAAGAATGAAATGAAAGGTCAGATGTTCAAGATAGAAAATGACCCCAGAATCATCGGAAGTGGAGCAGACGGAACCAAACATGGCCTTGGACATTTTCTTCGTGCAAGCAGCATAGATGAACTTCCACAGTTTTGGAATGTATTAAAGGGTGACATGTCATTGGTTGGTACAAGACCGCCTCTGATCAGCGAAGTAAGCATGTACAACAGTTACCATAGAGCAAGACTTTCTATAAAACCGGGAATCACAGGACTGTGGCAGGTGAGCGGACGAAGCGATATCGATGATTTTGAGGATGTCGTGAAACTGGATACGCAGTACATACAGAACTGGAGCTTGAGTTTGGATATAAAGATATTGATAAAAACGGTAGCAGTAGTATTCGCTCGGAAGGGGTCCAGGTAGCGTTAAAAATGTTTTAGTCAGTTTGTACTGAAAGGGTAAGCAAGGTGTTTGAGATAATGTCTCACCTCCATCGGCTTGGTAAAAGCAGAACTCCTGTTTGGGTAAAAAGTACAGAAAAGTAGGCGTTAAGCGCAATAAAATAGGCTTATGAGATAACCCCGTGAGGATGTTGAGTCGAAAATATCAGAGTAACGCTGCTGATTTAGTTTAATCTTTTTGTAACCTACTGGATACAAAATTGGTACAGTTGGACACACTGATTTTGGCGAAAATGTAAATGTACATTCGCTCGGATTGAAATATGTAAATGTACATTTCAATAACCCAAAAAATGTAAATGTACATTTTGAATAACCAAAAAATGTAAATTTACATATTTTAGTTTAATCCGTTTGTGTCCAGTAGGACACACGAACGAGATAACAGGGTCGGAATGTTGAGTCGAAAATATCAGAGCATAGCTGCTAAGTTACTTTAATTATTTGTAACCTTCTGGACGCAAAATTGGTACAGTTGGACGCACTGATTTTGGCGAAAATGTAAATTTACATTCTCTCGGATTGAAAAATGTAAATGTACATTTCAATAACCCAAAAAATGTAAATGTACATTTTGAATAACC
>JAJQFO010000127.1:8580-10434 GCA_021201095.1 Lachnospiraceae bacterium
TTACATATTTTAGTTTAATCCGTTTGTGTCCAGTAGGACACACGAACGAGATAACCCCGTGAGCAGGTTGAGTCGAAAATATCAAGGTATTATTGATGGAATAAAATCATTAAAGAGAATCCTACTGGACGCAAAACTTATACAACTGGACACAAGAAATTATTCATTTTTTCAAAAATGTAAATGTACATTCTTGGAGTTAGAAATATGTAAATGTACATTTCAATAGCACAAAAAATGTAAATGTACATTTCTGGATAAGCGAAAATGTAAATTTACATTCTTGGGTAGGGAAAAATGTAAGTTTACATTTTTTTGCTTAACGCAAGCAAATGAGTGAGGGAACATATGGACAGAGAGAAGATACGAGAACAGGTGCTTGTCATCCGGGGCTCTGGAAGGACAAACATGTTTGATACGAACGCTGTTCAGATAATCGCAAATGAGATGGAGTTCTACGAGCTTGTCATATTCATAGAGGAACACAAAGATGAATATGTGCATCTGATTATGACGGGAGAGTTCCAGAAAGATGAGGAAGGATAAGATGGCCGAGAATAAAGGCTATTATATAGAAGCAACAGAAATCCTTGAGAATGAGAAAGTGATGGGATATAAGGTGACAATCCCGGAGAATCCTGGCTGTGAAGCCTTTTGCAAGAAAATAGAGGATATTATTTCGACTGGATGCGGATTGAAAAAGAAGAGTTTGAAACCTGTGAATGCCTAAGAGATTGAGAGGAGCTTTGTGACATATGAAAAGGGAGAAAAACACACCTCTTAAGATTGCAATGTTAGGGCATAAGACGGTTCCGGCAATGGACAGTTCAAGAGGTGGAATCGAAGTTGTAGTTGAGGAATTGGCACCTCGTTTAGTTGATATGGGATGTGAAGTCACTTGCTACAACCGGACGGGCTGCGATAACGGTGGGCTGTCCGAATATAAGGGTGTGAGATTAAAAACAGTGCCCACATTTAAGCGTAAAGGTCTGGCGGCAGTAACTTCATCTTTCTTCGCCACTGTTAAAGCAACATTTGGGAGATATGACATCATTCACTTTCACGCCGAAGGCCCGTGCTTTTGGATGTGGATTCCCAAAATATTTGTAAAAAATGTTGTGGTAGTTGTCACAGTGCATGGTGACACAGTTTTTACTAGCTCAAGGGAAAATTCATTATTTTACCCACAGCGGGGCTTGGAACTGGTGACTGCTTAAGAGATCGAGAGGAGTTATGGAAAGATGAAAACTGAAAAGAAGGCTCCCCTCAAGATAGCAATGCTGGGACACAAAACAGTTCCGGCAATGGACAGCTCACGCGGCGGTATTGAAGTTGTCGTGGAGGAGCTTGCACCTCGCCTGGTTGATATGGGATGTGAAGTAACCTGCTACAACCGGACAGGCTGTGACAACGGCGGGTTATCCGAGTACAAGGGTGTGAAGCTGAAGCCAGTGCCGACATTCAAGCGCAAAGGTTTGGCGGCGATGACGAGTAGCTTCTTTGCCACAGTCAAGGCGACCTTCGGTAAATATGATGTCATCCATTTTCACGCCGAGGGGCCGTGCTTCTGGATGTGGATACCGGCAATATTTTGTAAAAAACGATGTGTCGTAGCAACGATTCATGGTGACATGGGAATAACTAGCACAGACAAAAACTCATTATTTTACGGTAATGATGCCCACAGAGGGCGTGATTATAGATTTGGAACTGTAGGTTGTCTTTAGAGGGAGGCGGAGTAAAATGGGAAATTTCAAATATAAAACATAGGGAAACGATAGAAGATAGACGTTTGAGACAATGTTTACCCAACAAAAAAAGTTTTAAATCTCAGCGTCAGCGCCAGTGGAAAAC
>JAJQFO010000219.1 GCA_021201095.1 Lachnospiraceae bacterium
ATTTGGCGGTGCTGTGTGCCAGTGGCACACGTTTAGCACCGACCGGAGCGAAGCGAAGATGCCGCGAGGGCGCTGGATGTCCAGTGGACATCCGTTTAGCGCCGACCGAAGCGAAGCGGAGACAAATACCCTGATGCTTGCATCGGGGTATTTGACTTGACAAACCCCCCAGCCAGGTAATATAATGGCGAAAGTGAAAGCTAAACACATTCAAACACACTGATGGAGACAGTGTACAGGACTCCGGGAAACGAGGTCATTGCGGAGCAAGCGCAGGCAGTCGATACGGTGCAAGCGTAGGGCAATGCAAGCACAGCAGGTGCAAGATGTAAGACAGTGCAATTTCCCCCCAGAGAGAAGGCTCACCGGCTGAAAGGCCTTCCGAACGGATCTGTGCAAATTCACTCCGGAGTGGTTCGTGCGAAAGGACAGGTGCCCGAATAGCGCGGAACGGCTCGCCCCGTTACAGGCAGGTTAAGTGTCGCCGCAGTTTGCGGCGGAAGTCTGGGTGGTACCGCGGAGATAAGCAGCTTCGTCCCTTTTGTGGACGAGGCTTTTTTATTTCTTCTATTTCACGTACAGTTTTGCGCAGTGCAGGCATTTTACGGCTGCGCGCGGCTGACGCGGTGTCTGCTTCGTTTTTCGCAGGAATGCGGAACATTCGGCAGACACGAATTCTTTCATTATTATATATGAGGTGTTTTTATGGAAATCAAAATCAAAGCGCTCAGAGAGCAGATGGAGAGCGGACTTGATTCGATCCGCTCGAAGAAGGACCTGGATGAGTTCTGGCAGGCTTTTCTGGGGAAAAAGGGAGCTGTCACGGCTCTGATGAAGGACCTGGGGCAGGTGCCGAAGGAGGAGCGCCCTGCGACCGGCCGGGTGATTAATGAATTTAAGCGCTATGCGGAGACGCGTTATCAGGAGGCGCGAGAAAAGATTGAAGAGCTGGAGCTTTCTGCGAGGGATAAGACCGAGCAGGTCGATATCACGCTCCCGGCGTCAAAAAATAAGGTCGGGTCGCTGCATCCGATTACGATTACGAAAAATGAGATGATTAATGTTTTCTCCGGGATGGGGTTTGAGATTTTCGAAGGCCCGGAGATTGAAGATGACGACCACAATTTTACCCGTCTGAATGTGGCAAAGAATCATCCGGCCAGGGATATGCAGGATACGTTCTATGTCGCGGAGGATATTTTGCTGCGCACGCACACCAGTCCGGGGCAGATCCGTGTGATGGACGCGAAAAAGCCGCCGATCAAGGTGCTGGTGCCGGGGCGGGTGTTCCGCTCAGACTCGGACGCGACGCACTCCCCGATGTTCCACCAGATGGAGGGACTTGTCGTGGACAAGACCATCACCCTCTGCGATCTGCAGGGTATGCTGGACGCATTTGTAAAGGAAATCTTCGGCAGTGACACGCGCACGCGGCTGCGCCCGAGCTATTTCCCATTCACAGAGCCGAGTGTGGAGGTCGATGTCAGCTGCTTTGAATGCGGCGGCTGCGGCTGCTCGCTCTGCAAGGGGACCGGCTGGATTGAAGTTCTGGGCGGCGGTATCGTGCATCCGCGGGTGCTGGAAAACTGCGGCATCGACTCGAAGGAGTATTCGGGACTGGCCTTCGGCATCGGCATTGAGCGTATCGCGATGCTGAAGTACGGCATCAACAATATCAGCCTGCTCTACGAGAATGATCTGCGGTTTCTGAAGCAGTTCCGCGACTGACAATGAAACAGGCTTTGGAATGTAATTCCAAGACTGACAGAAGGATACGTTTTGAAATACGGTTCCGAGACTGGCGGCGGGCAGTTTTTTAATACAGGCAATCCGCCGGATTGTATTGAGTAATAAAATGGCAAATGGCAAATCACTGGATTGTAATAGTGGATCATAATAACGGATTGTCGCAATGGCAGTACAGATAAAAATGGCAATCACAGGCATCCACACCAACAGGTGCCATTTGCGGAAAGGTAGATGAATATGAAAGTACCATTTAGTTGGTTGAAAAAATATGTTGACATCGATGTATCGGCCGAAGAGCTGGAGCGAAAGCTGTTTAGCTGCGGCTTTGAGGTGGAGGAGCTGATCGAGACCGGAAAGGATATTTCCGGCGTGGTGGTAGGCCAGGTCGTGGAGTGTGAGCCAATCCCGGAGACGCACCTGTCTCTGTGCAAGGTAGACGACGGCTCGGGCGAGCTGCTGCAGATCTGCTGCGGCGCAGATAATGTACATGCGGGCGGAAAATTCCCGGTCGCGCGGGTCGGAGCAAAGGTTATTGAGACGGCGAAGGATCACAAGACCGTGATCGGCGTCGCGAAGATTAAAAAAGGAAAAATGCGCGGATATGAGAGCTGCGGCATGCTCTGCAGCGGGACGGAGCTGGGACTGAATGATGACCTCTATCCGGGCGCGGATTATAACGGACTGCTGGTGCTGCCGGACGATGCGCCGGTCGGCGCGGACATCAAGCCGCTGGTCGGCCTGGATGAGTTTATTTTTGACATTTCCATCACAGCAAACCGCCCGGACTGCCAGTCCATCCTCGGTATTGCACGTGAAGTGGCGGCGGTGCTGGATAAGCCTTTAAAAATGCCGGCCACAGACTATACGACCAGCGATTATATTTATGAAGGACTGAATATCACAGTGGAGGCGCCCGATCTCTGCCCGCGCTATCTCGGACACGGAGTGCGCAACATCACCCCCGGCGAGTCGCCGCAGTGGATGAAGCGCGACCTGGCGCTGTGCGGGCTGCGCAGCATCAGCAATGTGGTCGATATCACCAACTTTGTCATGCTGGAAATCGGCCAGCCTATGCACGCGTTTGACATGTCCACGCTGGAGAGCACGAAGATCGTGGTGCGCCGCGCCCGCGACGGAGAGAGCATTGAGACGCTGGACGGCAAGGAATTTGCGCTGAATCCGAACAATCTGGTGATCTGCGACGGCAGCAAGCCGGTCGCGCTGGCCGGCATCATGGGCGGTATGAACAGTGAGATCACGGAACACACCACGCAGCTGCTGTTTGAGTCCGCGAAATTTATGCGCGACAATGTACGCAAGACTTCCCGCGCTCTGGGACAGAGCACGGACGCTTCCAGTCATTATGAAAAAGGCATTTCCGAATATACCTGCGAGCTCGGCATGGCGCGTGCGCTGCACCTGATCCAGGAGCTTGGCTGCGGGGAAGTCACCGCCAGCGCCTTTGACGTCAGCGCCGGAGCCCCGCGCGAGGGAATGCATTTTACCGCCACCATCAGCGGTATCAATAAAATTCTGGGCATTGAGGTGCCGGCGGAAGACATTCTCGACATTCTCGGCCGCCTGAATTTCCAGGTGACCCGCGAAGGCGATGTGCTGGACGTCATTGCGCCGCGTTATCGTGAGGATATCGAGGTCGGCGAGCCAGATCTGGCTGAGGAGGTCATTCGCGAATACGGCTATGACCACATCGTTCCGACCTTCCTTTCGGCAGCGGCCGTCACCAACGGAGGCCAGAACGCAGATCAGCGCCGCCGCGCAAAGCTGAAACGCGCCATGTGCTCTCAGGGCTGCCAGGAAGTCTCTACGCTGGCGTTTTACGCAGACGCAGACCTGGACGCGCTGCACATTGCGGCGGATGCGCCGGAGCGCAACGTGATCCGTCTGCTGAACCCGATTTCTGCCAACCTGACGATCATGCGCCCGCTGCTCGCGCCTTCCATGCTCAACACCATCGTTTCCAACATCAAGCGCGGCAACGCCGACGGCCGGATTTTCGAGCTGTCCAACATCTACGTGCCGAAGCAGCAGCCTGTCACGGAGCTTCCGGATGAAATCCCACACCTGGGATTCGCGGCTTTCGGCGCAAAGGAAACCTTTTTCACGGTAAAGGGCATCGTAGAGGGACTTGCTGAATCGTTCGGTCTGGAGTTCACCTATGAGCGTGCGCAGGATGTCACCTGGCTGCACCCGGGCATTTCCGCCTGGATTCTCTGCGAAGGCGAGCGTGTAGGCATGTTCGGCAAGCTGGCCAACCGCGTGACCAACGAGCTGGATCTGCCGAAGGACAGCAAGGCTAATTATAAGATCTTCCTCGGAGAAATCGACTGGGCGGCGCTGGATGCCCATATTTCGGACACCGTCCGCTATCAGCCGGTCTCTGAATTCCCGGCCGTGACCCGCGACCTCGCCGTAGTCGCGGAGGAGTCTATGGAATGCGGCGTCCTCGTTGACACAATCAAAAAAGCCTGCAAGTATATCGAAAGTGTCGAGCTCTTCGATGTCTACCGCAGCGAACAGATCGGCGAGGGCAAAAAGAGCATGGCGTTCGAAATCACCTTTGTATCGCATGAAAACGCCCTCACCCCGAAAAATATTGAGAGCTTCATGAAAAAGATTCAGGGGAACTTAAAGCACAAGCTGAATGTCGATATGCGCTGAGCCGCTCCCCACCGTGTTTCGCTGGAAACACAACACAGACTACAAAACATTTTCTTAATTTTTGCAAATAAAATCTTCTGTTGTGGACAACAAACACATGAAAATGTTATAATCATGCCCGATGAAATATACCGTGCTGCGCGGGAATCGCTTGAAAGCAGTAAGACAAGTAAATGGGGTGCGGCATGCCTGCAGCTCGGCAGACACATGCGGCGTAGTGCGGTATTCTGCAGCCTGCGGACACGCGCAGCGTGGTATTGTATGCTGCAACCCGCAGACACATGCAGCGAGATGCAGGATGCTGCAGCCCGCAGACACATGCAGCGTGGTGCGGTGCCTGTAACCTGCGGTCAATCATTCTGAGGATGCCGGATAGCCGGCCTCCTGCTCACACAAAAGGAAAGGATTTCTGGAAATGAAGAAAAAACTGGTTTTGGGAATTTTAGGTTTAGGCGCGGCATCCTTGCTCTGCGGCTTTGACAGTGCCGAGACTGCTGAGAGCGTAATGGAAAAAATGCAGGAAAACGCTGCTTCCGCAGAGAACATGACATCTGAGTTTGATATGAATTTCGATGTTTCCGTAGCAATCGGCGACGGATCAACCACCACTACCATCCAGGCGCTTGTAACGGCCGATCTGGATATCGCCGCCACCCTGGATCCGCTTGCCACGTCGGTGACAGGCACCTTCGGTATATCAACCCTCGGCACCGATGAGACTATCGCAATGCAGGTTTACATGGTGACCGAAGACGATGATCTGAACGCTTACATTTATACAGAGGATTCTTCTTACGACGAAGAGGGCGCGGGTACCTGGCAGTACGGCAGTGCTTCTGACCTTGGCATCGACTTCGATCTGGATTCCCTGCTTGATATGTCTTCCTCCTATGACTACAGTGATCTGACTGAATGGGGGATTACCTTTGATCTCGCCTCCGAGGCCGCAGATTACAACGGCACAGAGTGCTACCTTCTCTCTACTGTCATTGATTCCGCGAATATTACCACCATCCTTGACAAAGCGGAAGAGCTCGCAGGCGAAGAGCTTACCGAAGAGGCCGGTCTGGACGATGAGACCATGGACATGATTCTCGAACTGCTGGACGGTCTGCAGATTAAGATTGAGTATTATGTAGATACCGCAACCTACCTGCCAGCCGGGATGCACATAGATCTGAACGACACAGATATGACCGCAATCAACACATTTGCAACGGAAATGCTCAGTGCTTACTTTGACAGCGAGGATTCCGACACCACCACGACGATTGAGATCATCCTCAACGACACATCCATGGATTATTCCGTCTCCTACGAGGATGCTGTCGAAATCACCGTTCCGCAGGAAGCCTATGACGCAATCGCGTCCGGTGAGGCAGAGAATCTTGGAGATCTCGAGGTATACGACTATGATGAAGATTATGACGACGAGTACGACTACGATGATGACACAGACGAAGATCTGAGCAGCGACACGGCAAACGCATAATTTGTTATCAGCTGGATAGGGAAACGTCCTTCTCTCCTATCCGCCCGCGCGGGCCGGGTACGCGGGTACGGCTTTAGCCGCAAGGCACCTTGCACGGACTGCACATAAAACAGGAGCGGGATATGGTCCAAAACCTTTCCCGCTCCTGTTTGTTTTCTTAAAAATCTGTGTCATTTCCGCAAAATCAGTCAAAGCCTTTCCTTACAGAACATGAACGACCTCTCTCTGATGCTGTGTGCGTAAAATCAGCCATAAATCGCCTTCATAATCACCGGATAGGACTCGTTTACGATCTGGGTCATACGAATCATAAGCTCAAAGCACTCATCACCGCAGGTAGCTGCATCGATGATCGCGTCATCCTCGGCAGTCATATCGCCGTCATCATCCACGTAAAACTTTACCCATTTATACTTCTTGTTCAGCTCGTTGCAAACGATCAGGGCATGTCCGAGACGATCCTTCGGAACCTTTGCAAAGTTAAAGCAGCGAATAGCCGCATATTTGCAGTCCTCCGGAATCGCTACCAGAATGTCGATCTTCGTACTCGACAGGTTCCATCCGCATTTGACTACGGTCTGTCCGTCGCTGGTCTCAAAGGTTTCCTTTACCTTAATGTCTTTCTGTTTCAGTGTGTCAAGATAGCTCTGTGCTGCTCTGTTCATAGCTCATTCCTCCTGAATGTTTTTATAGAAAGCTCCGATCCGATGCTTCGCCCGCATGTTGACCCGATCAATCCTGATACCATTGATTGTACTGTATTAAAACCGGAATGTCAAACGGTTTTTCGCTGCTAATATATTTCTTTATGGTCTTTATGCTTTTCGCTGTTAATATATTTCCATATAGTCTTTATGCTTTTCGTTGTTAATATGTTTCTTTCGCATAAATTAATCCGCGTCGCTGTCATCATCTCCGCCGTCATTTCCGCCGCCGCCCTGGTCGTCCCCGCCATCGGAACCACTCGGGTCGCCGCCGTCATCGAGGGATCCTCCGGTGCTTCCGCCGTCCCCCTGCATATCGCCTGTATTGCCAGTCTCGCCGCTGTCTCCCAGACTTCCGATACTGTCCAAGCCGCCTGCGCTTTCCTGCTCTCCAAGGCTCTCGAATCCACCGATGTTGCCCTGCTCTCCGACATTCTCGAAGCCGCCAGTGATTTCCTGCTCCCCGGCACTTTCGAAGCCGCCGGCCGCTTCTTGCTCTGCCTGCTCGTTTGCTTCATAAGCAGCCCTCATCTGACCAGCAATATCCAGACTAAATTTTTCCTCTCCCTCTCTTTCGGGAGTCTCGCCCGCACCAGCGGTCGGATTTTCCGTCTGCTCAGCCTCCCGGGCCAGAGCCGCCAGGTCAATCGGAGCATCCTGCTCCTCGCTCCCGGAAGTCTCCGATGTCTTTTCTTCTGGATGAGCCGCCGGATCCTCAGCTGCTTTTTCCTCCCCAAACTCTACATTCACCGCACCATGCCCCAGACGCATATCCACCTGGTCTTCCTCATGGCAGGCGGCGTTAGCCAGCTCTCTCTGCTCCGGGGTCATTCCCACATCCTGTCTGGGATCAATCTCATCGTCCTGCATGGCATCCTTGTTCCAGGCTTCCTGCAGTTCATGCTGTTCATTCTGGAAGGAAGTATGCACAACCTCCGTTTGGCCAGTCTCTTCATTTTTTACCGCTACTGTGATCATAGTCGCGTCCGGACGTTCGCTGACACTGGTAAAATTAGCAACATCCAGAACCACCTTGTTGTGCTCGTCCTCCGCCGCCTTCGCAACATCACGCTCCACCGATGCCTGGTCGCGCTGATTGACATCCTTCGCCTGCGGATGCAGATTAAAGCCTTCATTGGCACCGCCAAATCGATGCGCGATCCCATGACCGCCCTGGTCGTCCGCCTTTCTGGACTCTCCACCAGCCTTCCTCTGTGCCTCGGGGTTTCTCTCACTTGTGGGACCCAATCTGACAACGCCGCGGGCTCTGCTCCCATTTTTGTCCTGCGAATAGCCGTACTCTCCAGGCTTTCCTCCAAAATCAAATTTCACAGCCCCATCTCCCATCAAAGCACAATTGTGAAGTTTACTGAATGACGAAGGTCAGCTCCGCCTCCGTGCAGACCTTGCCGTCCACATAGGCGGTGGCCTTTCCGATACCGACCGGTCCTTTCACCTTGATCACTTCCAGTTCCAGGCGAAGAACATCTCCCGGCACGACCTTCTGGCGAAAACGCGCCTTGTTTACGCCGCCGAACAGGACAAGCCTGCCCTTGTATTCCTCCTGGGAGAGAATCGCGACCGCGCCCACCTGCGCGAGTGCCTCCAGAATCAGCACTCCCGGCATCACCGGCTCCTGCGGAAAATGTCCCGCGAAAAATGGTTCATTATAACTCACAGCCTTGCGCCCGACAGCACGCACGCCCGGCTCCAGCTCATCAATCCGGTCCACCAGAAGGAATGGCGACCGATGCGGCAGAATTTCCATAATTTGTTTTGTATCCAGCATTTTGTTTTTCCTTTATTTTACATATTTTTTTAACAGCAGCGTCGCATTGTGACCGCCAAATCCAAGGGAGTTGCTGATGCAGGCGGTGACTTCCCGCTCTACGCCTTCCGGCGTGTAGTTCAGATCCATCTCTTCTTCCGCTTCACGGAATCCCGCTGTCGCATGGATGTATCCTTCCTCAATCGTCTTTACACAGGCTACCGCCTCCAGGCCGCCGGCAGCGCCCAGACAATGCCCGATCATGGATTTGGTAGAGCTGATGTTCAGCTGATAAGCCGCCTCACCGAACGCTGCCTTGATCGCCCGGGTCTCACAGAGATCGTTCAGGTGTGTTGCCGTGCCGTGTGCATTGACGTATTGAATTTCGTCCGGAGCAAGGTGCGCCTCTTCCATGGCAAGCTTCATCGCGCGCGCCGCGCCTTCTCCGGTCTCCACCGGGGAAGTGATGTGGTAGGCATCGCTGGTGGCGCCGTATCCAGCCACCTCCGCGTAAATCTTCGCGCCGCGCTTCTGCGCGTGGGAAAGCTCCTCGAGAACCAGCACACCGGCACCCTCGCCCATGACAAAGCCGCTCCGGTCCTTGTCAAACGGAAGCGAAGCCCGCAGCGGATCGGTTTCCTTGCTCAACGCAGTCAATGCGGTAAAACCTGCGACGCCTGTCGGGCAGATCGCTGCCTCGGTGCCTCCGGCAACCATGACATCCGCGTCGCCGACCTGAATCGAGCGGTAAGCTTCCCCGATCGAATGAGTACCGGACGCGCATGCAGTCACGACGTTGATGTTTTTCCCCTTCAGGCCAAAATGGATGCCGACATTTCCGGCTGCCATATTGGAAATCATGAGCGGCACAAACAGGGTCGGCACTCTGCCCGGACCTTTTTCCATCAGCTTGGTGTGCGCCTGCTCAAAGATCTGCAGGCTGCCAATACCGCTGCCGATAGAAACGCCTGTCCTCCAGCTTTCTTCCTCTGTCAGATCTGCGATCCCGGCCTGGGAGAGTGCCTCGGCAGCTGCTGCCACTGCGAACTGGCTGAACAGCTCCATACGGCGGGTCTCTTTTACATCCATCACTGTACGCGGATCAAAATCCTTTACCTCAGCCGCCAGTGTTGCTTTATATCCTTCCGTATCAAAATGAGTGATCGGCGCGATCCCTACTTTTTTCGCTTTCAGGCTTTCCCAGAAGGTTTCTGCCGAATTCCCGACCGGGGATATTACGCCCATACCTGTCACTACGACTCTTCTCATTCTTTCATCGTGTCCTTTCTCTCTTCTGTCAATGCCACGCAAGCCGCGGCGGCTATCTGTTTTCCTCCGGTTCTCCGCTTCTCTCTGGTCAGCGTTCCTCTGATATCATGAATTCCTCCGGATCTTGTCTCTCTGCTTGATGAGAATCCTGCGGTTTTCTCCGAACCGTGTCCCTCTGCTCGATGAGAATCCTGCGGTTTTCTCCGGACCGTGGCCCTCTGCCTGATGAGAATCCTGCGGATTCCTTCGTGACATGCCCTTCCTCTTTATTATAATACTACAAGTCACTGGCACTCAGAGCTCCGCTTCGCTCCGGTCGGCGCCTGCGTCCTCGATTTTCTGCGAAAACCGGGACATAAAACGCATGTCACTGACACGCAGCGCCCTGGTATGTCAGATCCCCATGCCGCCGTCTACGGAAATCACCTGACCGGTGATGTAGGCCGCGCGGTCGGACGCCAGGAAAGCGACCGCCTCGGCAATGTCCTGCGGGCTGCCGATTTTCCCGAGCGGTATCTGGGTGAGGATGGCTTCCTTCTGCGCATCGTTTAAGACGGCTGTCATGTCTGTATCTACATAGCCCGGTGCGACTGCATTGACAGTGATCCCGCGGCTGGCCAGCTCTTTGGCCAGGCTTTTTGTCATGCCAACGACGCCTGCTTTTGCCGCACTGTAGTTGATCTGTCCGGCGTTGCCATGCAGTCCCACGATGGAGGAAATGCTGATGATTCTGCCGGAGCGTCTGCGCAGCATCTGCTTTGCCGCCAGCTTCATGCAGAAAAAGGTTCCCTTCAGATTCGTATCAATAACGCGGTCAAAATCCTCTGCGCTCATGCGCAGTGCCAGATTGTCCCTCGTGATACCGGCATTGTTGACCAGAATATCCGGCGCACCGAGCTGTTCCGTCACTTCTTTGAACATTCTCTCGCAGTCTTCCTGCACGGACACGTCCGCTTTGACAATGATAGCCCGCCGGCCAAGAGCCTGAATCTCCTGCGCCGTTTCCTGTGCTTTTGCCTCGGATCCGCAATAGTTCACCGCTACGTCCGCGCCGTATCCGGCCAGCGTCAGGGCGATAGCCCGTCCGATGCCTCTGCCCGCGCCCGTCACGAGCGCGATTTTATTTTCTAACATAGTTTTCCTTTCCGTCCGGCGTGTTTGCCGCTGTCTGTTTCGATGATACCCAAACAGCAGACATCCGCCCCTTTTTGTTTCCTGTCCGCATCCGGCAAAGCCATCCGGCGGCAATTTACTGATATACCAAATATAATAATACGCATGCAGCACAGCATGGACAGATAGCAGGCCTGTCCTGAACGCGGCACAGTATGGGCAGATATCCGACCTGTCCTGAATTGCCGCACTGTTTCACACAGCACGAACAGGACTGCAAATGAGTCTGTCCTGAATAGTTGCAACAATACGATTTACAGCATCGCAAGCAAGCTCTCCAGATCAGCTGGCTTCTCTACATGCACCGCCGTCACATTGCGGTCGATTTTCTTCGCAAATTTAGTAAGCGTCGTCCCCGGTCCCATTTCGATAAAGGTATCCGCCCCGGCCGCGATCATGCACTCCACACTCTGCTGCCAGCGCACTGGTGAACACACCTGGCGCCCAAGCAAGGTGCGGATCTCTTCCGGATCGCTGACGAATCCGCCCGTCACATTCGACACAAACTGAAGCGCCGGCGCCTTAATTTCCTGACCTGCAAGCAGCGCGGCAAGCTTTTCCCCCGCGCCGGAAAGCATCGGCGAGTGGAACGGTCCGCTCACCACCAGAGGCACTGCCCTCATAGCGCCTGCCTCCAGAAGCTTTGCTGCTGCGGCGTCTACCGCTGCTTTTTCTCCGGTAATCACCTGCTGCCCCGGACAGTTATAATTTGCTACGCTCACCCTGCCGTCGATCCCGGCGCAAATCTCCTCGATCGCAAGTGGCTTCCGGCTTAGGATCGCAGTCATCGCACCGCCGGTCGGCACGGCTTCTTCCATATAAATGCCGCGCTGGCAGACGATTTTTGCCGCGTCAGAAACTGTAAATGATCCGGCTGCGGTAAGTGCGCAGTACTCGCCAAGGCTTAACCCCGCCGCCATGTCGGCGCGGATGCCGGCCTTCTGTACTGCCGCAAGGATCGCCAGAGATGCGCACAGAAGCGAAGGCTGCGTATACCTCGTCTGATTGATTTTATCGTTTTCTGTAAAGCAGATTTCTTCGAGTGAATAGCCTGCCGCGTCTGAGGCCATTTCAAACACCGCGCGGCTTTCCTCGCAGGTATCATAGAACTCCCGCGCCATGCCCACGACCTGTGCGCCCTGGCCGGGAAATACAAATGCAATTTTTCCCATGTATCTCTCCTCGAATTTTTGTGCCCGCCATGTAAATTCCGGGCGCGGCGCCCTCTTTCAGGATTGCCGCAGATGAGCCGGCAGACACTCTGAAAACGATGTCTGCATCTGTCAGTCCCGTCAGAATCTGCAGGCATCCGAATTTCTCCTCTCACTGCCTTCCGAGCAGGTGCTCTGCCTGGCTCATGATCTCCTCGATCATCTCACGGCAGGTCTGCTCCTTATTCACCATACCGGCAATCTGGCCGCACATCATGGAGCCGCCGGTCACATCGCCCTCCTGTACTGCCTTGCGCAGGGAGCCGACCGTCAGAGTCTCCAGTTCATCAAAGCTGCAGCCTTCCTTTTCCATTGCCAGATATTTACGCGTCATCTGGTTGCGGATCTGGCGGCACGGATGTCCCACGGAACGCGCAGTCACGACGGTATCGATATCCTTTGCCTTGAGCACCTGATTTTTATAATTCTGATGGATCACGCATTCCTTTGAGACCAGGAAGCGGGTCCCCATCTGTACGCCCTGGGCGCCAAGCATCATCGCTGCGGCAAACCCTCTGCCGTCTCCGATGCCTCCGGCCGCGATCACCGGGATCGTCACGCCGTCCACGACCTGCGGCACCAGCGTCATCGTCGTGCTCTCGCCGATATGGCCGCCCGACTCGCAGCCCTCCGCGATGACCGCGTCCGCGCCGCCGCGCTGCATCATCTTCGCCAGCGCCACACTCGCCACTACCGGGATCACCTTAATCCCGACGCCCTTCCACTGCTCCATATAGGTGCCCGGATTGCCGGCGCCTGTCGTGACCACGGCAACCTTTTCCTCCGTGACCACCTGCGCCACCTCCGCGGCAAACGGGCTCAGCAGCATGATATTCACGCCAAAGGGTTTATCTGTCTTCTCCCTGGTCAGGCGGATCTGCTCGCGCACGTAATCCGCCGGTGCATTGCCGGCCGCGATGATTCCCAGTCCGCCCGCGTTAGAGACTGCGGATGCAAGGGAGTTTTCTGCCACCCATGCCATCCCGCCCTGAAAGATCGGGTACTGGATCCCCAGTAATTCTGTAATTGCCGTTTTCATTAGTCCTCAATTCCTTTCGCGCTCAGATAATTCACGACTGACTGTACCGTCGTCAGCTGCTCCAGATCCTCGGTCGGGATCTCGATGTCATATTCCTCTTCAAGTGCCATTACCAGTTCAAAAAGATCGAGAGAATCTGCTCCCAGATCTGCCTTGAAATCGGTCTCCGCACTGACATCCTCCTCGGATACATGAAGCTGCTCCGCTACGATTGCAATCAATTTCTCTAACATGATAAAATTCTCCTTTTTATTTAGTATGTTTTATTTATAGTAAACGGCACAGGCCGTTGTACTTTTCAAAGCTTCCGGTTCAAAATCAAATACCCCGATACTTTACAAATTTAAAAAACAGGGAAAAATCTTTTAATTAAAAGATGCAGAATGTTTTATGCACACAAACACGACAATCCCTGTCACTGCGGCAGAGCAGGCCGCCGCAAGCCCGGAGGCCGCCACTACCAGTTTCCAGTTGGAATGAGGACGCCGCCTTGGTTCTGTCCCAAATGCTGCCTCTGACGCTGTCATCACTTCCATCTGCGGACTCATCCCGTATTCCTTAGCCTTACCTGCTGTGAAAACTTTCTCCAGATCGCATTCCGGAATTTCTGCTTCCGATTCCAGAAGAGAAGGACTGATTTCGCAAAGCATATGGATCAGCCAGGCGGAAGTGTCTGATCGTCCGCTGTCTGTTCCTCCCATAATATCCGGCCGTCTGCTGCCTGTTGTTTTCGATGCGTTCACTTTATCACATTTTTTCTCTGGGGCATTCATTTTGCCACCTCTTTCTCATACCGTTTCCGGATTTTCTTTTTCAGACGCGATAGTTTGCTATCCACGGCATTTTCCGACATTTCCATCGCCTCCGCGATCTGCCGGGTGCTCTGAAGATAATAAAAACGCCGCAGAACCAGCTCGCGCTCCTTCTTTTTCAGCTCGCCAAGGACACGCTCCAAAGCCAGCACTTCTTCTTTGCGGATCATGCCCAGCTCCGGATTTGCAGTATAATCGATGTATTCCGTCCGCAGAAAATCCTCTTCCCGGGCAGCCTCCATCTCCTGTGCGCCTTCCATTTCCCGGCGCCTGCTGACCTTCCGCAGATAATTCAGCGCCGTATTGCGCGTGATCGCTTTCATCCAGGTACGGAAAGAAGCCTTCTCCCAGTCAAACTGAGCCCCATGCGTCCAGATTTTCAGGTACACATCGTTGATGCATTCCTCAACCTCAGTCTCTGAATCCCCCAGAATCGTCACCGCTATGTACCGGAGCAGCTTCTCATACCGCTCTGCAACCAGCTCTATGCTTTTTTGATCCCGCTCGCGCAGCAGCGCAACAATATCGTCATCCATATACTTATACACCTGATCAGGAAAAATCTTGCAAAAATTTTACCGCGAAATTTGCATGAGTGCAAGACACGAAATAACCAGCTTTTGTATCGCAATGCAATTGCTTTACAGCTTTGTTCTTCAAAGTATAACCGAAGTTTCCCTTTAAGGCAATCCTCTAAATTTTCTGTTTACACAAATATTCATTTCCGACAAAATAAAGGTCGGCATTCGCGCGGCCATCTCTGCTTTCCGCTTGACCTCCATCTCCTTCTCGACGTTGATTTACAGAGGATTCTCTGTAGTTTTTTTCATAAAAGGTTCTTAAGAAATATGGGACATTGCCTTCATCCATATCCGGTTTGCGGGTTTCGGCGCTCTTTGTTGCAAAGTTCAAACTTCTGTAACTCAACACAAAGAATGATTTGTCCCTTCCCAAATTGCTTTTTATGCGTTACAATCAGGGATATAAAAGGAATGCCACGCGATTTAAAATCGCTGCAAAACAAAATCTACGAGGTATTTATGAACGAAAAAGCATTAAAGGTACTCGAGTACCATAAAATCATCCGGCGGCTGGCGGATTTTGCCGGGTCGCAGCCGGGAAAGGAGCGCTGCCTAGCTCTCGTTCCGTCCGATGATCTGGAAGAAATCCGGCGGATGCAGCGGGAGACGACGGACGCCGTCAGCCGCACGCTGCGCAGGGGACGCGTTTCCTTTTCCGGCCTGACCGATATCCGGGGCTCCCTGCGCCGCCTGGAGGTCGGAAGCGCTTTAAATATAGAAGAATTACTGCACGTCTGCGATGTAATGGAGACTGCGGAGCGTGTAAAAAACTGGGCAAAGTCGGATCGTCCGCGCGGCGGGGAATCCCGCGGCCGGAATCCCCGCAATAGCAAATTCCAGGGGGAGAATCCCCGCGATGATGCATTTCGCAGTGGGACTTCCGGCAATGCCGAATGGACACGAGAGCACAGTGGATCCAGCGGCGCAAGTCAGACGTCGGACTTCTCCCAGATGGACGCGCCGGAGGATTCTCTCGCGCAAATGTTCACGGATCTGCAGCCAATGACACAAACCTCCCGGGAAATCCGCCGCTGCATCCTCTCTGAGGACGAGATCAGCGACGATGCCAGCTCCGGGCTGCGGCAGGTACGCCGCCAGATGAAATCAGTGAATGAGCGGATCCGGTCTTCGCTTGCTTCTTATTTAAATGGTTCCTCCCGCACTTATCTGCAGGATGCTGTGATTACGCAGCGCGGCGGACGTTTCTGTATTCCTGTAAAAGCGGAATACCGCAGTCAGGTGCCGGGGATGGTCCATGATCAGTCTTCGAGTGGTTCCACGCTTTTTGTGGAGCCGATGGCAGTGGTGAAGCTAAACAATGACCTGCGCGAGCTGGAGATCCGCGAGCAGAAGGAGATCGAGATCGTGCTGGCGAATTTAAGCGGGGCGGTTGTGGAGCACTCCGAGGCGCTGAATTACGATGTTCTGCTGCTGACCGAGCTGGATTTTATTTTCGCGCGGGCGCAGCTTTCTCTTTCCTATAATGGCTCGGAGCCAATCTTTAATACAGAGGGACGTATTCAGATCCGAAAGGGCCGCCACCCTCTGCTTGACCCGAAAAAGGTGGTGCCCGTGGATATCCGCCTCGGCGATGAGTTCACGCTGCTGGTCATCTCCGGCCCGAATACCGGAGGCAAGACAGTTTCGTTAAAAACGGTCGGACTCTTTACGCTGCTCGGGCAGGCCGGCCTGCACATTCCGGCGCTCGACCGCTCCGAGCTCTCTGTTTTCAGCGAGGTGTACGCGGACATCGGTGACGAGCAGAGCATCGAGCAGAGTCTGAGTACGTTTTCTTCACATATGACAAATATTGTTTCTTTTTTAAAGGCGATGGATGAGCAGGACGCACAGATGTGGGGCTCCGGTACAAATGATCCGTCCGAAGACAGCCATGGCAAGACTTCCGCAAACAAACGAGGTGTCGTGCAGGAGGATGCCATCCATGGACGGACGGTTTCCTTTGATGCGCAGAGCCGGAAACGAAGTTTTACGTCCGCCGATGGCACAGACAGGCGAAATGCCTTCTGGACAGGCTCAGACGCGCGCACCGCGGGCGAACGCTCCCTGGTCCTCTTTGACGAGCTGGGCGCGGGCACGGACCCGACCGAGGGCGCGGCGCTGGCGATCGCGATTCTCTCTAACCTGCATGCCCGCGGGGTGCGCACCATCGCGACGACGCATTACAGCGAGCTGAAGGTCTACGCGCTCTCGACACCGGGGGTAGAGAACGGCTGCTGCGAGTTTGACGTGGAAACGCTGCGGCCGACCTACCGGCTGCTGATCGGAGTGCCCGGCAAGAGCAACGCCTTCGCGATCTCGGAAAAGCTGGGGCTGCCAGATTATATCATTGAGGACGCCAAAGAGCATCTTTCCAAGCAGGATGAGGATTTTGAGGATGTGATCGCCTCACTGGAGGAAAGCCGCGCTACCGTTGAGCAGGAGCATGCCGAGATCGCGCGGTACAAACAGGAAATCGAGGAGCTGAAAGCCCGCCTTTCGCAAAAGGAGGATCGTCTGGACGAGAGCCGCGACGCCATCCTGCGCAAGGCCCGCGAGGAGGCGCGGGAAATCCTGCGTGAAGCGAAAGAATACGCGGATGAAACCATCCGCAAATACAACCGTCTCGGCAGCGAGTCGGACGCCTCCCGCAAGATGGAACAGGAGCGTTCAAAGCTCCGTGAAAAAATTGCATCCAACAACGAAAAGCTCGGTCTTTCGGCCGACAAAAAGCCGAAAAAGGAGCTTTCCGCCAAAGACCTGCGTGTAGGAGACGGAGTCCGTGTCCTGAGCCTGAACCTCACCGGAACCGTCAGTACACTCCCGGACGCCAGGGGAAACCTGTTTGTGCAGATGGGAATTCTGCGCTCTCAGGTGAATATCAAAGATCTGGAAAAGCTGCCGGACGAGCCGCTTACAGGCTTTTCCGGCCGGTCTGCCGCAGCAGGCAGCACAGGCCGCTCCGGGGCTGGCCGCACAGGAAGTACGGGAAAATCCGACAGGTCCGGTAATGCAGCTTCCTCCGGGCGGAGCGGAAGCTATGGAGCGGGCGGGGGCTATGGAAAAGGCACCTCGTCCGGCTTCTCCGGCTCTAAGAGCTACAGCATCCATTCGGAGATCAACCTGATCGGCAAGACGACGGATGAGGCGATCGTAGAGCTGGATAAATATCTGGACGATGCCGTACTGGCTCACCTTTCTCCTTTGCGGATCGTACACGGCAAGGGCAGCGGCATCCTGCGGAAGGCAGTCCATCAGTATCTGAGAAAGCAGAGCTGTGTGGCATCCTTCCGGCTGGGTGAGTACGGCGAGGGCGACTCCGGCGTCACCATTGTAGAGTTGAAGTAAAGCCTTCGCATCCGTTCGTTCCTCTGCCGGCGCGAGACTTCGCGGGAACCCAGTGTTTCCTGTATTTCAGGTCAGGACAGGGGAATTCTCCTGCGCACATGAAAAGAGGGATTTGAATGAATGATACGCAGCAAAAAATTATGATTGCCGACTGTGATGAAGCAGCCGCACAGCTGACTGATTTTTACCTCACGCAGGCTCTGTATGAAACGCGGATCGTCAGCTCCGCGGATCAGGTGCTGTCTGCATGCGCCTCCTTTTCTCCGGATCTGGTCCTTATGGAGGCAGTTTTCCCGAACCGGGAAAAGCTGCAGGTCTGCTCTGATCTTCGAAGCCAGTCCGATATGCCTATCATCCTGCTCTCTTCTGAGAACGAGGTGTCTGACCGGGTACACGGACTTGATCTCGGCGCGGATGATTATCTGGCCAAGCCATTTGACGCACGGGAGCTCCTGGCCCGCGTCCGGGCAGTTCTGCGGCGGTATCACCCCGACCAGAATGCATTGCCGGAGGAAACTCTGACCGGTGAATATGTCAAATACCCGAATCTGACCATCAGCCTCACCAATTATTCGGTGGTTTATCAGGGCGAGCTCATCAGCCTTCCTCCCAAAGAGCTGGAGCTCCTCTATTTTCTGGCCTCCTCGCCCAATCAGGTTTTCTCCAGAGAGCAGCTGCTGGACCGGCTCTGGGGCTTTGATTTTATGGGCGATACCCGCACGGTGGATGTACATATCAAGCGCCTTCGGGAAAAATTTAAAGCCAACGAGCACTGGGCGATTAAGACCGTTTGGGGCGTTGGCTATAAATTCGAGGTGAAGCCTTCCGCCATGAAAGAGCCTAAAGCATAACTCCTTTCACTGACAGACCCCAGCTTCGGATCACCCTCTGGCAAGTAGTTGTCATTACAGTTCGATGCTGTGCCATGTTGTTACAAAAAACAACGGAAAGAAATAAGAATACCTTCATTTTTTCCCGGACCTGTTATGCTAAGATGCAATTATGAAATGTGTCACACGGGGTGACTCTGCTCCGGACGGCAGAAGACAGGAAAACACCGAAGGGCTGCGCTTATAACTGCACTCCCGCGAAGTAACTCCGATCCCGGACGGCGTAAGACAATGATTTTAGCGCTGCTGCATTTTTGTGAGCAGAAATGAGTGAGAAGCTTTGCAGCTGCACCCATATCATAAGAAATCAGAATGAATCTGCGGACAGAGACGTGTGACCGGGAGGCAATTAACGGATGTATCAGAAGGATGCATCAGAAAGGAAGGGTTTTATGAAAAAGAATTATTTTACGCGTGTGCTGGCAATCGTACTCGCCCTTTGTATGACGGCTTCGTTTTCCATGACAGCGCTGGCTGTGAATGCACGCTGGGAAAGCTCCACGTCGAGAGATGAGTACAACAACATCTGTATCGATTTCGCTGAAGTGCAAGTCGTGCTTCCATCCGACTGGGGCGGCAAGGTACAGATGAATATTTCTACGGACAGCGTCAGCTTTTATCACATCGCCTCACGCGATGCATGGACGGACGCTCTCGGATATGACAATGGCGGACATCTGTTCACCATCTGCTACTCCGAAGAGGATGATTATTCCGATCTCCCCGACTACATGGTGATCGGCAGCACTCTGGAGGGCACCTATTACGCCTGGTTCCCGACTGATGTGCAGGCCTACACCGATGATCTGACGATCTCGAACGAATATACCTCCCTTTTTAATGATATTGACTGGATCAAGGCCAATATGACGCTGACCATCGACGTGATCCTCGAAGAGTACCCGGAATATATTTTCCCGGAAAGTGCAACCAGCTATCTGTCAGAAAGCGACCTGGCAGGCATGACCGCCGATGAAGTGCAGATGGCGATCAATGAAATCTACGCGAGGCACCACCGCAAGTTTCTCAAGGATGACGTACAGGCCTATTTTGACGCAAAGTCCTGGTATTCCGGTACCATCGAGGCAGAGGATTTCGATGTCAGCGTGATGAATGTCTACGAATCTGCCAACATCAACCTGATGGTCAATTATCTTGATACACATGATTTCAGCGCGGATGGAACTGACGACGAATATATCCTCCCGCAGAGCTCGAGCACCTATCTCACCAGCAGCGACCTGGCCGGTATGACCGCAGACGAGCTTCAGATGGCAATCAACGAAATCTACGCGAGGCACCACCGCCGGTTCAACACAGCGAGTATTCAGGAATATTTTGATTCCAGGTCCTGGTACACCGGCACCATCGACGCTGATGCTTTCGACGTCAGCGTACTCAGCACGATCGAGACAGCGAACATTACGCTGATGCTGGAGGTAAAAGCCACCCGGTAATTTTCTTATTGTTCCCGGAACACAATCTCTCCAGTCTTTTCATCCATGCTCTCCACAATCGCGAGGGATTCCAGATGAATCCCCCGCGCGCGGATAGCGTCGCCGCCGACCTGAAAGCCCTTTTCAATCGCGATCCCGGCTCCCACCAGCTCGGCTCCGGACATCTCCACCAGCGCGGCCAGCCCTTCCAGCGCCTTGCCGTTTGCCAGAAAGTCGTCAATCAACAGTACCTTATCTCCTTTTCCGAGAAATTCCCTGGAAACAATAATATCATAGACCCGCCCGTGAGTGAACGATTCCACCTGCGTAGTGTAAACATCCCCAGCGATATTCTTGGTCTGCGTTTTTTTTGCGAACACCACCGGCACATCAAACTGCTCCGCAGCCACACAGGCGATGCCGATGCCGGATGCTTCAATCGTGAGGATTTTATTAATCTCCTCGCCCGCGAAGCGCCTCTTGAATTCCTTCCCCATCTCCCGAAACAGGGCGATATCCATCTGATGATTCAGAAAGCTGTCCACCTTCAGGACATTGCCTTCTTTTACCTTGCCATCTTTGCGGATTCTGTCTTTTAAAAGCTGCATATCTCTTTCCTCCCTCATTGTAAATCCAGCACATCCCGCGCCGCCGCCAGTCTTGCATCAAACTGTGTATAAAAGTTTTCCGTCCAGTCATACGGTTTCATAAAAAACAGCTGCAGGACATAAAGATTTATATTTTTCACGCGTTCCTCGTCCGGCTCCCCGGCCGCAAGCGCCCCGACCTGCTCCAGAAACTGATGCCAGGCAAAAATGTACGCCTCATATCTGAAAAGCTCCGGCTGCTCCAGCCATTTCTCTATGCGCACCTTCGTCTTGTTTGGAACGGGACATTCATGAGTCTGAATAAAATAGCGAAACCCGTCCTTCTCATAGAACCTGCCAAGCGGAAACAGACGGCAGATCCCCGGACGGGATGCATGGATGCTGCACCGTCCCTGCTCATTTAAAAAGCCGCAGGCGTCCGCCTCATCATCCATGCACAGGTTCGGAAGAATCACACCGTCCACGACATTCAGCTCGATCCTTCCTGATTCCAGCAAATACTTCGGCGAGAGGTGCTGCCCCTGCCCCAGACGATAGAAATCCATCGGATCCAGAATCGCGGATTTTCCCATACCATGGCAGCAGGCAGAGCAGCCGCGGCATCCTCCGCAGCCAATGCGCGCCATGTCGCGGGAGCCATACAGGCGGCCGTCCGATATTTCTTCCAGACTTACTTGTCGTTTCATCTGTTTTGTCCTTTCCACGCATCATCCAACTGTACAAAAGCTCAGCAGCCGGATATCCGCTCTGTAATCCGTGCGGTTTTCCATTGCACCATCCGCATGTGCATAGCCTTCGTCATTTTAAAGAACCGGTCAATAGACATAGACATCCTATTCTGCACATCCGTATGTGTTGAATTTCCGCCTTTTTCAAGGAACCGGTCAGCGGACATTCTGCTCTGCACATCCGTATCCTGTACACCCATATGTGCGGAATGCTCCGGGTTTCCCTGGAGCATTCTGTATTTTACGCACAGGGCGCAAAAGAAATTTTGCAGCTAAGATCCCTGCAGATCAGTTAAAATATACTGTGTCCTCCTCCGGCGCTCCGGTCAGCTCATAGCTCACTCCATAAAGAACCGGCCCTTCCTCGCCATATTCCTTCTGGTATTCGTAGCGGATCTCGGCGGTCAGCCAGACCCACTGCCTTGATTTCAGAGCGCTCGCAAAATTTGCTTTGCAAAGATATCCGACAAAGCGGATATCCTCCGCGCAGCAGGTCATCACGTTGCGCCCCGGGATAAACACACCGGAGGGCAGCCGCATAGATTTCATGATTTTTGCCCGGAAACGCACCTTTTTGCCATCGTAACGGTCCTTTGACTCAAAAGCATCCAGATACCACAGGCCATAATCCATATCGCTCACTTCGATCACATCTGCGTTGAAATCGAACGGAGGCACATCCTTGCCGGGGTCAATGGGATTGCCGTCTTCGTCCTCAAAGTATACCATCGCGCGCGGATTGAGACCGCGCACAGTGCGCCGCCAGGACAGCAGATCCATGTCCGGCGTGCATCGGTTGAATATCGCCATCTCTGTAAACTGAAACAGATTGCTCAGGATGCTGCGCATATTATTGAGATACACAGAAAACGTGCTGCCGTCCACGATCGTAATGACCTGGGCGATCGCCATATCAATCGGCAGCTCCTCCCCAAACATCCATTTGCAGTCCCACATGCCGTTCATCTCAACAAAAATCCGCTTTGGGCGGTAGCGCTTCACGCAGGAGCGCAGATAATTTACATCAAATTCCTCCTGCTCATCGACCGTCACTGCGGTAATATTCATTTTAGCGAGCTCTTTTTCATCGTATTCAACCTCGCCCTCCTCACAGAGGATCAGCAAAGCCTTCTGGCCGTCCGCAAAGCTGTCGCCCAAAAGGACATCCGACAGGAAGGTCGTCTTGCCCGCTTCCAGAAAACCGGTTATTAAATAGATCGGTATTTGCCGCATTTTATCACTCTTTTCTTTCTTTGCTCCGGCCCGGACAGGCCGGTATCGGAATTATGCCATGCCCGGTTTTCACGTTTCCGGGGCTTTGGTTCAGCCAGGCTTCATGCCAGATAAAACAGTTTCTCCAGCTTCTGCTCCTGCAGCTTCGAGCCGATCACGCAGAAGCGCCCGGTATAATCAGCCGCACCCGTGCGGATTTCATATTCCTCCGGCACGAAGTCAAAGTGAAGCCAGCTGCCGTCCACGGCGGGCAGCATTCCCTTCGCGCGCAGCACCGTACCATAGGTCGCGTCATCTGACAGAGCTTTGAGAATCTGCTCAAGCTCCTCTTTCGTATACTTGCGCGGGGTTTCCTTCCCCCAGGAGGTAAATACCTCGTCCGCATGATGATGGTGGTGATGGTGATGTCCTTCATGATCATGACCGCAGCAGCACTCCTCGCCATCCTCATGATGGTGCTCATGATCCTCATCATGGTCGTGGTGATGATGTCCGTGATCCTCACCGTGGTGCTCATGATCTTCATCGTGATCATGGTGATGATGCTCGTGGTCCTCATCATGATCGCGATGAGGATGCTCGTGATCCTCATCATGATCGTGGTGATGGTGCTCGTGATCCTCATCGTGATCGTGGTGATGGTGTTCGTGGTCGTGGTCATGGCCGCAGCAGCACTCGTCGTCCTCATCATGGTCATGATGGTGATGCTCATGGTCATGATCATGGCCGCAGCAGCATTCGTCCTCATCTTCATCATGCGCATGCTGCATGGTCTCCTCAAGCAGCATCTGTGCGAGCACATCGGTACCCTCCATCGCGCTCAGGATCTGCGCGCCGGTCAGATCATCCCATGGAGTCGTAATGATCGTGGCGTTCGGATTTTTCTCACGGATCAGCGCTGCCGCTGCGAGCTGCTTCTCCTCCGAAAGCTTCTGCGTGCGGCTTAAAATCACAGTCGCGGCACTTTCGATCTGGTTGTTATAAAACTCGCCGAAATTTTTCATATACATTTTGATCTTTGTCGCATCCGCCACAGTGGTCAATGCGTTCAGCTCAAGTCCAGCCTCTTCCATAGCTCCTTCTACCGCTCTGCGGACGTCGGAAAGCTTGCCGACGCCGGAAGGTTCAATAATGATACGGTCCGGGGAAAATTGCTCTGCCACTTCCTTCAGAGCCTTGCCGAAGTCACCCACCAGCGAGCAGCAGATGCAGCCGGAATTCATTTCCGTAATATTAATCCCCGCGTCCTTCAGAAAACCGCCGTCAATCCCGATCTCGCCAAATTCATTCTCGATCAGGACAATTTTCTGTCCCGCAAACACTTCCGAGATCAGCTTCTTGATCAGCGTCGTCTTGCCCGCGCCGAGAAATCCCGAAATAATATCTACCTTAATCATGTTCATCCTTCTTTCTGTAATTAACCAAAAATAATAGAAAACCAGCTGATCATTTCCTATATTTACTATTTTTATGCCCTGCTATAGTACACCAAAAAAAAGGAGATTGCAAGGGGCACTAAGAGAAAAGCCCCCGGCGCAACCCACTTTCCGCCGGGGACTCAAGCTCCAATCTCAAGCTCCAATCATCTGTAAAACAATCGCAGCTACTCATTATACTCGCTCATGGCATTCCTGTAATTGAAAATCCATACACCAAACAGGAGCATCCACAGAAACTTACCCACTCCGCCGACGGCCACCGGTATCCACCCATTCAGGATGCCGGAAAGTACATTAACAATTGCAGTGAACGCAAGCACAATATGTACCAGCGCGACATATGCGGAAGCCTTCCCATATGCTTCTCCAAATCTGGCATTTTTGCTCACCGCTGATATCGTTGCCAGGTAGCAAAAATAGTACATCACAATCACCATTGCCGCAATGACTGCCACTGCCAGTACTGCTGCGGCAATCGGAAGCCGGCCGCTCCCGGCGCTCCAGGAGGCAATCACCAGTGTCACGGAAAGCACCAGCACTACAAAAAGCAGGAGACACGCAGCAATCATATTTAAAACGATGGCGATTCTTACAAAAACAAAGCCGGCACCGGACATCTGCTCCTTCGATGTCCGCGCGGTGAGGCACAGCAGCCAGATGCCCAGGAAAAACAGCAGATCCGGCACGCGCAGCACCAGGTCTATCGCAATCGCGCCATTGTCCAGCTGCGCCATGGCTGCCTGGAACATGCTGACGTAGCTTGCCAGCTGAGTGGGCAATGAAAGACTGCCCAGAAGCCGCCCAAACAGGGAATAGTCCAGCTCCCTCATAAAAACTGCGGCAACCGCTCCCACGAAATAGATACTGTGAAACAACGCTACAAACAGCAGCAGCGGTGAGGTAAGCCGCCCCCGGGAAATTTCCAGCGTCTTTCTGGCTGCGAACGCTCCCTTCTCCTGCTGCCTGTCCTCCTGCGGAACCTGGGCGTATGGCTGCATATCGCCGCGCTGCCGCGCATTCAGTCTCTGCGAAGGCGCCACAGCAGGCGGAGCCGTCCGGCGGTCGGCCGGCCTGGCCTCTTGCCTGTATGCTGCCCCGCCCTGTGCGGAGTTTTCTCCGTTCATTGTTCTGTCTGTCTGAACCTCCCGGGACGGCCCGGCGCCTTGTCTGCCTCTCTCAGAAGTACCTGAGACCGCGGACTGTCGATCCACTGTCCTCATCTGCTGCGTACGCTTTTCGCTTTGATAGCCCATATTTCCTGAAGCGGCTGCGCTGCCCGCATGGACGTCCCTGCGGATCACGCCCTGCGCCCCCCTGTACTCCGTCATCGAGTCCTGCCCATATATCTGAGGGCCGCTCCGTCTGCGGGGTCTTGACGTCTGCCTCTCACTGGCAGCCTGATCTGCTCTCACCGACGCCGCCTGCTTTTGATCCTGCGGCTGCCGCCGTGCCGATTCCATAGCTTCTTCCACAGACCGGGTACCTTGCGCCGACGGAATATTCTCCGTCCCCGGTCGTTTCTGTTCCTGCGGCGCATTCTGCATGGGGCTGGCGGAATCTCCAGCAGGCTCACTGCTTTTGACCCCCATTCCAGTCAGGCCCTGCGCCTCCTGCCCCACAGCTTTGCCGTTCTCTTCCGCTGCAGGTCTGCTCTCCGCTTTCTCTCTTATCTGTCCCTGCGGCTCCTGCTGTACGGGTTGTTCCGCACTCTCTTCTGCCGAAGGAACCTTCTCTGCCTTCGGCTGCGTCTGTCCCGCTTCCTCCCTGGCTGCCCCAGATGCCTGAGCCAGATCCGGGGTGACACGTTTCTCAGACGCATCCGCTTCAACCGAAGCCCCCTCTGTCACCGCAGGCTTCTCATCCGGTAAATCCGGCAGCACCGTTACCTCCGGCTCCTCCGGCATCCTATCCTGAATGACAGGCATTCCGTCCCCGATCTGTCCGGCAGGCTGTCCGCTTTCCTGCACCTTTGACCACACCTGCTCCAGCTGCCTTTCCATCTCATCCATGGAAACACCTTTATCAGACTGATCCGCCAGGTCTATGAAAGGATTCCCACATACCTTACAAACGGTACTGTCATCATCTCCTATACTGCCACACACGATACAGCGTTTCATTCCTATTTTTCCTCCTGTTCCGGCTGATTTCAAGAGCTGCCTGACAACAGCAATCGGGCAATGGACGGCATCCTGCCAGAACAAATTATGCCCAACAGATAAGCTCGAAAAGCTTTCCTGATTAGATAAAAATTCCCTGCCCGGCTCTGTACATAATAAGTTATTATACCTTATTATCAGAGACAGGGCAAGGAAAAAATGCCTCTTTTAGATTCCTTTTGCCGTTTCTTAATTATTCATGGTCTCCGGCCAGATATTTTTCCAGGCTGACCAGCTTCACGCAGAGAACGAAAATCTCTGACGCCAGCTCAAGCTCCTCCAGCGCCGGGAAGGAAGGTGCGATACGGATATTGCTGTCCTTCGGATCCTTCCCATACGGATAGGTGGCTCCGGCTCCTGTCATCACAACGCCAGCTTCCTTCGCCTTCGCAACAATCTTTTTCGCGCAGCCATTCAGCGAGTCAAAAGAGATAAAATAGCCGCCCTTCGGCTTTGTCCAGGTACCGATCTCCAGACCGGAAAGTCCGCCATCCAGAGCTGCCTCCACCGCCTCAAACTTCGGGCGGAGGATCGCCGCATGCTTTCTCATATGCTCATGAATCCCATCCATATTCTTAAAGAATCGTACATGGCGCAGCTGGTTCAGCTTGTCATGGCCGATGGTTTGATAAAACAGGGCGCGGCGGGCATCCTGAAGGTTCGCCTCCGAAGCCGCAAATGCCGCAATGCCGGATCCCGGGAAGGAAATCTTTGATGTCGAAATAAATTTATAAACCAGATCCTCATTGCCGGCCTTTCTCGCCTCGGTCAGCAGCTCAAGGATCACATCCTGATCATCGTCATACAGGTGATGAATCGAATACGCATTATCCCAGAAAATGCGGAAATCCTTTGCGGCGGGCTTCAGATTTGCAAAGCGCAGGACTGTCTCATCCGAATAGGAAATGCCGGTCGGATTCGAATATTTCGGCACGCACCAGATGCCCTTGATCAGAGGATCATTCGCGACCAGCCGCTCTACCAGATCCATATCCGGTCCTGTCGGAAGCAGCGGGACATTGATCATCTCAATCCCAAAGAATTCCGTGATTCCAAAATGGCGGTCGTAGCCCGGCACCGGGCAGAGAAACTTTACCTTCTCCAGCAGTCCCCACGGAGTATGGCCGCAGACACCCATGGACATCGCGCGGGCCACCGTGTCAAACATCACATTCAGGCTGGAATTTCCGTAAATCAGGATATCCTTTTCCGGTACCTCTGACAGCTCTGCCAGCAGATGTCTTGCCTCCGGGATCCCATCCATCACACCGTAATTCCGGCAGTCTACGCCAGAGCTGCACTTCAGATCCGCCGTGCTGCTCAATACATCCATCATACCGTTGGAGAGATCCAGCTGCTCCTTCGAGGGCTTTCCTCTCGACATGTCCAGCTTCAGGTCTTTGGCCTTCATCTCCTGATATCTGGCCTCCACAGCCGCGTGTTCCGCCAGAAGTTCTTCGCGAGTCATCATTTTATAGGGTTTCATCTTGCGTCTCCTCCAGTATTATTTCAATTCCCGAAATTTGTTCCTTTAATTCTAGCCCCGTCCTCTTTATCCGTCAAGTCCCTCTTGCCTCCAGACGGCCGAAAAATTTACGGAAATTTCGTTTTACTCCCTCTGCCTGCCGCAGCCGCTCCCCGCCAGTATTTCCAAATAATCCCTGGTCCACAGAAGCTCTTCCTCACAGAAATCTCAATTATCCCCCCGCCTGCGGCGGCTGTTCCTGAGCCTTTTTTGTATAACGTGAAATGTTCATCGCGTCCTCGATTTCCAGATCCCGCTCCCCGGCCAGGGATTCCAGATGATGCCGGAATTCATGCAGCAGAACCTTCCGCAGCTTCCCCCGAAGAGCCTCCTCGTCCCAGGTGCCGCAGCAGCGCATAAAAGAGCCATAATACAGAACAATAAACCGTCCCAGATAGCGGTCTCTGTGATACTCTCCCAACACAAACAGATCCCCATGCTGGTCTGCGGGATGCAAAAGTGCCCGAGTCTTTACCATAATCCCGCCGTTCAGCTCCCGGTAAAAATCTGCGGGAAATGTATCCGCAATCTCGTATGCTGCTGTTTCAAATTCATCAAATGTCACGAAGCAGCACCTGCTTTCGCGCCAGACACCAGTGCGCAGGTCTGGCTGTGCTCACATTTCCCATAATCACAGTCCGTGGAAAGCAGCGTCCGACGGCCGTCCGCAGAACACTCAAATTCGCAGAAAACCATACGCGTCTGATTCTGTTTCTTACAAAAACCACTGATAAATTCTTCTGTTTCCATCGTGAATCGCTTCCTTTCAGGTTGGCGCAGCCTGCTTTTTCCGCTTTTTACTGCTTTTCAATTGTTTGTACCATTTTGGCTGTTTGTTTCCTGCTGCTTTTCACTTATTTGTACCATTTTGACGGTTTCCCGGATCGGACACACGTTCTGCGGCAACTTCCATATGTGCCGTTTCAACAGTGGTTTCTGGATCTGCCGTCCCGGCAGCGTCTTCAGGATCTGCAGGCTCACCGGTTTTCCTGGCCAGCGACTGCTTCAGCGCTGCAAACGCCTCCCGGTTCATTATGGAGACCGCCTTCGGGTTGCGCTTCAGTAAATTGCCGATAGACTTCCCGTGCATCTTCTGCATCAGATCGCCTTCCACCTTCATCCGGCTCACCTTTTCCTGCAAAGCGGCCGCCTTATCAGTCAGCTCCCGGTTCCGCCGGACTAAAGAGGCCTCAAGCTCCTGTCTGTACTGCGTAACCGCCGTCTCCAGCTCCCGCTTCCGCTCATCAAAAGAAAACCCCAGATCCCTTTTCCGTTCACCAGGAGCATTCCCCAGTCCGCGTTTCCGCTCATCAAACGCGGTCTCCAGGCTTCGTTTCCGTTCATCAAGCGCAGTCTCCATACCCCTTTTCCGCTCATCAAGCGCAGTCTCCAGTACCCGTTTCTGCTCATTGAGCGCAGTCTCCATACCCCGCCTTTGCTCATCGAGCGCAGTCTCCAGTTCCTGCCTGCGCCTGGAGATCGCTGTTTCCATCTCACGCCTGCGCTCCGCAAGAGCCGCTTCCAGCTCGCGCCGCTGCGCTTCAAGCTTCTGCATCTCCTCGCTGATACGCTCCCAATGGATCAGAATATCGCGCAGATGGATTGCCGTACGGAAGGATGTCACAAGGTCCGCAGTAAGAAAAGGCGTCAATACAAAAACAACGACCGTCACCACCTGCTCATCAACGGCAAGAACCAGATCCTCCAGAAAAACCTGCAGTACATCAACCACCAATAGCGTCATCGCGCCCCAGCAAAGTGTGGACATCAGGCAGATGTGCCCGTTAATATTCAGGAATTTCCCTGTATAATCCCAGTATCGAACGTGGAACAGCTTTTCCATCGCCGCGCCGGTCACATACTCCAGCAGCGTAGCCGCCGTCATCCCAGAAAGACACATCAGCGGAACATTGTCCCGGAACGGGATCGTAACGATCAGCACACAGAGTGCGCCCGACCCATAGATGGGCAAAAAGGGGCCTTTCAAAAAGCCCCTGTTTACCAGATGATGTTCCATGATCGAGACATAGGTGCTCTCGAACACCCAGCCCAGAAAGCAGTAAATGTAAAAAAACAGCACCCACTGTGAAAATGTATAGACACTCATATTCCTCTATCGTTTCACTCCAATCAGTGTGCTTTTCAGCTCCTGCTCCATGCGGTCAAGCTCAGCCTCTGCCGCGCGGCGCTTCTGTTTGCCCTCTTCCTGAATCTTCACAACCTCATCCAGGGTGGAAATCAGGGTCGCGTTGGTGGTCTTTAAGGTCTCAATATCCACAATTCCGCGTTCAGCCGCCCGGGCGCTCTCCACCGTCGCCACCTTGAGCTTCTCCGCATTTTTCTTCAGAAGCGCGTTGGTCATGTCTGTGACTTCCTTCTGCGCTTTTGCGGCCTGTGACGCATGCTCCACGCCAAGCGCAATCACCATCTGGCTCTTCCACAGCGGAATCGTGTTGACCACCGTGGTCTGGATTTTCTCAATCATCATCGTATCACTTGCCTGCACCAGACGAATCTGCGGCGCCGTCTGGATCGCGATCATCCGCGTCAGCTCCAGGTCATGCAGCTTTTTCTCAAAGCGGTCACACAGCTCCTGCAGATCCTTCGCTGCCTGTGCGTCCTCCGGAAGATTTGTCCGCTGTGCTTTTGCAACCGCCTCCGCCAGCTCGGTCGCACGAACCTGTGCCAGACGCTTTTTCCCGGCCAGAATGTACATGGACAGCTCCTTGAAGTAGGAAAGGTTCAGCATGTACATCTTGTCCAGGATGGCTACATCCTTCATCAGCTGCACCTGGTGATCCTCCAGCATGGTACAGATTTTCTCGACATTCACCTCTGCCTTATCGTATTTCGCCTTCATCGCGGTAATCTTGTCCCCGCCCTTTTTAATACGGCCAAACAGCCCGCGCTCCGGCTCGTCTGCGTCAAAGCTTTTAAGCTCCGTCACCAGGCTGCTGATCATGTCGCCTACCTCACCCAGGTCCTTTGTGCGTACATTTTTCAGTGCTGTCTCGGAAAACTCAGCCATTTTCCGCTGTGTCCCCGCGCCATACTGCAGAATGCCGTTGGAGTCATGCAGATCGATCTGCTGGCTGAACTCGTCCACCATCTTCCGCTCTTCCGGCGTAAGAGAGTCCTCCGTCAGCTGCGGATCTGCCGCCGGTGCCGGATCCGCTGCCTGCTGTACGACAGGCTGTGTCTCCCCTGCGCTTTCTTCTGCCGCCGGTACGCCAAATGTCAGTGTCGGTGTCGGGACTTCTGCAAAATCCTTAAACTCATCCATTTCCTTCTCCTCCTGTATATGTTTTTATTCTTCGTGATTAAAAATCTCCACAGTCAAAGTCCCCGCTGCAGGCATTCGGGACTCAAACCTGCTGCAGCGCAAGATATGTCACAGGGTGCAGGCATCAGCTGCCTTCGGACTTTTTGGGGAAACCATTCCCTGTCAGTCCCTCCTGTGCCAGCATACTGTTCAGCACGGAAATATCTGATGAAATATCCCAGGCCTGCTCCTCATACAGGCTGTCCAGCAGATTTTCAAACGCTGTATTAATGGTATCCAGCGCATCCTCGATCTCTTTTCTCGTTGTCTCAATATTCTGTCCGCGGATCGGCTGATCGTCCAGGTCGCAGTATGCGTCCAGCAACTTCCGGGTCGTCGGCAGGTAATAGCTCATCATCTTGCGAAGGTCAGACACCGCATCCGGATTTTTCTCCGCCTCGCGGAAAATCCTCGTCACAACCAGCTCCAGCCTGTCCAGCTTCGCCGACATCTCTTCTCCCGGAATCCGGTCATTACACTCCCGGATATGGCGAATATATTTCTGCCCCTCCTCGATCAGAGCCTGATGCTCCGGTGAAAGCTTAGCATCCTTCCCATCTGTCTGAGACCCGGTCTGCCCGGAGACTCCGTCTCCCTGCGGCCTCGCAGTCTGAGCGCCCATGTCTGCACTGTGCGCAGCAGTCCCCTTTTGATTCTTCCCGTCTTCCTCCGCCTTCTGTGCATCCTCGGCGCTCTGGCGCTTCGCGAATTCTTCCTCCGCCTGTACATACTGCTGGTAAGTCGCCTGGTCCGTGATCAGCAGCGTCTCCTTCCGATCCAGATAGCCTACCGGGAAATAGCCCCGGCTGATCATATTTTTTAAATCCTTCCGCACAAATTTGCTGGTGCCGCCGATGCCGGAAGCCAGCTCCTCAATCATGCAATAGGTCCGGGCGCCGATTACCTCCTGATAGCGCCGGAAACGCCGCGTAAGCCCCAGACGCTTCTGACCGTTCGCACCAAGCAGAATCCCCCCTGCGCAAAACAGGCCTGTCATCATCCCGCTCGCAGCAAACATCATAAAGCTCCCCATCGCTGCTGCCGCTGCCGCTTCGACGGCAAGCGAGACACCAAAAAACGCCCCCATTCCAAAGCCAAAATATTTCATCAGCTTGCTGCCAAGCTCGCTCGGCAGCTTTTTTCTGAGAACCGCCGGCTGATACTGCCGGGTATTCCCTGCGCTGCCCCGGCCATTCCTCCAGGAGCCGGCGCCATCCGCCCGGCGCCCAGCGCCGCCATAGCCGGACGTCCGTGATCCGGATCCGGACGCTCCCCGAGCTGTACCCCTGCTGGTGCCCGCTGCCCGGCTCCCCGAACCCCCGGTCTGCTCATAGGCTCTGCGCCTGCGGTCTGCACTCCCACGGTATGTCTGGTCAGCACCCGCGCCCGAACCATACTGCCCATAGCTGCCGCTCTCAGAGCCGTCTTGTCCATTCCTGTCATATGTTCCGCTTTGGCTGTAAGCGTCCCCGTAATCCTGGCTGCTTTGCGTGCCATCGCCTGCACCGTAACCATCCCCATAATCCTGTCCGTTCCTGCCGCTGCCCTGCCCTCCCAGATTCTCCCGAATCGCGTCCTGCAGGCCGTCCACCGTGTCGCTTACCACGTCCCTGATTGTATTGCCAAGCTGTGAAAAATCTCCTGTATCCACGGCGTCCTGCACCAGCCGTTTTATTCTGTCACCGGCATCATACCAGTCATTTCTCGTCATATTGCACTCCCCATTGCTATCTCCATAAAGCACCTGTTTCGTCTTGTCATTAACTAATATATTCGTAGTGTACTTCGCCGCAAATGCGAAGTACTGTCCTGAACAGACAGATATTATCAGTATACTATCTGCGAGGAAAAATGTCACCCTTTTTTTAGATTATGTTTATGAAAAAGCCTGCTGCAAAAAAGGCCGCCCACCTTCTGGTGAGCAGCCTCTGCTTTGCTTTCATATGGAACCTATACCACATCTGATGATTGGTATTGATCTGTCCGATATTACGTTGATCGATATTACTCTGTCCGGTGTATCCCCCGTCCGTTTTTTATGACCAGTATCTTCTCGCGCATACTGGTGTACGGTAATTGTAGCTCGAAATAATGATACCTGTGCTGGAGGTGCTTGCATGTACAACCTGTCCGCCGCCAATGTAAAGCGCCACATGGCTGATGCCGCTGCCGTCCGAGTAGAACAGCAGGTCGCCGGCCTGAATATCACTCAGCGATACGGATGTGCCGCTGGAGGCCTGGGAAGCCGCCGTACGCGGAATGCTGATGCCGAAGTTTGCAAACACGGACTGTGTAAATCCAGAGCAGTCAGCACCATTGGTCAGGCTCGTGCCGCCGTATACATACGGGTTGCCGACAAACTGTACTGCATAATTTGCGATGGACTGTCCCAATGTTGAGGAGGAAGAGGTGCTTGTCGTAGTCGCCTCCGTCTGCGCTGCTTCCGTCTGCACTGCCTCGGTCTGAGCCGCCTCCGTCTGCGCTGCTTCCGTCTGTGCCGCCTCAGTCTGTGCTGCTTCCGTCTGCACCGCCTCGGTCTGTGCTGCCTCAGTCTGTGTTGTTTCAGTCGTTGTTGTCGTTGTTTCAGTTGTAGTAGTTGTTGTCGTACCCGCTGTGTCCGAGCTGTACTTCAGTTCATCCGCCACTGCCACTGCATCCAGATAATCCTGATAAGCGTCTACTGCCTCATCGTAGGTATCATAGACCAGCTGCTCGTCTGCCTGCTGTGTCGCAGCATCTGCCGCTTCCTGTGCTTCCACATAGGCCTGATATGCCTCGTCTACCGCTGCTTCCGCCTCACTCAGAGTCGTTGAAGACGAAGAAGAGGTATCTGTAGATGTCGTTGTCTCCACATAGGTCTCTGCTGCGGTGCTCGCCTCAGTTTCTGCTGCGGAAGCCTCTGCAGCTGCTTCCTGTTCGGCCAGATAAGCCAGCCACTGCTCGTCCAGACGCTCCTGTTCGGCCTCTGACTCAGCCAGGTATTCCAGCCACTCCTCATCCAGACGCTCAGACTCCTCCTCCAGAGTCTCGCCGGTGGAATAGTAAGTGTCATAATCTACATACCACGCATTTACATAACCATATGTACCATCCTCCAGAACCACCTTCATCCAGTCACCTTCATAGGAGACAACCTCCATCTGATCTGAAGAGTACACCATGGCAATGGTTTCCGAATCCTCGCTGGCTTCCGTATGAACCCAAAGTCCCTCTGCATTAACCGTCGCCACATTATAGGCAACCGTCTCTGCAATCTCATCGGCTGCTTCGCCAGTCGCGAAATAATCTGCCTTTACATAACCGGTAACATTGCCCGACTGGATCTCATACCAGTCGCCCAGCTGTCCGAGAATCGTCACGGAATTATTATTGTAAATCTTGCCAACCACTTCGCCGTCCGTGCTCGCGTCCGAACGGACATTGATATAATTATCACACTGCGCGAAGGCCAGCTCGCCGCTCATGCTGGTATCATAAACCAGTTCGGTCTCTGTCTCAGTCTGTGCCTCAGCCGAAGCCTCGGCAGCTGCTGTGGTCTCTGCTTCCGTTGTAGCTGCCGCGCCTGCCAGAGTACCTGTGGCATCCGTCTCAGTTGCTGAAGAAGTCTCTTCGCTCTCGGTATCCGCCGCTTCCGAATCCGTCGAACTGGTCTCATCCGCAGCTGCCTCCGCTGTCTCTTCTGTCACTGCGGCTGTACTCCCGTCTCCCCCGGATGTAGCCGCTGTGCCAGTCTCAGTGAGCCCCGCCAGCGTCACGCTGGTAGCGGCTGCCACCGTACTTGTCTCACTAAGTCCCGCCAGTGTCATACTATTATCTGCAAAAGCTACTGCCCCAAAGCTCGAAATTGAAATTCCAAGTGCCAGACAGCAGGCTGTAAATTGCATCACTGCCTTTTTCATCATCTATCCCCGCCTCCAAACAATTTTAAAACTTATTACGAAATTATTACATTTATTACGCTGTAATCATAACAAATGGAGGCGACGTTGTCAAGGCTATTTAATAAATTTAAAATAAATTTTTGAGGAATTATTAAAATTTGTTAAAGAATGGCAGGTTTCCAGAGCCCGATCTGCCCGAAAGCCTGCCCTCTACCGATGTCACAGAAATCTATTTTGCGTGAACTGCTGCTGACTGCCGCCGCCAGACAATGTCGTGGGAATAAATTCTTCTTTCAAAAAATGTCTTTTTTTGCAAAATCAGACTGTCATCCGTGCCGAAGGGCCCTATTTTGTCTCATTCAGATAAGCCTCCACGGATGTAACCGCGTTTGCCCCGTCCGAAACCGCCGTCACAATCTGCCGCAGCGGCTTCTTCCGGATATCTCCGGCCGCGAAAAATCCCGGTCGTTCTGTGATGCCATCCTCCGATGCTAAAATGTAACCTTTTTCATCGAGATGTAATAAATTGGTAACAATTTCCGTGTTCGGTCTCGTGCCAACTGCGACAAAGACGCCTTCCAGATTCAGTGAACGGCTCGTACTATCTTTTTTATTGCGGATTTTCAGGCATTCCACATGATCTCCGCCATAGATCTCCGTCACTTCAGTATCCCAGAGGAATTCCACATTTTCACATTTTTTCAGCTGCTCCTGCAGAAAACGGGCTGCCCGCAGCTCATCCCTGCGGTGGATCAGATAGACCTTCTCACAGCCGCGCGCCAGAAAAAGTGCATCTTCGACCGCCGCATCTCCGCCGCCGACCACAGCCACTGTCTGCCCTTTAAAAAATGCTCCATCGCAGGTCGCGCAATAGGATACGCCCATGCCGGTCAGCTTTTTCTCGCCCGGCACACCAAGCAGGCTGTGTTTCGCGCCCATCGCCAGCACCACCGCACGCGCCCGGAACTCCTCGCTGTTTGTATGCAGCACCTTGATGCGTCCGCCGTCCTCCTCCGCGATGTGCCGGACTTCTATATTAACAAACTTCACGCCAAGCTTCTCTGCATGCTCCCGGAACTTCACGCCGAGTTCAAAACCGCCAATCCCCGGCAGCCCCGGATAGTTGTCTACCTCATAGGTATTCAGCATCTGGCCGCCGCTCATGTATTCCTTTTCCAGCACCAGCACCGAAAGCTGCGCCCGCACCGCGTAGATCGCAGCCGTCAGTCCCGCCGGGCCAGAGCCGACAATGATGAGATCATAGATCATTGTAAAGCCTCCTTTTCCTTTCCCGCATCGTCAGCGATGTGGAACGCAGGCCGTGCCGCCGCACGTAAGCGTGGTTTTAAATGGCACGGCTCTCCATTCCCCAAAGCTACACTCCATCATTACTTTTTTGCGCACAGCGCAGTCTGTGTTCTTCCCCTCCTGACAGGCGCAGGCAAATTCGGGTTCGCTGCAGATCTGCGCCTTATCAAGGTTTTCGCAACCGTTCCGTACGTTCCGTACCGCACAGCGGGTGCGAGGTTCTGTCCTGAATCCTTACCTGTCTTCAGTGATGGAACAGCCGGATCCCGGTAAATGCCATCGCCATCCCATATTTATCACAGGTCGCAATCACATCTTCATCTCTCACAGAGCCGCCTGGCTCAGCAATATACTGCACGCCGGATTTACGCGCACGCTCAATGTTGTCGCTGAACGGGAAAAACGCATCCGATCCGAGGGTCACGCCCTGCAGCTGATCCAGCCATGCCCGCTTCTCTTCCTCCGTAAAGACAGATGGCTTTTCGGTGAAGACCTTCTCCCATGCCCCATCTGCAAGTACGTCCATGTACTCCGCGCCAATATAGACATCAATCGCGTTGTCGCGCTCCGCACGGGTAATCGTATCCGAAAACGGCAGCGAGAGCACCTTCGGGCTCTGGCGCAGGAACCAGTTGTCCGCCTTCTGTCCCGCAAGTCTGGTGCAATGCACTCTCGACTGCTGGCCCGCGCCGATGCCGATGGCCTGTCCGTCTTTTACAAAGCACACGGAATTTGACTGCGTATATTTCAGCACAATCAGCGCGATTTTCATATCCGCGAGTGCCTCTGCAGGGATATCCTTATTTTTTGTCACGATATTTGAAAGCAGCGCATCATCAATCGGAAGCTCCTGGCGTCCCTGCTCGAAGGTTACCCCAAATACCTGCTTGTGTTCAATCGGATCCGGACGATAGCTTTCATCAATCTGAATCACATTATAATTGCCTTTTTTCTTCTGTGCCAGAATGTCCAGCGCCTCCTGCGTGTAACCCGGCGCAATCACGCCGTCAGACACCTCGCGCTTAATCAGCAGCGCCGTATCCCGGTCGCAGATATCGGAGAGCGCGATAAAATCGCCAAAGGATGACATCCGATCCGCCCCTCTCGCTCTGGCGTACGCACAGGCCAGCGGCGACAGATTCTCATAATCATCCACCCAGTAGATTTTCGCCAGAGTCTCGTCAAGCGGCAGGCCGACCGCCGCGCCTGCCGGGGAGACATGCTTAAATGAAGTCGCCGCCGGAAGTCCGGTCGCTGCCTTCAGCTCACGCACCAGCTGCCAGCCGTTGAATGCGTCCAGAAAATTGATATAACCCGGGCGCCCGGAAAGCACCTGGATCGGCAGCTCGCTTCCGTCCGCCATATAGATGCGCGACGGCTTCTGATTGGGGTTACAGCCATATTTTAATGCAAGTTCTTTCATGGTGATTCGTCCTTTCCTTAATATATATGCCTGATTATAAATACACTTTTTTCTTATCCTGAATAGCCTCTGGTGAATTATTCACTCTGATTTTCAGCTTTCTCTGGTATAGCGATGCATACCTGGCAGCAATCATATTTTCTGACCGCCGTCAAAGAAAATCTTCCGGCCATTTTTTCGTTGAATGAAGCTCACTGATTTTTATTTACAATCCTGGTCTCATACGTCCCAGCTGCAATATCAATATAACGCACAAACAGGGACACCTTATTATCCTCATTCAGACTGTCCCAGAGCAGCTTTGTGCAGGACTCGATATCGTCCGGTATTGTCACGCGCTTCGGCTCGCCCTCAAAGCTCGGCAGCGGATTGCCATCCCGCATATATGTGTGGATAAAGCGTCCTTCGCCGGCAATGCAATTCTCATATGAGAAGGTATAGCGGTCACATGCCTCCGGATTGCCGTCCGCACTTTTCAAAATCGACATGGCATAATTAAAATGCCCATTTTCTACCTGAAGGATACCCGAAATGCGCGGCGTGTAGTTCGGCCCGTCCGGCTCAAACTTGCGGCTGCGCAGCGACTGCTCAAAGGTCAGACTGCCGGAGTACATTCCATCATAGATCGTATCCGTCTGGTCACCGTTCGTCACGATCGTCTGATTTCCCAACACACGCACCGGCGCATAAATAATCAGGCTCGGATCCTCCATCTTCGACTCGTCAAATGCCCGCGTGCGGATGCCTTCACCGTCCGCCACAAACACTCGGTTCCGGCTGTTCTGGCTTCGGCCCATGATAAAATAAGCCGCCGCTGCCTTCATGCCATCCTTTGTCCTGCCAATCACAATTCCCCTGCCTGGGTAACTGTTTTCGCGCAGCTCTTTTTCCAGACTTAATAATTCCATTCTGCAATTCCTCCTGAAAAGAAAAAACCGCCCGGGACAATGCTTTTCCTTTGCCCAGACGGTCGACTCATCTACACCCATACTCCCCTGTGGTTCCCCACTTCCGTCAGTTGTATGGGCACTTAAACCATACCATCATATGCCGGAAAATGCAAGCACTGAAATGAATATTATTCTTTGTTTTCCTTTTTTGTGTCTGTTTTCTCAAACGATGTCTGCCCGTCTATCAGCCTGTGTACTTTTTCTTTAGCTTCATCCAGATCCTTGCATCCATCCAGAATCATGTCAAACATTTCAAAAATTGTTTTAAATTGCTTATCTGTCATATATTCTGCATCCATATCCTTTCCTCCAATCCGCAGATCCATCCACCTTTGCCGCATCCACACCAAAGTATAGATTACCTGCCTGGGTCTGTCAAGAATTCTTGTTTTTATTCATCCTGATTTCCCGTATTGGATGTTAGGTTATAAAGTATATTTGTAACTGTTCGGGACAGTACTTCGCACTTACTGCGAAGTACGTATGGAAAACGTATATTTAGCAGAGAGAAGCCCTTCGCCGGGTTATGCCCCTCGCCGGGTGGCATCCCACATTTCGTGCAGGATATTCCCCAATTTTCGATTGTGGGGCGCGGTATGTCCACAATCTTTGATTGTGGACATACCGCACAGAGTGCGGGATAAGCCTCGTAATTGTGAAGGTACTGAACTATTACGTATATTTTAGAAAATACACCCCGTGATTGCCGCCCAGACATCGTCCGTCTCATAGCCGAGCCTCCAGGCCGCAATGCCGCCCAGATTATACTGACTTACCAGTGCAGCGCGAGCCGAGACAGAATCGGCGTCCTCCAGCCAGATCTGGCAGAGCCGTCCATCGGACGACGTCCATTCGGCATATAGCTGTCCCGTAGATTCATCATAAGCAGAGGAAACGCCCATATCCGAAAGCAGCGTCTGCGCTTCCTCCATAGTGACAACCTCGCTCGTCACGTTAGTCGTACCGTCAGAAAGAGTTTCCGTATACCACACTCTGGAGTAAAATGGAATTGCACTGATGATCTTTTCCCGCGGGACTTCCTCCAGAAGCATATTCTGGATTCCCGTCTCTTCGAATTCGAGAGAGGCTACACTGCCCGCGTCAGAGCCAGAATAATGCTCATCATATCCCATCATAATGACATAATCGCAGACGCAGCCGAGTTCCTTCCTATTATAATAAGTAGAATAGTCCATCGGCACCGGCACATCTACAGAAAGAATGATGCCATTTTTGCGGCAGAGGATGGAAAGCTCGCGCAAAAACTGCACGTAATCCGCGCCGGATTCCTGGGCAATGCTCTCAAAATCAATATTAATCCCGTCAAATCCCAGCTCAAGAGCCTGCTCAATCAGATAATTCTGTACCGTCTGGCGCGAGGAGCGCGTCGCCAGGAGCGTGGCCGTGCTGACATCCTCGCTGAAGTTGCTGACCAGTGCCCAGACCTGCAGTCCCTCCTCATGCGCCTCTTCCACATAGTCCGCGCTCGCATAAGATAATACCGAGCCGCTGTTGTCACTCAGATAATACCAGGTCGGCGAGATCACGTTTACACCGGTCATATCCGCAATATCATCAGACAGGTTGTCATTCATCGTCGTATAGTTGATCTGATGAAATACAAGGTTCACCCGTCCATCCAGGCTGATGCTGGAGTAATCTGACTGGTAATATGTATCGCGGACTGTTTCTTCTATATTCGTAAGGAATTTATTTCTAATGTATCCGACATAGCCGTCCGCCGTCAGGATCTGTGTCCATTTCTCCATCTGTTCCAGTACGGTGACCTGATCGCCGGCAGTCGCCTCTGTCAGGATATCGCTCTTAATCCCGCCGCGGTAGCGTACCGGGGCGTCCTGTTTGATCTCCGCCGTCGTCACGGTCACGCTGCCTGTCGTGACTACTACACGCGAAGGGGACTCGTAGGTCTCAAAGCGCATATTTGTATATTGCTGCAGAAATGTCATGGCTACAAACATCCCCGAGGAGGTTGTCTTCACAATTTCATAACCCGCGTCGAAGCTCTCTCCGTCAATGGTATATGCGGATGTGTTTACTCCAATCTCAAAGATCTGCTCCGCCGTTGTAAACAGCATCAAGGCTTCCGAAGAATCCCAGTAAAACCGGGAATTAAGCGTGTTCTGAACCAGCGTGTAGTCAATATACACGTTCCCGCTCACAATCAGGGCACGTTCCTGCGCTATTTCGCCGTCCACAACGATCACAGCGACTGTCTCCCCTTCCACGCCCAGTGTGGGCTCCTCGGCCGTCCCCTCCGTCAGTCCGAAATAGGAATCTGCGCTCATCCAATCAGAGCCAGGCATAAACTTCTGTATGCATACAAACATAATTGACAGCAGACCGACAGCAATGATCATCAATGCCAGCCGCCTGAAGGTTTTATTTTTATAATTCATGCTGTACTTCCCTTCTTACAAATAAGTCTTTATCGACCTTACAAGTATATCAGTTTCCGCGAAATCCGTCATTCATTTTGTCCATTCTTTTATAAAAATTAAGAAGTGACGCTGTTTTTTATGGGCAAACGGCAGCCGTCGCCTCCCTCCTTTTCAGTGAAAATAAAATGGAACAGCCGCTGCTTTAACGATAGATTCTGACAAAATTGATACCCCTGATCTTTTCCTGATCATCTTCGATAAAGTCCCGCATATAGCCTGCCCCTTCCGCGAGCATACAGGCACTGACTATCTTTTCCGCGTGAGAAAGCTGTCCTTCAAGATACAGGTGCGTTCCTGCCCTCTCGTAATTACGAAGCTCCCTTTTCAGTAATGCTGCTGCACGGTTGCCATTTGGGCATTTCTGTTTGTTATGCAAGTTTCACCTTCTTTACAGTCTGAAAATGTCGGAGGTACTTGTGATATATTTCCTTATTTTACAGCCTGTTTTCTTTTTCTTTCCTATTGCAATTTACGCAATTCTTGATTATACTGAAAGCGCAGTTACGGAAAGGATATACATGATCAGATCCCCACGACCGGGAAGTACAGCGATGCGTTAGTTTTACTTTTCCTCCTTTCTATTTTTTTGTATATCCTTTCTGTTGCGTATTATATACAATGAGTGCGTAGTTTGCAAGCTTTTTTTGATGGTTTTTATATTTTTGTGCATTTTTTCTACTCAAACGACACTATATGGGAGCTGATATTCTGCTTTTATGTAAGCTTTGATGAACTTTATTCCTGTACCTTCCCAATTCCTGTTTGTTACAAAACACACCCTGATCAGATTTATAGTATTTCCAGATCTGTCGGTGTAACGTTTCGCTCCTGCTCATCCCAGGACGCGCGCAGACAAAAAATCGCTTTACATTTGCCGTTAAATGCGTATAATAACGAATAATAAAGGATGTGATTGCATGAAAATTGAGAAGATTAATGACCAGCAGATTCGTTGCACACTGACCAGAGAAGACCTGGCCAGCCGGAACATCAATATACGGGAGCTGGCTTATGGATCTGATAAAGCCAGACAGCTTTTTCAGGATATGATCACGGTCGCGGCACAGGATTTTGGGTTTGAGGTGGAAAATATTCCTCTCGTAGTAGAAGCGATTCCGGTTTCGATGGACACGATTATTCTGATTATAACGAAGGTCGAAGATCCCGAGGAGCTGGATACCCGCTTTGCCCGATTCGCGCCGGAGCCTCCCGGAGCGGAGACCGGGATTACGTTTGCGGAGCTTAGGGAGCATATAGAGGGCGCCGATGACATTCTTGACCTGATCCGGCGGATCAGCGAGGGCCGGAAGCAGGCCGCTAAGGAGGAACCCCCGGCCGGTGAAGTCGAAGGTATGGAGGACCAGACAGAAGACGAGGAGCTTCCGGATCTTGCACGCGCCTACACCTTTGATACACTGGATGACGCGATCCGCGTCGCGGGCGTACTGGATACCGCCTGTGAAGCTCCGAACTCTCTGTATAAAAATCCAGAGGATGGCAGCTTCTACCTGCTGCTGAAAAAAGCAGATGTTTCAGCTGCCCAGTTCAACAAAATATGCAATATTCTCTCAGAATACGCGATGCCCTGCCGGTTTACGGTCGGCATGGAGGCTTATTTCAGCGAGCATTTCGAGATCATTCTTGCGGAGCACGCTCTGCAGAGCCTGCGAAAGCTGCTTTAAAAATCGAGCAGGGAGACTTATCCCCTGCTTGCAGTTCGGGCGTGTGTGGCGTAATCCACAAAACACCTTACGTGCCCCTGTTCATTAGCACCATTCTCAAAACAGAAGGAAAGCCCCTGCCCGGATAAATCCGGGCAGGGGCTTTCCTTCTTGCTTCGCCAGTTTCTACACAATGCCACGTTCAGCACAGCAGGCCGTGCTGTGCTGAACTGGTGGATCACATGAGTGGTGCTAATAGTTTCAGGATGTGGCCGGACAGTTTGCGGGTAATTTTGTCATGGCGGATATCAAAGGGCGTTATGAGCTGACACTCGATCAGCGTTTTTCGAAAATCTTCTTCGACCTTTTTCAGTTCCGGCACATCATAGAGAAAAACCGCACACTCGAAATTCAGATACAGACTGCGGTAATCCAGATTGATGGAACCAATCACGCCGCAGATATCATCGCTGACTACAACCTTCGAATGAACGAACCCGGGCGTATACTCAAAGATCCGTACTCCGTTTTCCACAAGAACCTTATAATAGGAATGTGCTAAGGCAAAAGCATATTTTTTGTCTGGAATATGCGGCAGGATCAGCTTGACATCGACCCCGCGGCGGGCTGCATAAATCAGTGCCTGCAGCATCTCATGATCCGGCACCAGATAGGGTGTCATAATGTGGACATAGCGGGTTGCGCTGTTCAGGATTTCCAGATAGACACGCTCTGCTGTCTTCGTCTCTTTGAGCGGATTGGCCGCATAGGGCATGACGAATCCTGCGCCTTTTTGGTATTCCTCCGGGATTTCCTTGAGATAAACAGCAAAATTTTCCAGTTTTTCCGTGGTATCCCACATTTTCAGAAACATGACGGCAAAGCTCTTTGCGGCCTCGCCGCGCAGCATAATACCGGCATCCTTCCAGTGACCGAACCGTTCCTTCTGGTTAATGTATTCATCCGCGAGATTCACTCCCCCGGTAAATGCCGTATGCCCATCGATCACAACAATCTTTCGGTGATCCCGGTTGTTGTAGCTGGTGGAAATCGCCGGATACACTTTAGAAAAAACCTTACAGCGTATGCCCAGATTTTTCATTTTCTTCGAGAAGTCATGCGGCAGATTGTTCAGCTCATTCATTCCGTCATACATCAGGCGCACCTCTACGCCTTCCTTTACCTTCATTTCCAGAATTTCCTGAACCTGCTCCCACATGCAGCCTTCTGCTATAATAAAATATTCAAGGAAAATGTATTCCTTCGCACTCCGCAGCTGCTTTATGAGCTCCTCATATTTTTCCTCACCGCTGGAAAAATAAACCACCTCCGTATTACGCCAAAGGGGATACCCCTGAATCTGATCAATATAATAGGCCAGCTGCGCCAGACGGGGATTTTCAAACGTGAGCTCGCGCATGGTTTCTGCGTCCTGCGGCAGGACACCCTCCGTCTGCTGATCAATTTCCTCCATGCGTGCGGCCAGCATATGCATCCCAGGCTGCAGCTGCAGATACAGATACAGCAGTCCGCCGAAAATCGGAAACATAAGCACCAGCGACGCCCATGCAAGCTGAAACGCAGGATGCTCCACATGATTAATGATCAGCAGCAGCACCAGAAATGAGAAAATGATGTGTCCGCCAAAGTACACGTAAATGTACTGTGCCACATAATGAATCACAAAAAAGAGCAGCAGGATCTCCGCCAGTAGACAGAGTATCAGGATGCCCGTGCGCCCGAATATGACCTGCAGGACACCTCGTTTCCCCTTATCCATGGACCGGTCTTTGATGTCCTTTACCTTATTTAATTGTTTGTCCATACATTTTCACTCCCTGCCCCTTTGCATATGCTCTTATCATATTATCTCTTCGGCACATTTACTTTGCACTTTTATTTCGCACTGCTATCTCACACTTTTATTTTTCCTGTTTACTTTTTACGTTTCTGCCTTTTCGTGTATATCTCTTAGCCTTCCTCCAACACCTGTATTTCCAGATAATCAAACGGTATCTCCTCTATAAAGCTGTCCTGGCCAAACCGCGCTTTGCTGTGCCGCTGAAATTCCGCTATCGTCGGGTCCAGCCAGATCGGCCGTTCCAGATCAAACTCACGGCAGATTTCATCCAGCCCCCGAAAGATTTTATGCGTCCGCGTATCTTCGCTCTGCTCCGCATAAACAGTATCCTTAAGCATATGATTATCCTTCCACATTTTTCCCCATAATCTGAACATCATGCTCTCCTGTCTTGTCCTCTGTTTCACATCGTTCTGTTCTTTCCCTTGCGGGTATTCGGATATTCTTTCTGCACACCAGATCAATTCTCTGTTTGTATAAAAAGGCATCCAAAATTTATTTATACGTCATCTTTCAGTTAAAGAACTCATACACCAGCGCGGAAAGATTCGCAATCCGCGTAATTGCTGTGCTACTGTTGCTGATATCATTTGATAATACAACCAGAATATAATCGCAGGCGTCGGAATAAATAATCGCCGCATCGTTTTGTGTGCCATCCATCTCGCCTGTCTTGTTCGCGCACAAAACGCCATCTGGCAAACCGGCAGGAATCTTATACCGCGTATTCTGCGCGAGCAGCATTTCTTCCATTTCGTTGCTGTCCGCGCGGCTCATCCACGTCCGCCGGTAAATATCCTCCAGAAGGGCTCCGACATCTTTGGCGGCCACCTGGTTGGTGCCATTGCCAGAGTTCGTCGCAGGATTACTGAATCCATTATATTCAACTGTCATCTCACTGTATCCATGACTCTGAATAAATTCATTTACTTTGGCGATACCTTTCGCGTAGCTGGAATCACCCAGAATATAGAGCAGCTGGTTGGAAGCTGTGTTGTCGCTGTAGCTGATCATGGCGTTCAGCAGAGATACAATTTCATCCGTCCGTTCCAGTTCGCCTTCATCAATTGCGGTGTACACGGTTCCCATAATAAAAAGCTTCATCACACTCGCAGATTTCATCGCCTGGTCATTAATCACAAAGCTCTCATCCGTATCGAGGTTTTTCACATAGACAGACCAGGTCCCGTCATAAGCCGCGATTGTCGTCTCCAGCAGCTCCTGCAGTTCGGCCATTGTATGCTCCTGCTGCCAGGGATGCACCCGGGCAGCACGTCCGCAGGAGAGCAGACCGCAGGAATAGGTAACCGGACTTCCCAGTATTTCCCGGATATCCGGCAATGCCATCGGAATCTGAAATTCTTCTCCGAGCAGAGTCTGCATCATCAGCTGCCATCCTTCCTGCTCCGAAAGCGAGCCTCCGTCCGATTCGGTCTCTGTTTCACTTTCCGACTCTGATTCACTTTCCGTCTCGGTCTCTGTCTCTGACTCCACCCCGGAAAATCCCGCAATCGCCTTCTCCAGATCCTCCGGTATCTCAAACACCGAAGATGCGCCGGCACGCACGCCGGCCGCAGAAATCCACATACTCATGAGCAGGAAGCCCACAAAACACCTTATTTTTCTTTTATCTGGCCTTCTTCCCATAAATACCTCCATTTGACATAGCCGGATGTCCCATCGGCGCATACCCCGTGTTATTCCGGTTCAGCGCCGTCCAGCGTGAAGAATTCGTAATAGCGATTGTCGCCGCCAAATATATCATTGTATTCCAGAATATTGTATTCATTTACCAGATCATAATAGGGTGATTCCTTATCATCCAGCTCATAAAACACACCATCCGATCCCCAATAGCCAATGGAATTAATCACTGGGATCTCCTCGCTCAGATCCAGAAGATATTCCTGATAGCCGGTCATTTCAAGTCCCAGCCTGTCCGCCAGAATGCTGTACAGGTAGTTCAGGCTGGTGGCTTCGATTGTCTCTTCTTCTATATCATAATTAGCCCAGCAGATAAAAGGAATTTTATATTTCTCCATCAGCTCCTCATCAGTCAGGCTGTCCTCCGTCCCGCCAAGCAGATATTCATAAGCGCTGTCCCCGATATTCGGCTGATGATCGCCAAACATCAGAATGATTACCGGCTCATCAACATCTTCAAAATACTCGACCAGCCCCTGAAATGCGTCGTCTGTGGCCTTGACCAGATTTACATAAATCTCCGCCTTTGTTGTGGAAAATTCGGTATTTAACACCTCAATCTCCATATCCAGATTATTTGTGTTGGATGAATAGTAGCCGCCGTGGTTCTGAATGGTCACGTTATAGGAAAAAAGCGGCTGCCCGGAATCCAGGTTTTCCTCGTACTCAAGAATAATCCGGTTAAACAGAGTTTCATCGGAAATATAGTTTCGGATCCTCACAGGATACTGGAAATCGTCCCTTGTATAATATGTATCAAATCCAATCTGCGGATAGACGATATTTCTGCGGTAATTGGTCCCGCGGTAAGGATGCATGGCCAGCGTATAGTACCCAAGCGAGCCAAGCTGAGAAGCCAGCGAGGGCAGATTTCCGCGTACAAACAGGTTAAAGCCAACTGACGATGCCGGGAGAAACGCCATCGTGTTGCCCGTCAGAAATTCATACTCAGAATTTGGGGTATTTCCGCCAAAAACAGAGGAATACGCAGTCCCCTTGATCGTGTTTTCCGTCAGGCTTCGGATGAAGGGCATATAATCCTCTGAGAGCTCCAGGCCATTGCCCACCTCTGTATAATCCGCCCAGGATTCATTCATGATTACGATGATTGTGGGAGTCTCGCTTGCGTCAGCCGAAGCTGTTTCAGCATCGGCTCCACCGGTCGAAGTAGCCACGTCAGCTGCATCTTCGTCGGTTGAGGCTGTCCCGGCAGCTGCATTCTCGTCGGTTGAGACATTTCCGCCAGCTGCATCGTCACCAGTCGAGGCTGTCCCGGCAGCTGCATCCTCGTCGGCTGAGGCATTTCCAACGGCTGCATTGTCCTCCGGTTCATCCCCCAGGCCGCCGCCCGAATTCTCTTCGCCGGTGTCCACATACTCTGCCGCAATTTCCTGCACGGCGCTCAGCGAATACCCCTCCGGCTTGTCCACGACCAGATAAAAACAGGTAGTCAAAGTCGTAAATAGCATATCATATTTTTTGTAGCGCAGCTGGTGTGTAAACCCTTCCGAACGGATATCATGGTCTTCCAGAAAGGATGTTTTTCCGCAAAGGTAATAATAGCCGCCGGCCAGCACTGCCACAAGCGCCAGAAAAACTCCGCGCGCCGCAAGGGGCATCATCCGGCCTCTTCTCAGCTTCAGGCTGACCGTACAGATCAGAATCGTGAACAAAATCTCCATGACCATGTACCAGTCCAGCGTGTAAGTATACTCCGAAGCCACCGCAGCCGCTGTAGTGACGGAAAACAGATCCGCAGCTGAAAGAGCCATTCCGCGGAAGGAGATTACAAAACAGTTTACAATCCCCAGAGTGGCCACCGCCACAGCAGTAATGATCACGGAAAACCGGATGCTCCCGGTCAGTCCGTACAGAATCCCCAGCACCAGATACAAAAAAGCAAAGGTTAAAAGAAGCGCAATTTTATCCAGCGCAAAAAAGTCTATGTTATACTTATCTTTATTCAGAAATAAAAGCGAAAAATAAATAGCAAAGGGTGCAGCCATAAACCAGATCCAGGAAAGGATGCGGTTAACGAAATCACTCAGTGTATTTTCCACCAGCCACAAAAAAATAAGCGCAGCCGATAAAAGAATAATCTTATAGGTCCTCACACTCTGCAGCAGAGAAGCGTCCCCATCTGATGAATAAAGAGACGGATGAAAACAGTAGTACAGCAGCAGGCTCACCGTCAGAAGAATCGGTATGAAGCGAAAAAAGCGCCTGTGCTCTCTGATCACGCAGATTTTTTCTGAGAGCCGAAGCTTTTCCAGAAGCCGAAATTTTTCCGGGAACCGGGCCTTTTCTGAAAGTTTTGACATTCCTTATATTTCCTCCAGTCCATCTGCCGCGCCGTTACACAGCAGAAGAATCTGTTCATTCAAAAATACAGGGAGACACCATGAAACGCAAGCGCCTTTCATAACGTCCCCCTTTCGTTTTTACACCGGATGGATGGCGCGAGGCACGCCGCCCGGAAACATGTCTGAGCCATTTCAAAACTATAATTGATCCGCTTCGCTCCGGTCCCAGGCGCGTATCACTGACACACTGACACGCAGGACCGTCCAGCGCCGCTAAATATCTGTGCAGGCAATAATCGAGTAGGGAGACTTGTCCCCTACTCGCTGCGCGGGGCGCGTGTGGCGCTTATCCCGTCCGAAGGACGTGGATGCCTCGCAGCGAGCGTAAGCCACAAAACACCTTACGCGCCCCTGTGCATTATTAAGGAATACCGCCTGGCAGCAGAGCCCTTACAGCTCAGGCTGCCTGGCTCATTGCTTCGCAGAAATTACAGTCTCGCAAGAAGCGCTTCTCTTTCCTTCTCATATCCAGGCTTGCCAAGAAGCGCGAACATATTCTTCTTGTAGCTCTCCACGCCAGGCTGATTAAACGGATTCACGCCCAGAACATATCCGCTCACGCCGCACGCGAATTCAAAGAAATAAAACAGCTCGCCAAGATAAAACTCATCCTGCTTCGGAATGTTTACAACCAGATTCGGGACATTGCCGTCCGTATGGGCCAGAATGGTTCCGTTCATGGCGCTCTTGTTAACAAAATCTACCGTCTTTCCAGCCAGATAGTTCAGGCCGTCGAGATCTACCGGTTCCTCGCCGATCGTAATCGTGCATCTGGATTCTTCCACATTCATAACGGTCTCAAACATGATACGGCTGCCGTCCTGAATAAACTGACCCATCGAATGGAGATCTGTCGTGAGATCTACCGCAGCCGGGAAAATTCCCTTCTGGTCCTTTCCTTCACTCTCGCCGTAAAGCTGTTTCCACCACTCAGAAACGTAATGCAGGCTCGGCTCATAATTGGCCAGGATCTCAACGCTCTTACCTTTTCTGAGCAGGATATTGCGTACCGCAGCATATAAAAGTGCGTCGTTTTCTTCAAAATCTGCTTCCAGTGCGCGCTTTCTGCCTGAAGCTGCGCCTTCCATCAGCTTGTCGATATCCGCGCCGCTCACCGCGATCGGCAGAAGTCCCACCGCCGTCAGTACAGAAAAACGTCCGCCCACATCATCCGGCACCACAAAGCTCTCATAGCCCTCCTCAGTCGCGAGGTTCTTCAGCGCTCCTCTCGCCTTATCCGTCGTTGCGTAAATACGCTTTGATGCTTCAGCCTTGCCATATTTCTCCTCCAGCATCTTTTTGAAAATACGGAAAGCGATTGCAGGCTCCGTCGTCGTCCCGGATTTGGAAATAATATTTACAGAAAAATCACGATCTCCGATCACTTCGATCAAATGCTGCACATACGTACTGCTGATG
>JAJQFO010000148.1 GCA_021201095.1 Lachnospiraceae bacterium
AGAAGTGTTACAAAAACATCAAATTTGTGTCTTGACAAAAGTCATTACATATCAGCTTTGACCACTGACAATGCTCAATATCCTCTTAGTTCTGATAGTTCTGACCACGATTACCTCTCTCGTATTCGTGGTCATTAACTAAAAGGAAAAAGTGGTCAAATTCTGACCACGAATTTGACCATTTGTGAAAAATGTTCTTTCAATTGTTATACTCATATGCAATAAAATATTTTGCATTAAGAAAGTGAAAATCAGGTAATTTCCGCTTCCTGTCTTGACAGACTGAGCATTGTGATGTAGAATTCATGCGTGTTAAGGGATTATACAGCTTTTTTCTTTTGGAAAAAACTACTCCCTTAATAATCAGCTAAGGGAGTACAAAATTCCGTCTTTTGGCAGTACGTCGCGCCGTCGCTGTTGCCCATGCCGGATGTCATAGTGAGACTTCGAACTGCGCAAAAAGGACGGGCAGTATGGCGAAGCTATACGCGATGGCCATGGATCTATTTGAAAAATGATAAATATGAATTTTTATGAAGAAAAGGCCTGACATCATCTGTTCAAGGGCTTTCTTTTTTATGCGCACAAAACATTCCATCGGGGAGGTGAGAGACTTGAAGATCACTCTTTTTGATCATAACCAGGCGGCATACGATGCGGCCACAGACATGCTGCAGCAGACCGGAAAAGCAGCAATCATTCATCCGACAGGAACCGGCAAGTCTTTCATTGCCTTCCGACTGTGCGCGGATCATCCAGATAAGCGCATCCTCTGGCTCTCCCCATCGGAATATATCTTCAAGACCCAGCTGGAGAACCTGAAAGCGGCGGCCGGTGATGAAGAATTAAACAATATTACGTTCTGCACCTACGCGAAGCTCATGCTGATGGAGGACGCGGAGATCGCCGGAATCTGCGGGAGCGGTGCGGAGAACGCTCCCTCCGCTCCGGATTATATCATCCTGGACGAATTCCACCGCTGCGGTGCGAAGTGCTGGGGGCAGGGCGTACAGCGCCTGCTGGCGGCATTCCCGGAGACTCCCATCCTCGGATTATCGGCGACAAACATTCGCTATCTGGACAACCAGAGAGACATGGCGGATGAGCTTTTTGACGGGAATGTTGCTTCTCAGATGAGCCTTGGCGAGGCCATCGTCCGGGGCATTCTGAACCCGCCGAAATACGTGCTTTCCGTTTATTCGTGGAAAAAAGATTTAGTGAAATATGAGAAACGCATCAGTCAGTGCAGGAGCAAGCTTGTCCGCGACGAGTGCGACCGTTATCTGGAAGAGCTGCGCCGCACACTGGAAATGGCGGACGGGCTGGATGTGATTTTTGATAAGCATATGAGCAACCGGACCGGAAAGTACATCGTGTTCTGCTCAGGCAAGGAACACATGGATGAAATGCTGGAGCACCTGGACTGGTTTGCGAAGGTAGATCCGCACCCGCACGTTTACTCTCTTTATTCGAGCGACCCGGGCGCGGGCAGGGAGTTTGACAGCTTCCGGAACGATAATGACAACACACATCTGCGGCTCCTTTACTGCATTGATGCCCTGAATGAAGGAATCCATGTGGAAGGCATCAGCGGGGTGATTCTTCTGCGGCCGACGGTTTCTCCGACCGTCTATAAGCAGCAGATCGGTCGGGCGTTATCCGCGAGCGGGGAAGCCGCTTCTGACATTACCGGGACTTGCAGAATGGAATCCTCCGACACCGCCGGGGGCGGCAGTGACGAAGTCTCTGGCTGCACTGAGACTGGCAGTGAGAAAACCTCTAACTTTACTGTGATTGGCAGTGCGGAAGCCTCCGGTATCATCAGGGCTGCCAGGAAAGAGCCTGCTGTTATTTTTGATATTGTTTCAAACATTGAAGCTCTCTGGAGCATCGACTCTGTGGAGGAGGAGATGCAGCTGGTGACCTCCTACTACCGCAGCCTTGGCGAGGATGAACGGATTGTAAACGAACATTTCCAGATTATAGATGAGCTGCAGGACTGCCGCAGATTATTCGCAAAGCTGAATGACACGCTGACGGCGTCCTGGGATCTGATGTTTGCGCAGGCAAAGGCATTTTATGAGGAAAATGGAAATCTGGAGGTTCCCTGCAGATACATTACGGCAGACGGCTATGCCCTGGGAAACTGGATCGCCAATCAGAGGAGGATCCGCAAAGGGCAGCTATCCGGCGCTCTTAGCGAAGAACGCATCCGCAGGCTGGATTCCATCGGAATGGTCTGGGAGGCTGCCGGGGATCTGAAATGGGAGCGGTACTATGCAGCTGCAAAGCGGTATCGGGAGAAATACGGCGACCTGAACGCCCCGGCAAAGTATGTGGATGAGGAAGGTGTCGCATTGGGCGCCTGGCTCTCGGATATCCGGGCTTTAAAGAATGCCGGCGGCCATCAGATGTCCTTATCGCCGGAACGGATACAAAAACTGAACGATCTCGGTATGACCTGGGATATGCTGGACTATTTCTGGGAGCGGAATTACACGGCTGCCGCCAGCTATTACCGGGAGCACCGCGACCTCAACGTCCCGGCCGGTTATGTGACTGAGGAGGGAATCCGCCTCGGCACCTGGGTTTACCGGCTCCGTGCCCTGCGCGCGGGGACTGCAAAAGGGACTCCGCCTACAGAAGAACAGGTGAGACGCCTGGACGCGATCGGCATGGTCTGGAAGGATCTGAATGAGGACAAATGGGAAAAAGGACTTCAGGCAGCCGCAGCTTACCAGAAAGAGCATGGCACCCTGCAGGTTCCGGCCAGCTATGTCGCAGATAACGGCTGCAAGCTGCGTGTATGGCTGCAGCGGCAGCGCAGCCTGCTAAAAAAAGGAAAGCTTTCCGAAGAACGCATTCAGCGTCTGAACACCATCAGCAGCAGCTGGCAGGCCGATGCCTGGGAAAGCAAGCTTGCACTGGTAAAAGCCTGGTATCAGGAAAAGGGTACCCTGTATATTCCACGGGATACGGTAGTAGACGGCGTCTGGCTTGGAGCCTGGCTCAAGAGGCAGAAGCAATCTCTCGAAGCCGGGAAGCTGACAGCAGAACAGGCGGCGCTTCTGTCAGAGCTTCCTCTCGAACAGCTGTCAGTCCCCCAGGAAGACAAGAACTGGAAAATCTGGCTGCAAATGTATCAGGATGCAGAAGCTTATGTGAAAGAGCACGGCAGCCTGAGAAATATACCGCACAGCTACCGGGGAGAGAGCGGCGGAGTCTTGTGTGTCTGGGTCAGCCGCCAGCGTCTTGCTAAAAAAAATGGGCACCTGAGTGAAAAACAGATTCAGATGCTGGAAGAGATAGGAGCATGATTCTATGCTCCTGTCCGTGTTAGAACACCTTCCATATTGAAAAATTTTATACCGATACCAAAAGTTGTATGGGCTGGTACCTCAGGTGGAAATAAAGGAAATGTCAGAGCTTCCATACATAGTGGGACGAACCCCGCACTAAGCAGGAGAAAACCTACACTAGATTGCCGCTGGATTGCACAGCCGAAATGAAAAATATATGCTTGCACATGGATTCCCGCAAATGTATAATGTGATCAGTAAAAGGTTTGCGGCGCCTGCGGGAGCGGGCTTTGTAAGTCAATGACAAAATTGTCAGATTCGGGAGTGCTGTTGGATATCACAGAGAGGAGGTACCGGCACATGGGAATCTATTTAAATCCAGGATACACAGGATTTGAAGAAATCAGAAGAGATACTTATGTGGACAAAACAGGACTCATCTCTTTTATGAACAGTCTTATAGGCAAGCCAAAGCCTCTGGTGAGTTTCAGCAGGCCAAGGCGTTTTGGAAAGTCTTTTGATGCAAATATGATTTGCGCATATTACGACAAGAGCTGCGACTCCAGATTCCTTTTTGAAGGCCTCAAAATAGCAAAAGATGACAGCTTCGAGAAGCATTTGAACCAATATAATGTCATAACCTTTGATGTGACAGGTTTCATTGCAGATGCAAGAGATAATGAGATAGATATTATTTTGAATATAAAGAATTCTCTGCTCGAAGAGCTAAGAGACGCTTTCCCTGGCTGTATTGATGCTGAAGAAAAGAATCTTGGTAAGGCATTATATGCGGTTGTATCAAAAGGCAATGAGAAGTTTGTTTTTGTTATAGACGAATGGGATGCGCTGTTCAGAGAATATAAGGATGATCAGCAGCTCCAGGAGGATTATATTCTTTTCCTGAGAAGTCTTTTCAAAAACAAGGATACGACTTCCAGGACAATAGCCGCCGCTTATATGACCGGAATACTTCCGATTAAGAAGTATGGAACAGAATCTGCGCTGACCGATTTTAAAGAATATTCCATGACAAGACCTGGAAGGCTTGCAGAGTATGTTGGATTTACAGAAGACGAAGTGAAGCGTCTTTGCAGCGAATATCAAATGGATTTTGATGAAATGCAGTCCTGGTACGATGGTTATTCATTCAGCAGAATTAAGCATGTATATAGCCCTAATTCAGTGATGAACGCCTTGCAGGAGGAGGAAATTGCAAATTACTGGACACAGACAGAAACCTTCGAAAGCCTGAAAAGATATATCGAAATTAACATGGATGGCTTAAAGGACGCTATCGTTCTAATGCTTGGCGGACAGAGAATTCCGATTGATGTTAGCACATTTCAGAATGATATAACATCCTTTAGAAACAAGGACGATGTTCTGACCCTGTTGATTCACCTGGGGTATCTGGCATATGATCAGAAGAAAAAAGAAGTATATATACCAAATCAGGAAGTGACAGAAGCCTTCCAGTCTGCCATTAAAGGCGGAAAATGGAAATCGTTGAGCAGGCAATAGGTGATGAACTATCAGGGTGATTTGAAAGAGTACTTTGGCAATCTGCTTCTGGTAGGGATTAATTACGACAAAGACGCGAAAGGAACGAATGCGAAAAGGCATAGCTGCGTGATTGAAAGGGTGTAATTTGTAAGAACAGAGACCGCGGGTAATTGAATTAAGTACAGAAAAATGGGAGCCATTTATGGGCTCTTATTTTTGTGCGCTTAAATGTAGGAGCCATTTTGGGGGCTCTTATTTTTTGCGCTTAAATGCGGCGCTTCTTAAGCGCTATTAGAACAAAAACATGGAATATGTTTTAGCGTCACAGCTGTAGAGATACTGATCGATGAAAAAACATTTGATGGAGGGTTAAAACTTGGAAAACAAGAAGCGACGGCTGATTGATGCACACTCCCTTACGTGTTATTAGAACAAAAAATAAACTCAGTTTTTTCTCGATTTTGCGGTAGATGGATAGGACTGTGATTATCACAGTTTATTATAGAAGAAATTATTAAGAAGAAAATGTATGAGGGAGAAAAAGCAAAATGATAATAACAAGAGCCCCTTTTCGTGTGAGTTTTTGTGGCGGAGGTAGCGATCTTCCGAGTTTTTATGAAAAGTATGGCGGTTGTGTACTCAGTACCACCATCAGGAAGTATATGTACCTGACAATACATAATTACTTCTATAAAGATCAGATTGTTCTAAAGTATTCAAAGACAGAATGTGTGAAGGATTTTTCTGAAATTGAACATAGGATTTTCAAGCAGTGTCTGACGGATTTCAACATCAAAGGTGTTGAGATTTCAAGTATGGCGGATGTACCGGCCGGCACCGGTTTAGGATCTTCAAGTACATTTACAGTGGCGTTGCTTCATCTTCTTCATACATATAAGGGAGAATATGTATCGAAGTATAAGCTGGCGAAAGACGCCTGCGCTGTGGAGATAGAAAAGCTGGGTGAACCAATTGGCAAGCAGGATCAGTTTGCGGCTGCGCATGGAGGTTTGAAGTTTTATGAATTCCTGCCCAGCGGGTTTGTTAATGTTGAACCGATTGTCATGGCACCGGAAAGCTACACCAAGCTAGAACGGAATCTCTTGATGTTCTACCTGGGCGGAACCCATTCTGCTTCCGCGATTCTTAAGGAGCAGTCTTCAAATGTAACACGGGAAGATAAGGCGAAGATGCAGTTGAAGATGTGCGATATTGCACGGACACTCAAGGAAGAACTACAGAAAAATAATGTCGATGCAATGGGGGAACTCCTCCATGAAAACTGGATTTTGAAAAAATCTCTCGCATCTGGAATCAGCAATCCTCTTGTGGATGATGCATATGAACGAGCAATGGCTGCCGGAGCTATGGGCGGCAAGCTGCTTGGTGCCGGCGGGAGCGGATTTATGCTTTTCTATGTTCCGCAGGATAAGCAGGCAACAGTTAGAGCTTCATTGACTGATTTAAGAGAGATGGATTTCAGAATAGATAATTCCGGTGCATCCATTGTGCATATAGACAAAGATTTTTCATAACTTGAATATCCAAAATATCAGAAATATCAGAAATATCAGGAATAACACATAGAACACAGGTAAAAAAAGTATACGAGGGAGGAATACTCATGAATATATTAGTAGCTGGCGGTGCGGGATTTATTGGCGGACACCTTGTAGATTCACTTTTGGCATCTGGTCATACCGTAGTTGTTGCGGACAAGCTGATCTTTGGCGATAAGAACATAAAGCACCTGCTTTCTGATGAGAAGCTGATGGCTTCCGGCAAATTTAAATTTTACAATGTGGAGCTTGCTGACCAGGATAACGTGGACAAGATTTTTGCGAAGAACAGTATCGATGCAGTTTATCATATGGCCGCAAACTCGGATATCCAAAAAGGCGGACGTGAACCATCTATTGATTTCAATGACACATTCCTTACAACCAGGGCAATCCTTGAAGGAATGCGCAAGGCTGATGTGAAGAATCTGTTCTTTGCATCGACTTCTGCTGTTTACGGAGAGATGCTCGATGTTGAGCTGACAGAAACTACGGGAGGAGTTAAACCAGTATCCTATTATGGCGGTGCAAAACTGGCTTCTGAGGCCGTCATTTCTTCCTATGTTTCGATGTGCGATATGAGTGCAGTCGTATTCCGATTCCCGAATGTTATCGGACCGAGATTGACCCATGGAGTGATTTTCGACTTTATCAGGAAGCTTCAGAATAATCCTCACGAGTTAGAGATTCTAGGGGACGGAACACAGTGCAAGCCGTATATTTATGTGCTTGATCTTGTTGAGGCTATTGTAAAGCTGACAGAGAATTGGCAGCAGGGCGAGGAAGTTTATAACCTCAGCGTCAAGGGCGAAGGAACGGCAGTAACCCGGATTGCGGAAATCGTCGTGGAAGTTCTCGGTCTACGGGATGTTGAGTTTAAGTACACAGGCGGGGACAGAGGCTGGAAAGGTGACGTGCCTCGTTTCAAATATAACATTTCTAAGGTGCTGTCTACCGGCTGGGAGCCGAAGCACACATCTGATGAAGCTGTTCGTCAGACAGTAAAAGACGCTGTGGCTGCCATGAAGGAAATGTGAGATACCGGAGGGCGAGATATGAGGGCTGTAATAATGGCCGGAGGAAAGGGAACAAGACTTCAATCTATTGCAAGCGATATTCCCAAGCCGATGGTCTCAGTAGCAGGCAAGCCGATTCTTGAATACCAAATTGAAAGTTTGAAAGGCTCCGGAATCGAAGGAATTACTTTGATTATAGGTCATTTGGGCAATGTAATTAGAGACTACTTTGGCGACGGAACAAGATGGGGCGTCCACATTGATTATATTACGGAGGAGACACCACTAGGTACTGCAGGGGCTTTGTATTTCCTGAAAGGAAAAGCGGACGAGGATTTCCTGCTTGTCTTTGGAGACCTTATGGTGGATGTGGACTGGAAACGGTTCATGGACTTCCATAAGAGTCATGGTTCGCTGATTACGCTGTTCGGACATCCCAATACACACCCATATGACAGTGATGTCATAGTTGTTGATGAAGAGGACAGGGTTCAAAGGATACTTCCCAAAAAGGAAGAGAGAAATTTTTATTACAAGAATTTCGTGAATGCCGGTCTATATTGCGTTTCACCTGGATTACTGGACTTGATTGAAAAGCCTGAGAAGGTGGATCTGGAGAAGGAACTGATTGCAGAACAGATTCCGCATGGTACTGTGTTTGCCTATCACTCCACGGAATATGTCAAAGATATGGGGACGCCAGATAGATATTATTCGGTTACGGATGATGTTGTGAACGGCGTCGTTTCCAGCAGAAACCTGAAAAATAAGCAGCGGTGCGTATTCCTTGATAGAGATGGAACAATCAATGAGCTGCGCGGTTTCCTTAACTCCGCAGAGGACTTTGAGTTGATTCCCGGAGTGGGAGAAGCGATAGCCAGACTGAATGCATCAAAATATCTGGTCATTGTAGCGACCAATCAGCCGGTAATTGCGCGAGGAGAGTGCTCGGTAGAAGAGCTTGACCGGATACACATGAAGCTGGAAACAGAGCTTGGGAAATGTGGTGCTTATATTGATGGGTTGTATTATTGCCCACACCACCCGCACAAAGGGTATGCCGGTGAAGTACCGGAATTGAAGATTGATTGTGAGTGTAGGAAGCCAAAAATCGGCATGCTCACACATGCGGCAGAGGATTTTAATATCGACCTGGCTGCTTCATGGTACATCGGTGACACAACTATGGACATTCAAACCGGAATCAATGCCGGTATGCATACGGTTCTTCTTCATACCGGAGAGGCCGGTCAAGATCATAAGTATAATGTTTCAGCCGAGTTTGAAACGCCGGACTTAGGAGGTGCGGTAGAACTCGTTTTAAAGAATTAATAAATAAGAGAAAGAGGTAACAACATGGATTACACACAAAAGCTTCGAGCATATCTTGATGAGGAAATAGAGGTTATCAGAAGCCTGGACTTGGAAGCAATCAGTACCGTTATGAATGTGCTGGAGAAGGCGCGGCTGGAAGGCCGTCACATTTTCATCTGTGGAAACGGCGGCAGTGCAGCAACAGCCAGCCATTTTGCATCGGATTTCAATAAAGGTGTCAGCGAGAACCTTGATGTTAAGTATCGTTTTGAGTGCCTTAGCGACAACGTGCCAATGATGATGGCGGTGGCAAATGACATCAGCTACGACGAAGTTTTTAGGGAGCCGCTGAAAAACAAGAGGGTCGAAGGCGATATCGTAATCGGCATCTCCGGTTCCGGCAATTCCCAAAATGTTGTGAATGCTTTTGAATATGCAAAAGGCAATGGAGCCACGACAATTGCTATAGTCGGGTACTCTGGCGGCAAACTTAAGGAGATGGCAGACTACTGTATTCACGTAAACATTAATAATATGCAGATTGTGGAAGACTTGCATATGGTAATGGATCATCTGATGATGTATACGCTGACGCATTAATATTCATGAGGAGGAGAATGGATGACTCCGGAAGTAAGCATAATAGTGCCGGTCTATAAGGTGCCGGAAAAATACTTGAGGAAGTGTTTGGATAGCTGTGTTGGTCAGACACTGAGAGAAGTAGAGATAATTATTGTCTATGATTTCGCAGAAGACAACTGTGGTGAGATATGCGATGAGTATGCAAGAGCTGATAAGAGAATAAAAGTGATTCACAAAAAAGAAAAAGTGAATTCTGGTTTGTCCGCAGCTCGAAATACAGGAGTTGAAAATGCTTCTGGTAAGTGGATAACTTTTGTTGATGGTGACGATTGGATAGAGCCAGAAACCTGCGAAGTGCTTCTTGAATCCGCAAAAAAATATTCTAACAACGAATTGGTTATGTGTGCGGTATGTAAGGACTACGGAGATCGGATTGAACAGTTTCATGCGTTTGAAGAAGGTCAGGAACTATCCAGAGATGAGTTGCTTGAGAATGTTTTGAATTTCAATTCTTGGATTGCATGTGCGTATGCCAAACTTATAAATAGGGAACATCTTATAGAAAATAATATTTTCCATGATTCAGAGTTGAAGCAAGGTGTCGAGGGGCTGGAGTTTAATGTTCGATTATTTAATAGTGTTGAACGGGCTATTTTCGTTAAAAAGTGGCTTTATCACTATATGTATAACGATGAATCATTATCCGTCAATTTATCAGAAAAAACTAATCAGCTTCTTGTGGTAGGGTACAAGAAAATAGAGAAGAGTTTAATTAGTTATCCAGATGGAGAACAGTTATTAGAGTTGTTGTATGACAGGATACAGTATTCTGTCATCTCGGCGGCCATAAGATGCTATTTCAATAAAAATAATGAAATGAGTGATGAGCAACGAGTACAAAGCTTCGAAAAATTTACCTCTGATGAGCTTATAAGTGAATCTATAGCTCATAATCCGATTATTCCACTATCTATTTCTCGCAAAGTGACGATGTTCTGTATCAGGCATAAAATTTACTTTACTGTGAAACATAAACTACCGGATAGCAAAAAAAGCGCATACTACCCCCAC
>JAJQFO010000256.1 GCA_021201095.1 Lachnospiraceae bacterium
CACGGAGATTTATTACAACCAGTCCGGCGATCCTGTACAGATACGGACACACGACACGAAGCTGATCCGAAAGCTGGCAGCATTGAGTGAGGACTTTCCGGAACTGTGTCAGCTTACGGACGAGGATGAATGCAGCGGCTCCTATTATGACGTGAATAAAAGCTGCATCAGCATTCATGTGATCAGGCCGTATCCGGAAGAACGGCGGAAGAAGCAGAGCGAGTGGGCGAAAGAGAACGGAATCCAATCGAAGAAAACGATGTAAAAAACAGATAATGACTGACAGCCAGAACAGCAAATTTTTTCAAGTGTTCTGGCTGTTTTTCTGTTCAGCAGTTAGAGTATCAAAAATGAGTGCCGTATATTCGGCTCTGACAGGAAAGGGGGATTTTATGACAACCTACGGATATGTCCGGGTCAGCAGCAAAGACCAGAATGAGGATCGGCAGCTTATCGCACTTCATGAACAGGGGATTCCAGATAAAAATATTTATATGGACAAGCAGTCCGGCAAGGACTTTAACCGCCCACAGTATAAAAAACTGGTACGGAAGCTGCGAAAAGATGACCTGCTCTATATCAAGAGCATCGACCGCCTGGGCAGAAACTACGAGGAGATACAGAACCAGTGGCGTATTCTTACGAAAGAAAAGGGTGCCGACATTGTTGTGCTGGATATGCCATTGCTGGATACCCGCCGAGGAAAAGATCTGATGGGAACATTCCTCTCCGACATCGTGCTGCAGGTATTATCATTCGTGGCTGAAAATGAGCGAACCAACATCAAACAGCGACAAGCCGAGGGGATCGCAGCTGCCAAAGCCCGCGGCGTTCGGTTCGGCAGACCGCCGAAACCGCTTCCGGAGAACTTTCACTCGGTCTATCAGCGGTGGAAAGCCGGAAAAATCACGGGATTAGCAGCCGCAGCGGAGTGCGGGATGCCGATGTCAACGTTTTTGTATCGGGCTGAAATTTACGAAAAAGCCAAGTTATTGTAAGCGGGTGTTTTTTTCAGAAACGTGTACGTTTCTGAAAAATGCCCGCTTCGTATGTAATGTGTTAATTCTATCACACACGATTTAAAAATTCTATAAAAAATAAGCATTTTTGCGGCTTTCAGCATAGCATTTTTTGATCCCCCAATTATGTAAAATTCGCTTTCCAAAACGTACACGATATTGAAAGCCTTGCTGCGCTTCTTTTTACCGACTGCTTAGGGGGCGCAGCTATGATTATTGGCATACAAGATGAGATATTGCGGCTTCATTCGCTGGGATTACTGGAAATTCTTTTGAAAGACAAGACCTCGAAATCTAACATTCTTTGGGCAACGGATGCGTATCAGGAATTAGGTTCAGACTATCAAAGAGACAAAGAGATTCGGGTTGATTTGATAACCGGCAAAAAATCAGGTGTTATAAAAAACCGGGCGAGAAAGGCGTTGGAGCAGCAGACGGAAAGAACACGGCAGCACGCAGAAGTGTTTACACCTTTCTGGATTTGCAAGCGAATGAATGAGGACGCAGATCATGACTGGTTCCCGAAAAAGAATTCGCGGCCTTTTGATTATAGTCAGAAAGTCAGGTTTCTCAAGAAGAAAAAATGGTGGAATTACATAGATGCCAGACGTCTGGAAATTACTTGTGGAGAGGCACCATACCTTGTCAGTCGTTACGATGTATCAACGGGTGAAAGCATTTCGATTGAGAATCGAATCGGATTATTGGATCACAAGCTGCGGGTTGTGAATGAAAATACTTCTGACGAAGCTGAATGGCTGAAATGGATAGTCAGAGCATTTCAATCCATATACGGATATGAATTTCAAGGCGATAACGTGTTGATTGCACGTGTGAATCTCTTGATGACATTTGAGGAGTATCTGCAGAAAAGATGGAAACGAAAAGCGACTTATGAGGAATATCGGAAAATAGCCAACATCATTGTTTGGAATATTTGGCAGATGGATGGTCTGACTGGCACAATTCCTTATTGTAAAGCTCCAGAAGATATTTATCAGATGTCAGTTTTCGATTATTTTCCAGATCAATTTCAAATAACGGAACATCGAAAAAATAGCCAACCACATTGCAGAATTTACGATTGGAGACGAGATAACAGCCTCGAATATCTAAAGATAAATGAAAGGAGTGAGCGGAAGATGAAGTTTGATTTTGTTATCGGCAATCCGCCATATCAGGATGAGACGCTGGGAGATAACAAAGGTTATGCGCCGCCCATTTATCATAAATTTCTTGAAGGTGCTTATCAGATTGCTGACCGTGTAGAAATGATTCATCCGGCACGTTTTCTGTTTAATGCGGGGAGTACGCCGAAAGCATGGAATGCGAAAATGCTTGAAGATGAGCATTTTTGTATACTCCACTATGAAGAGGATGCAGCAACCGTTTTCAGCAATACCGACATCAAAGGCGGTATTGTAATCAGTTATCGGGATTCAGAAAAGACGTTGGGGCCGATTAAGGTATTCACTAAATATAGTGAGCTGAACACTATACTTAAGAAAGTCAATCTAAAGTCTCCCGTTAGCATTATGACAATTATTTATATTCAGAATAGATTTAACCTGGAATGTTTATATTCTGAGCATCCCGATTACATCGAAAATATAGGCAGCAAAGGAAAAGACTCTCGATTTGAAAAGAATATCTTTGAGAAAATCCCTGCCTTTACAAAAGAACCTACGCCGGATTGTGTTAAGACTTTGGGGATTTTTAATCTTAAGCGGGAATGGCGTTATATACCAGCCAGATTTGTTGATTCAAATCATGAGAATCTGGGATTTTATAAAGTGGTCCTTCCAGTGGCGAATGGTTCTGGTGCCTTCGGGCAAATTCTCAGCACTCCTGTAATTCAAAAGCCCAATGAAGCATATACACGCTCATTTATAGGTATAGGCGCATTTGACACGGAGCAAGAGGCTATAAATCTTCTCAAGTATCTAAAAGCTAAATTTACGAGAGCAATGTTGTGTGTGTTGAAGGTTACCCAAATGACCAATAAAGATGTTTGGAAATATGTCCCCCTTCAGGACTTCACTGCCTCTTCTGATATCAACTGGTCAAAGTCCATATCAGAGATTGACCAACAGCTTTACGCGAAGTATGGCCTGGACGAGAAAGAGATTGCATTTATCGAATCACACGTAAAGGAGATGAGCTAATGGAAGCAGCGAATATCAAATCATTTCATCGTGTGATTCCTATGATTTATGCGTATACCACGCCGGATGTTTCCTATCATGACGGTTGGATCAAAATCGGCTACACCGAGAAGCAGACTGTAGAAGAACGTATTGCAGAGCAGACGCATACTGCAGATGTCCGTTGGAAACTGGCATGGAAAAATAACGCGATGTATACAGATGGGTCTGGTGAATATTTTACAGATCATGATTTTCATCGCTATTTGACAAAGGAGCGTCGTGTTGAACGGACGCCTGATACGGAATGGTTTCATCTGGGTATACCGCAATCCAGAGAATACTTTTATTCCTTTGCAAGCCGTGAAGTCCCTGTTCGGGACACAGGCGATACATATTCTTTGCGTGAAGAACAGCAGCAGGCAGTTCAAATGACCAAAGAATATTTTGAAAACGGCGGGACGGAATTCCTTTGGAATGCGAAACCTCGCTTTGGTAAGACTCTGACCTGTTATGATTTAATCCGTAAGATGAGCTTGACGAAAGTGTTGATCGTTACCAATCGCCCCAGTATTGCGAATTCGTGGTCAGAAGATTTTAATAAATTTATTGGCTGGCGCGGAGAATTATGTTTTGTCTCCGATACCGATGCTTTGCGGGATAAGCCGGGTGTAATGAGCCGTGAAGAATATGTGGCATCCATGAATGGCATAGATGATGAACACTATCAGGGTATGGTAGCATTCGAGTCTTTGCAAGGATTGAAAGGATCTTCTTATTTTGGTGGCCGGATTGATAAACTTAGATGGATGGCAAAGGAATATACAGATGGTTACGGTGTAAAACAACACGGCATGGATTTTGATATGTTGATTATCGACGAAGCGCAGGAAGGCATCGACACCATGCGCACAGATCGGGCTTTCCGCAACATCAGCCGGAAATATACACTTTATCTTTCTGGCACTCCATTTAAGGCATTGGCAAGCGGTCAGTTTGGGAAGAATCAGATTTTCAACTGGTCTTATGCGGACGAACAGGAAAAGAAAGAACAGTGGGACGGTGAAGCATACAATCCCTATGAAGCCTTGCCGCGTTTGGCGATGTACACGTATCAGCTTTCCAATATGATTTATGATAAAGTGCAGAAAGGTCTTGATTTATCCGGTGAGGATGGGACGGTCGATTATGCATTTGATCTGAATGAATTTTTTGCAACAAATGAGAATGGGAAATTTCTCCATGAAGCTGACATTAAGAAATTTCTCCACGCTCTGGTGACTCAGGAAAAATATCCATTTTCTACACCGCAGCTTCGCAAGGAGTTATCTCATACGCTCTGGATGCTTAACCGGGTAGACAGCTGCAAAGCACTGGCTAAACTTCTGAAAGAGGATGAAGTCTTTTCGGAATATGAAATCGTTCTTGCCGCCGGAGACGGCAGACTGGACGGAGACGAAGAAGCGCAAAAATCATTCGACAGGGTAAAAGCAGCGATAGCAAGTCATGAAAAAACTATTACGCTTAGTGTTGGACAGCTGACCGTTGGAGTCACGATTCCTGAATGGAGTGGTGTCCTGATGCTCTGCAATTTACAGAGTCCATCTTCTTATATGCAGGCTGCTTTTCGTGCGCAGAATCCGTGTGTCCTTACAGTAAACGGTCAGCGTTTCCGAAAGGAAACAGCTTATGTGTTTGATTTTGATCCGGCCCGGACGCTGATTATTTTTGATGAATTTGCCAATAATCTGCTGTCAGATACCGTAGATGGCCGTGGTACTGGCGAGGACAGAAAAGAGAACATTCGCAGATTATTGAATTTTTTCCCTGTGCTGGGAGAGGACAGCGAGGGGAAAATGGTGGAACTGGATGCGGCACAGGTTCTGTCGATTCCAAGAAGAATCAAGAGCCAGGAAGTAGTCCGTCATGGATTTATGTCTAACTTCCTGTTCCAGAATATCAGTAATGTGTTCGGTGCTCCCGGAATCGTAAAAGAGATTGTTGAAAAACTGACTCCCGCACAGGAAGAAACCAGCAAGACAAAGAACAGCGATGCCCTTGATCATATGGAGGACATACCTGTTGACGAGGATGGTGAAATTGATATTCCACAGACAATCATCATCGGAAAAACGCAGGATCTTTTCGGAGAGAAATATTACGAAGATATGGGAGAAACTCTTACGCCATCTGTTGATATGGTTCGTGAGAGCAGCACCGTTGATCAGCTCACACAGAACGTTGACCGATTGATTGATGTTGTCAAAGATACTGTAAAGTATAATGTGATTGCCCCAATCATGGATGATTATTCTGTAAAAAAAGGCACACAGGCGCGTATGGAGCGACAGGTGGAACAGGATATCGACCACAAGTTTGATACGATCAAGGGAGATTTCGCACAGCAGACACAGATCGCAAAGACGGAATTGGAGCGCAGACGCCGCGAAGCAAAAACAGAAGAACAAGTTGCTGCTGCCGAGACGGATTACAAATCAACCATCGACGATGCTATGAAAAACTTTATGGAATCTGCGCAGCAGGTAGTGGATCAGACTGTTCAGGAGAAACCACAGGAGATCGTAGAGAATCTGGAACGGCACAAAGCAGAACAGGAAAAACGAACGATTGAGGATGATGTGCGGGCGCATCTGCGAGGATTCTCCCGAACTATCCCCAGCTTTATCATGGCATATGGTGACGGAAAACTAACGCTGGCGAATTTCGATGATTATACCGAAGATGATGTATTTCTTGAAGTGACCGGCATTACGGAGGATGAATTCCGTTTTTTGCGTGATGGCGGTGATTATGTCGATCCTGATACGGGAAAAACGGAGCATTTCACAGGACATTTGTTTGATGAGGTAGTATTCGATGATTCCGTCGCGGAATTCTGGAATAAGAAACAGGAATTGGCGAATTATTTTGATGAATCCCATGATGAGGATATTTTCGATTACATACCACCACAGAAAACGAATCAGATTTTTACACCTAAGTGGGTGGTGTCAAAAATGGTAGATGATCTGGAAGCCAACAATCCGGGCTGTTTCGATGATCCGACCAAGACATTTGCTGATCTCTATATGAAATCAGGGCTTTACATTACAGAGATTGTAAAGCGGCTGTTCTGCAGCGAACGGATGAAAGAAATCTATCCGGATGATGGAGAACGTGTCCGGCATATTCTCCGGGAACAGGTTTATGGAATGGCACCGTCGAGAATCATCTATCTGATTGCGACAAATTATATTTTCGGATTTGATGAGAGCTTGAAACAGGAAACCACACACTTTGTGCAGGCGGATTCTGCTGAAGCCGCAAAAACAAATACGATGAAGGAATTGGTAGAAAAATTTTTTAAAAATTAGAACGGAATTAATGCAAGCAACTTTGAAACACAAATGAGACAAGCGCGCGAGAAATAATCTGCGCATAAAATGCGCAGAAAAAACGAAAAATATCTTGCAAAAATGAAGTTGTAAAAATGAATGAATTGTGATATAATGCTATGCAACGGAGGTGAAGAAAATATGTCGGCGCTGGATGGATTCAAACCTTTCAATTTCAATGAAGGTGTCCCGTATGTTTCTGTCACGTATAATGGGATGACTTTTAATAAGTCGGTTGTGATGAAACTTGGCTTTCCAAAACATGTAGTTCTATTGATAGATGAAGAATCAAAGCAAATTGCGATCAAAATTTGCGACGAGAGTTATCCCAATGCTACAACATTCTATCGTGGAAATAATCCAAAAGTGATTTCAGTTCGATGGAATGGAAGAGACTTACTTAACACAATTCAGTCAATGATGTCTTGGGATTTGTCGAAATGTGGATATAGAACAGAGGGCACCCTTCTCAAAGAAGAGGGTGCAATGCTGTTTAATCTCGCAGCAGCGACAGAACTAAAATAGTTGTCTCACAGCAAACGCTGTATGACATAAAAAAAGAACTTGCTCAAATTGGCGTTTGAACAAGTTCTCGTGAAAAGTAAACACAGCAAAACCGTCTATACTCTTCACACACCTTATGAAAGTATACAGGCTGCGTTTACTTTTTGCAAGCGGTTTTCGGATTTGCTCCGAAAAAATCTTGTTTAAAGGAGGTGCCTTGCTTGTGGAAAGTAAAAACAGAAGTGATGTAAATTACATTTTCACTGCGTTCATTACGCTTAAAAATGGTAAGCGTATCTACGCTCAGCAGTATGGCAAGAAAGCATTCTGCATTCCTGTCAAACGTAAATAATTAAGACAGTTGTAAAGGATGTTGGCGGTTTCATCCTTGTTAAGAAAGGATGGTTATTATGCCAAAAGGTAAAGATCAACATGTAACACATCGTGATGATGGAAAATGGCAAGTAATAGGAGAAGGTAATTCTCGTGCGACAGCCGTGACTCGAACACAAGCGGATGCAATAAAAATAGCACGCGAGATTTCGAGAAATCAAGAATCCGAATTAGTAATTCACAAAATTAACGGACAGATACGGGAAAAAGATTCACATGGACATGATCCATTTCCACCAAGAGGGTAGCCAAAAGGGATAAATTTCATGATAATTAATTAACTGGTCTCAGATTTTTTGCTCTAGTTGAGACCAGTTTCTATTTTACCGTAAGGGCGCACTTCTATATCCTTACGGATATCTTGTGCGATCTGCGATGCTTCCCTCTTTCCTGCTGACAGTTCCTGTGCAGCATTCAAGAGGGCGGGATTAAGAATCCCGAACAAGAGGGATGCTCCCTCTTGCGCCGCTAAAGCGGCTATCTCCTGCTACGCCGCTTGACAGCCAAAGACCTGACGGCCTGTGTCTGATGCGCGGCTACTCCCCTATAACTGAATAATTCTACATAGACCGATTGCTGTAAAAAGTAGTCGGTCTTTTTTTATCCCAAAAACGGAAAGGAGGAGTGTGAGGATTATGTCAAAGGAGTTGGATGACCTGCGAGCCGAGTGCGACCACGCAAAGCAGCAGGCCGAGATATGGAGGAGCCGGGAGGAACGGGCGAAGCAACGAATCAAATATCAACGGAGCGCGAAGGACAGAAAACGGACACACCATCTGATTCAGTACGGCGCAGCCTTTGAATGCCATCACAAGGAGTTGTCTGTCTTATCGGATGAAGAAGTATTTCAGTTGGTTGAGAGCGTGTTGGAGATTCCAGATGTTTGCCGCCGGATTCAGCAGAGTGTTGAGGAACACAACAGAGAGGGGAGGGAGTGAATTTGGCTTTATATCATTTTCATGTGACGCAGATCAGGCGGAGCGAGGGGAGCAGTGTGATTGCATCGGCGGCGTATCGCGCCGGCGAGAGGCTCCACAGTGATCGGTATGACGAGTACAGCGATTATACAAAAAAACGCGGTGTGATTCTTTCGGAAATACTGCTTTCCCCACAGGCACCGAGAGAGTATGCAGACAGGGAAACGTTGTGGAACGCTGTAGAGAAAGCGGAGAAAAGACCGGATGCACAGCTTGCTTACTCGTTCGATTTTGCGTTTCAGAATGAATTTACTCTGGAAGAAAATACCGCTCTGGCGAGACAGTTTATGGAGGAAAATTTTCTCTCCAGAGGTATGACACTGGACTATTCCATCCATGAGCCGGACAGGGAGCCGGGTGGAATTCCGAATCCGCATATTCATATCCTGGCACCGATTCGTCCGATCAATGCAGACGGCACATGGGGAAATAAGCAGGAGAAAGTGCCTGTACTTGATGAAAATGGTAATTGTGTCTGGGATGAGAAATACAAACGATGGAAGTTTACAGCCGTACCGACTACGGACTGGGGCTCGCCGGAGACGCTTGAGGAATGGAGAAAAAACTGGTGTGATCTCTGCAATGCGAAATTTGAAGAAAAAGGATTGGATGTCCGGATTGACTGGCGGTCTTATGAACGGCAGGGGGTTGAGTTGCTGGCACAAGTGCATGAGGGTCCGGCAGTCAGAGCGATGGAAAAACGGGGTATACAGACGGAGAAAGGCGATTACAACCGATGGGTGAAAGCGACGAATGGATTGCTGAAATCCCTTCGAGAAAAAATCGCCGGACTGCTGTTATGGATTAAGACTGCCGAGGAGGAACTGAATAAACCAGAGCAGCCGTCGCTGATACAGATCCTGATGAATTATATGGAAATGCAAAGAGCCGGCGCAGAGAATTTTTCCAGATACGGACGGAGAAAAGCAAATGTTGCGACACTGCAGGATGTCGCTGATACAGTGGCTTATCTCCGAGAGAATGATATTACCACTCTGGAGCAGTTGGAAGAAAAGCTGAATAATCTGCGAGATCAGGTAGATAGTTCGAGCGCTGCTATGAAAGATAAATCTGCAAGGATTGATGTTCTGAAAAAAGCGCTCGGACAGGTTTCTGTTTATAAAGAAAATCTCCCTGTGTTCCGAGAGATGGGGAACAAGAAATACAGATTCAAAAAAGCAAAAGACAAATATACAGCCGAACATGAAAGCGAACTCAAGCTCTTTTATCGTGCGAGACGGATTCTGAAGGAGGCGGGAATGCCGCCGGAGTTTTCCGAGGAAACCGTTGACGCATGGGAAAAAGAGCTTGCTTTGCTTCGAGCCGAATATGAAGCGGAGTATGCAAAGCTGAAACCGTTAAGAGCGGAGCAGCAGAAGATGTCCCATATCCAGTATTGTGTGAGTCGCGTTATTAAATCGGAGCAGCCGCAGCAGGAGCAGCAGAAAGCAAAAGCTGCAGAGCGATGAAAGGGGAATTGCAGATGAATGTATTCGAAGCTGTCCGGAATTCTGTGACGGCAAGGCAGGCTGCAGAGAGCTACGGTATAAAGGTCAGTCGAAACGGAATGGCGGTCTGCCCGTTTCACAATGACAAGAATCCCAGCATGAAACTGGACAAGAGGTACCATTGTTTCGGATGTCAGGCAGACGGAGACGCCATCAGTTTTGTGTCCAGATATTTCGAAATGAAGCCAATCGACGCAGCAAAGAAACTGGCGGATGATTTTGGCATTCCCTATGATGATTGGACACGTGATTCACCTGCGACCAAGCCAAAACCGAAACCAAAGATTTCCGAGCAACTGGAGTTTAAGAAAACAGAAGCATATTGCTGCAGAGTCCTC
>JAJQFO010000081.1 GCA_021201095.1 Lachnospiraceae bacterium
GCCTTCGCGGAGGGCGGGCCAAAGCAGGAGGCGTATGCGTTTGAAAAGGCGCTGCGGCCTGCAAAAATATCTTTTATCTGTGAAGTAAAAAAAGCTTCCCCCTCAAAGGGGCTGATCGCGCCGGATTTTCCTTATCTGCAGATTGCGCAGGAGTATGAGGAGGCCGGTGCGGCCGCGATCTCGTGCCTGACGGAGCCCTATTATTTCCAGGGGCATGACCAGTATCTGCGGGAAATCGCGGCGCAGGTGCGCATTCCCGTCCTGCGCAAGGATTTCACCGTGGATGAGTATATGATTTATCAGGCGCGCTCCTTCGGCGCAGGGGCAGTGCTTTTGATCTGCTCCATCCTCGATGATGCGCAGCTTACGGCCTACGGGCAGCTGGCCGCGGAGCTGGGCCTCTCGGCTCTGGTAGAAGCGCACACGGAGGAGGAGGTTTCGCGGGCCATGCGCGCAGGCGCAAAAATCCTTGGCGTGAACAACCGGGATCTGAAAACCTTTCAGGTGGATCTCGGCACCAGCGCCCGCTACCGCAAAATGGTTCCTCCGGAAACACTTTTTGTCTCAGAGAGCGGCATCCGCAACGCGGACGATATCCGCAAGCTGGTAGAAAACGGCACGAATGCGGTGCTCATCGGCGAGACATTGATGAGAGCGGCGGACAAAAAGGCGATGCTGCGTGAGCTGCGCGGGGAATAAAAACGGTGCTGTGCGAGCTTCGCAAAGAGCAACATTCGATGCTGCTCTTTCAAATAGTGGAGAAAAAACTCCGAAGGATAAAGTCATGAGTGAAAATTCAGTAAAAATCAAAATCTGCGGTCTGTCCCGCCCGGTGGATATTGACTATGTCAACGAGGCAGAGCCGGATTACTGCGGATTTATTATTAACGTGCCAAAGAGCATCCGCAACACAACGCCCGATCAGGTGCGGGCGCTGTGCAAAAATCTTTCCCCAAAAATCATTCCGGTCGGTGTGTTCCGCAATGCGCCGGTGGAGACCGTGGCGGAGCTGCTGCAGGATGGCACGATCCGTGTGGCGCAGCTGCATGGGAGCGAGGATGAGGACTATATTCATCAGCTGCGGACATTCGGAAGCTTTACCATTTTTAAGGCGTTTCGCGTGCCGTCCCTGCCGGCTGGATCCGAAAAGGAAGGCCTGGCCGATGGAACGCTGCCTGCCACTTTGAAAACGGATGACTCGGCCAGGGGCAGGATTTCATCCGGTGATTCCGAAACGTATGAAGAAGAGCTTTCCCGCTGGGCGGATGTGGTAAATCAGTCGTCTGCGGATATGGTTCTTCTGGACAATGGGGGCGGCGGCACCGGCAAGACCTTCGACTGGGAGCTTGCGGAGCGAATCAGACGACCCTATATCCTGGCAGGAGGGATTGGCCCGGACAACATTGCGGAAGCTCTGAAAACCCTTCGCCCCTGGTGCGTCGACATGAGCAGCAGCGTTGAGACGGACGGGAAAAAGGATCGGGAAAAGATTCTGGAGGCAGTGCGGATTTTGCGGGCGGTTGGAAAATGAAAGCAGAGGCACGGATCCTTTGAGCAGTGGAAAGTGAGAACTGAGACTCGCGCACTGATAATCGATTTTATGCGCAGTCCTGTGCATACTAAGGAAAGGGCAGAAACCCTATAAAAAATAGGAAGCAGAAGCCATACAGGAGAATATAGAAATAATAACCCGGAGGACACACAATGAGTGGAAGATTTGGTATACACGGCGGTCAGTACATCCCGGAGACGCTGATGAACGCTGTGATTGAGCTGGAAGAGGCTTACAATCATTATAAGGACGACCCGGAATTCAACCGGGAGCTGACGGAGCTTTTTAACAATTACGCGGGCAGACCTTCGCGGCTTTACTATGCCGAGCGCATGACGAAGGATCTGGGCGGAGCGAAGATTTATCTGAAGCGTGAGGATCTGAATCATACCGGCGCCCACAAGATCAACAATGTGCTCGGCCAGGCGCTCCTGGCAAAAAAAATGGGGAAAACCCGTCTGATCGCGGAGACCGGCGCAGGCCAGCACGGCGTGGCCACGGCGACGGCCGCAGCCCTGATGGACATGGAATGCGAGGTCTATATGGGTGAGGAGGACACCAAACGGCAGGCGCTGAATGTTTACCGTATGAAGCTGCTCGGCGCGCAGGTTCACCCGGTGACAACGGGGACAAGCACGCTCAAAGACGCGGTCTCTGAGGCGATGCGTGAGTGGACCAGGCGGATTGACGATACCCATTACTGTCTCGGCTCCGTGATGGGACCCCACCCCTTCCCGACTATCGTACGGGATTTCCAGAGTGTCATTTCCAAAGAAATCAAGGAGCAGCTGATGGAGAAGGAAGGAAAGCTTCCGGACGCCGTGCTGGCCTGTGTCGGCGGCGGCTCCAACGCCATCGGTACCTTTTATCATTTTATCCCGGATGAGAGCGTGCGGCTGATCGGCTGCGAAGCGGCCGGGCGCGGCGTGAATACGGCGGAGACCGCGGCGACGATTGCCACAGGAAAGCTTGGTATTTTCCATGGCATGAAATCCTATTTCTGTCAGGATGAATACGGCCAGATTGCGCCGGTTTACTCCATTTCCGCAGGACTGGATTACCCGGGCATCGGACCGGAGCATGCCTATCTTTACGACAAGGGGCGCGCGGAATACGTGCCGATCACGGACGATGAGGCAGTCGAGGCTTTCGAATACCTTTCACGCCTGGAGGGCATCATCCCGGCAATCGAGAGTGCTCACGCGGTCGCTTATGCAAGAAAACTGGCCCCGACGATGGATCCGGATCAGATCATCGTCATCACGATCTCCGGGCGCGGCGACAAGGACTGCGCGGCGATCGCGCGCTACAGAGGGGAGGATATTTATGAATAAGATACAGAGCGCATTTGCGCATGGAAAAGCCTTCATCCCGTTTATCACCTGCGGCGACCCGTCCCTGGAGGTGACGGAGCAGCTGGTCTACGCGATGGAAAAAGCAGGAGCAGACCTGATCGAGCTTGGCATTCCCTTCTCCGACCCGACTGCGGAAGGCCCGGTCATCCAGGCGGCAAACAACCGCGCCCTCGCAGGCGGCGTGACCACAGACAAGATCTTTGACATGGTAAAAAAGATCCGCAAAAACACACAGATTCCGATGGTATTCATGACCTACGCGAACGTGGTTTTCTCTTACGGCATCGAGCGCTTCGTAAAGACAGCGGCCGAGGTCGGAATGGACGGCATCATCCTTCCGGATGTTCCCTTTGAAGAAAAAGAAGAGTTTGCCGTCACCTGCCGCGAAAACGGCCTGGCGCTGGTCTCTCTGATCGCTCCGACCTCCCATGCGCGCGTCGCGGAAATCGCCTCCGCCGCGGAAGGCTTTATCTATTGCGTTTCCTCCCTTGGCGTAACCGGTGTCCGCTCCGAGATTACCACCGACATCGGCGAGATGGTGCGGCTTGTCCGCGCAGCCTCCGACATCCCCTGCGCGATCGGCTTCGGCATCTCCACGCCGGAGCAGGCCGCCAAAATGGCCCGCGAGGCCGACGGCGTCATCGTTGGCTCCGCAATTGTCCGGATTTGCAAGGAATACGGCGCAGACTGTGTGCCGAAGGTCGCGGAATATGTCAAAAGCATGAAGGACGCGATCCGGGAGCTTTGATGACAGGCGGTTCCCGTTCGATGAGCGGCCTGATCAGTCTGATCAATTTGTTGAAAAGCTTTCGATGGATGAGCGATTCAGGATTCTGAAAACAAACACTGTGCTTATGCTGAATGAAGTAATGAATACTGATTTTGCTATTTCAGAAAGCTATATGACTTTGTTTTCGCTGAAGACCCTGTAGGGACTGGGAAGTTGTTCATGAGACGATGCATAGTCAGTTCGGGATGAAGAGTTATCGAAAGAGATCGCGGTATTTCCTCGCGGAATGCGCGGTCTCTTTTTTATGCACAAAGCCGGGCAAGGAGTTTTGCGGCTAAAGCCGCACCCGGGTCTACGCTCCGCTTCGGTCGGCGCTAAGCAGATGTCCACTGGACATCCAGCACCGCGCGGGCGGGCAGGATCCGGATAAACCGCCTCCAGCCCGATTACTCTGGAAAAAGATATGCAATGTGAATGGTTGTGTTTCCTGCGCATTTATGATACAGTTGGAAAAAAGAAAAGGGGGATGTTGTGATTCTATGAAGCAGCAAAACGGGACATATAAGATCTATGATATTATGCACCTGGACCGCAGGGCAGCCCGGATTGATTCCTCCGGACACTGCCGTATTTACTATCGGTCGTTTCTGCCATACAATTTATACTTGGATGCCGAAAACGATGACATTGATACGCTGGTAGATAATCTGACGAACTTTTATTACTGGTGTGCCACGAGGGTTCTCACACTGGATCGAGCATACGCCAAAGAAATCCTGAACAGTATCGGCATGCGGCAGGCGGTCACGGACAGAGAGCGGGCCAGGATCGCTCTTTCCTACCGCTGTGTGTCGCTGACAGATGCATTTTGGGTAAAGCGTTCGGATGAGAAGGTGCTGTTTTCGGATATAAACCTGTATGACAATCATTTAAGCAATGCATTCATGGACATTGCACTTCGGGGAAAACAGTATTCGGTGGACGGCTGCAGCATAGCGAGAGATTTGTCCACAGACGGCTGCTTCCCGAAAGCATGGAAGAGAGAAGCAGACGGCTTTCGGCTTCTTAAGGACGGCGGCGGCCAGGCTGTGGAGCGGGAGCTGCTCGCAAGCAGGATCTGCCGCTGCTTTGAGGTCGATCAGGTTCTCTATGAGGAGGATCGTTTTGACGGGGAACGCGTCTCGGCCTGCGAAAGTATCACGACGAAGGAATATTCGATTGCTCCAATGGAGGCGTTTCAGGTATATGAGATGAATCACAATCGGGATGTGCAAAAAAGCGTTCTGCGGCTGGACCACCATAATTATTATATGATGAATATTATTGATTATCTGGTAGGGAATACGGATCGCCACTGGGGCAACTGGGGCGTGCTGGTGCGAAATAAAGATAACCGTCCGGTCCGCCTGCATCCGCTGATGGATTTTAATCAGGCATTTCAAAGCTATGACACGCTGGAGGGGGCGAACTGCCAGACTTTGTTTGGCAGAAAAGCGAGCCAGCGGGAGGCCGCCATAGAGGCCGTGCAAAAGAACGGCCTGCATCAGATCCGGGAGGTGGAGCAGTCCTGCTTTGAGGAAATGCCGGAGACTTATGGAATGTTTTGCAAGCGGTTGACGTGCCTGAGGGCGGCGGACGCAGCTCATCGGCGGTGACCGGGGAAGCGATCCGGCCTGCCGCATTGATTCTGGGATACACATTGAGCGATTACATTTTACTGCGGGATTCGAAGAAAAATGAAATAGAGGAAGCCTTTTTCAGAAACTCCATAAAGGCATTCACCGGGGAAACGCAGCCTTCCGAGGAAAAGCTGATCGAAGTCAGTCCGGCGAGACTGGTGAGCACGCAGACGCCGCCGGCGTTTCTCTGGGCGACTGCGGCGGATGGCATGGTGCCGGTGCAGCACAGTCTGCGCATGGCTCACGCGCTGGCGGATCACCATGTGCCGTTTGAATTTGAGTGTTAGAAAATGGCTGTTGCTAAAACTTTCCCGATTTTCTTTACAAAGAAATTGACATCTCACAGATGCTCGAGTAAAATAAAATTAAATTTTAGAAAACTCGAAATTGACGAAGAGTTTTTTCCTGAAAAGGAACAGAAACAATGGGAAAAGCAGAGGGGACCTGAAATAATTGCAAAGTAGAAAAATACAAACACCAGCATTTTCACCGGAGGTGACAGAAATATGTATATCAAAAGACATATGGAAGGACAGATCCTGGAGGCTTCCCTCCAGTATCCCGTTGTAATGGTATGCGGACAGCGCCAGGTCGGTAAATCCACGATGCTGAACCATCTGCGGGAAAGCGGCCGCAGGTATGTTACTTTGGATGATATGAATGCAAGACAGCTTGCCATGCAGGATCCGGGATTGTTTTTTGAAACCTATGGTGCTCCGCTTTTGATAGATGAATTTCAGAGAGTACCGTCTTTGCTGCTGGAAATGAAACGCATCATCGACCAACTCTCTCTGAATGGAGAAGAGGTCAATGGCAGATACTGGCTGACCGGATCGCAGAAATTTTCTATGATGAAGGGCGTCTCTGAGTCTCTGGCCGGACGGGTGGCAGTGTTTGATCTATCGAGTCTCTCTGCGGCAGAGGTGGAAGGGCGTCCTGCGCAGCTGTTTCATCCTTCATTGGATTCTCTGCGCGCGCGCAGCCAGAACAGCGTGCCCAAAAACATCCATCAGGTTTTTGAACAGATCTTCCGCGGCGGAATGCCGAAGCTGGCTGCGGCCGATATGGACCGGGAACGCTACTATATGGATTATGTGAATACCTACCTGGAACGGGACATTCGCGATCTTGCCCAGGTTGGCAAGCTGAGCGCTTTTTATGATTTTCTGGTTTTTATGGCCGCCAGGACGTCTGGTGAGCTGCGCTATGATGAGATTGCAAATGCGGTCGGAGTGTCCGCACCGACTGCCAGAGCATGGGTCTCCATACTGGAACAGTCGGGCGTTATTTATATTCTCAGATCTTATTTTTCGAACGTGACCAGCCGTCTGGTAAAGACCCCCAAGGTATATTTTCTGGATACCGGACTGGCGGCGTATCTTTGCAGGTGGCCCACCGCGCAGACTCTGGAAAGCGGAGCGATGGACGGCGCTTTTTTTGAAACATGGGTGGTTTCAGAGATTGTAAAAAGCTATTATAATGCGGGAAAACGCCCGGATTTATATTATTACCGTGATGTGGATAAAAAGGAACTGGATCTTTTGATTCCGGAAGGAGATAAGTTGTATCCTATAGAGATCAAAAAGAGCAAAGCCCCGGCTCACCCGGATAAAAATTTTAAGGTACTGGAAAAACTTCACATGGATATACAGCCTGGTATTATTTTGTGTATGTGTGATGAGATCCTGCCTTATAACAGACAGACCTGGCTGGTGCCGGTGTCTGTGCTGTAAAGGATGATTTCCTTGCAGAATACCCGGTCTCTTTTTGAAATAGTCATATATTTACATGGAATTTATACTGAAATTATTATATAACTGAGTGATGCTTTGCCGGCAGATCTGGGATATTTGTTATGAAATTGATTTTCTGCTGACATCCAAAAACAAGGTTGTTCCGATCGAAGTGAAATCATCGGCGGTAAAAAACCATAAATCGCTGGATCATTTTGCGGTAAAGTATTCGAAATACGTTGGGGACAGATACCTTCTGTCACAAAAGGATGTTGGAAAATCGGTGATATAAAGCTGAAACCGATCTATATGACGTTGTTTTTGCTGAAGGAGCTGTAGTGGCCGGGAAGCTTCCCACCTACAGGAAAGTAACCTGTCGGGCTTTTTTTAAAAGACGCAATTGCCTGAAAGGAGTGATTCTCTGTGGCGCAAAGAACGGTATGCCTGTGCGATGGCAAATATATCGGGATTGAGACTATCTACACAGTTATTGCCGGCCGGCAGATTAATATTCCGGAAAAGGTAAAAGCCCTCCGGGAAAAAAGCAGGAACAATGAATTGTTTTGTCCGTGTGGCTGCGGCTCAAATCTGATCCTTGTAGCCGGAGATAAAAATGAGCGGGAGCAGCATTTCAGGATAAAGGATGGCTCATCGGCTGCCGGGTGCACCGCGATTACAGAAGGCAGGACATCCATAAACTCCAAAATAATATTAAAATGCTGGCTGGATGAGAAACTGAAGGCGGACGACCTGGAGAGCCGTGTTCCGATTCATGCCATAGATGATACGAATCGAAAATATGAATTTACATTTCTGAGTGCCCAAAAGAAGATGGCTGTGAGCTATTGCCATGACCGGGCAAATCTTTCAGATGAGAAAATAGAAATCCTTGAGAACAATGGCCAGGGAATCCATATTATTTATGTGGTCGATTTTGCGAACGGAGGGTGTCATGGACAGTATCCGGAAGGGCTGATGAAGGTGCAGAACAGGCAGGGGTACTGTCTGCTTTTGTGTCAAGTTTCGGATAAAGAGACCTGTGTTTCGGATAAAGAAAACTGTACTTCGGATAAAGAAATCTGTGCTTCAGACAAAAACATGTACGCTCCGAACAAAGGAATCTGCACATCGGACAAAACTATTTGTGTTCCAAACCGCACACGCTTCACGGATGCGCGTAAAAGTGAAAAAACATCCTGCACGAACGAAGAAAAGTCGCTTTCATATTCGGCGATTGAGGAGGTCGATTACGATAAAGCGGCTATGAGAGCCGTGTTTTACGCGCAGGATATTGACGGCCTGTGGGAAGAGCTTCCTTTCGCAGAAGGTTCATTGAAAAATTATACATTTGATGAAGAAGGCTCCCTTTGCTACCTGGATCAGCCGCTGACTGTGCTGATGGAGAAAGTGGAAAACGAATACCTGCGGAAAAATGAAGCCATGCTGGCCTATAGAGAAGCAGAAGCAAGAAAGCGGGATGCAAGGGCAAAAAAATGGGCTGAAGAAACAAGAAAACGAGAGGAAGAAAGGAAAAGGTGCGAGGTAGAAGCCAAAATACGTGAAGCGGAAGCCAAAAAACTGGAGGAGACCCACAGAAGACTCCAGGAAGCAGAATGGAAAAGATTAGAAGAAGCCAAAAAGAGATTTCAGGAAGCAGAAGCAAAGCGGCAGGAAGAGACCAGAAAGAGATGCCAGGAAGCAGAGGCAAAAAGACAGGAAGAAGTCAGGCGGAGACTTCGAGAGGCAGAACAGATCAAGGCAGAAGAGGCTCGGAAAAAACAGGCTGAGATGGAAGCTTTCAAACGCAGTCTGGAATCGAAATTATCTCAACAAATATCGCAGGTCCGCGACGCGGAAGGAAATCGATGGATCAAATGTGAGCATTGCGGAAAGATTGCAACGGAAGGGAACTTCCTCTCCTATGGTGGGATGGGCCATATTAATCTTGGAACGTGCAAAGAATGTGCCAGGCGTAGAACAGAAAAATGATAAAAAATATCGGCTTACGGTAGCTTTTGTTTGCATAAGGCCTGGAATGTGAAATCAAAAAAGTATTATTTTGATTTTGAAGATGCAACATACAGTGAGTGTATTAATAAAAAGTTAACTATATCTTATGAATATGTTTCTTGCATTTGGCAATCATCGGACATAAAATCGGAACATATATCAAAAAATATAGAATGCAGGGATATTCCGGACAAGTATATTCACTATGGGAAGACGAAATTCGACACGGGCCTGGCAGTCCATATGCTTCAGGAATATGTCTATGTTCCGCTTGTCATTTTCCGTGAGATTCTGCACAATAGGGGTATCAAAAGCGAACTTGACGCATGGCTGACGTTTTTGTGCGAAGATGCTCCGGAAATGATTGAACTTCTGATTTGGCAGTATCCGCATTTCAGAGAGTTGTATAATGATGTCTATAAGCTGTGCGGGAATATAGAGGATATTATGGGATGTTTTTCGGAGGCACTGCAAGAAATGGACAGAAATACCGTACAATATATGATTGAGGAGCAACAGGCCCAGATCGAGGAACAGAAAGGTCAACTCGAGGAACAGCAGGAACAGTTAAAAGAAAAAGATCGTCAGCTTGAGGAGAAAAAAAGACAGATTGAGGAGCTGTAGAGAAAGCTGGATGCAATGGCTGATTGAGATCAGGCGTAATATTTCGGAAGGTAAGTTTGAAATGATAAACTATAGAATTCAGTGAATATTTTTAGCAGTAGCAGGTCATACTCCTGATGAAAGGAGGGTGACCTGTCTATGTCTGAAAAGAAATCTTTATGGGAAGACCTCAGCCCGGATGATAAATTAAAATATGAGATTGCTGAGGAGCTGGGGTTGCTTGAAAAGGTGAAAGCTCTCGGGTGGAAATCTCTGACCGCGAAAGAAACCGGCCGGATTGGCGGACTGATGACAAAGAAGAAACGGGAAATGCGCGGCGATGGCGAGTGGGGGAGCAGCGAATGAGGATTGTTCTCTCCTAAAAGAGTTTGTTTTGCCCGGAACGTGAGTATAGGAAGATGATAGGACAAAAAGACTGTCGGTTTATCGGAAACCGGCAGTCTTTGCGCTTTGCGACTCATTGAGTTCTTGAAACTACAGGATAATAATTCTAAAATGGAAAGCTGTCTGCAAATAATAAGAATATATAGATAAATGATTTGGATGAAAAAACAATTTATATTATGGTAAAACATTTTAGAAATCCTTGACA
>JAJQFO010000322.1 GCA_021201095.1 Lachnospiraceae bacterium
GTTTATTTTCTGTTAGTATGCCTTTAAATTCTCAGATAGAATATAAATATAAACCAATCTCCAATTGACTTTAGGGGATAAATCCCATATAATGCAGAAAGGAGCTACAACATGGATGACTATACAATTATCTTTTATCGCATGGATAATGATAAATGTCCTGTAAAGGAGTTTCTCAATTCACTGGATACAAAAATGCAGGCTAAAGTGCTTCGAATGATCGCCTTATTAAAAAAGCATGGCAACGATCTCCGGGAACCCTATTCTAAGCATTTGGGCGATGGCATATTTGAGCTGCGTACCTCACAAGGATCCAATATCTCAAGAGTCCTATATTTTTTCATGGTAGACCAAACAATAATACTTACTAATGGATTTACCAAAAAACTCAGAAAACACCTCAAGGCGAAATAAACAAAGCAAAACGATACAGAGAAGATTACTTAAAACGAAAGGAGCATTTATAATGGATGACTTCACAAAATATCTCGAAGAAAAACTGGCAGATCCAGAATTCAAAAAAGAATGGGACGCCTCTGAACCGGAATACAGCCTTATGGATGCAATTGTATCAGCAAGAAAATCCCAGCACCTTACTCAAAAGCAATTAGCCGAACGCACTGGAATAGATCAATCAGATATTAGTAAAATCGAAAACGGCATAGCTAATCCTGCTTTATCTACCTTAAAGCGCCTTGCTGATGGCATGGATATGATTCTAAAGCTGGAATTCGTACCCAGACATCCTGCCTGATGATCCTGAAGCTGGCGATTTTGTTGTAAATTTGCGAAGTTTGCTGCCTCAGGCACTGCGAACTTCGTAAATCACAGTTATTTATGGTACGGCTCTCCACGAATAATACGAAAGCTGCGATAAACCTGCTCCAGGAGAATGACACGCATCAGCTGATGAGGAAAAGTGAGTCTGGAAAAGCTCATCTGCTCATCTGCCCGGGTGCATACTTCCTCTGAGAGACCGAGGGAACCGCCGATTACAAAGCAAATGCTGCTCTCTCCCTTTAGCTGCAGCCGCTCGATTTTCCGCGCAAGACTGACAGAATCCGGCATTTCACCTTCAATCACGAGTGCAATCACATAATCTGTATCGCGGATGCAGCTCAGGATTCGCTGCCCTTCCATCTCCCGTATCTGGCGTTCTAATGCAGGAGAAGCACCATCCGGGGTTTTCTCATCCGCCACTTCCTGTATATCCAGTTTACAATAGCGGCCTAATCGCTTCACATATTCCGTGACAGCGTCGCGAAGATATTTTTCTTTCAATTTTCCAACGCAAAGTATTTTAATCTTCATATATCAGTCCATTTTCAAAAAGGGGCTGAGCAAGCTCATCCCCTTTTTTTACATACACTATGCTTTGTGCAGCCCATATACCAATGCAACTATACAATGCTTTATTTCGCGCTCAGGAACTCATGAATGCCCTTCGCAGCCGCTTTGCCGGCACCCATGGCAAGGATAACGGTCGCAGCGCCGGTCACGGCATCGCCGCCCGCAAATACTGCGGTCTTGGAGGTCTGGCCTGTGGTCTCATCAGCGATGATGCACTTCTTGCGGTTTACATCGAGGCCGATGGTGGTGGAGGAGATCAGCGGGTTCGGCGAGGTGCCGAGGGACATAATCACAGTGTCCACGTCGAGGTCAAACTCCGATCCCGGAATCGCCACCGGACGTCTTCTGCCGGAAGCATCCGGCTCACCAAGCTCCATACGGATGCAGCGCATACCGCAGACAGCATCGTTCTCATCTACCAGGATCTCAGTCGGGTTGGTCAGGAGGTCAAAGATGATGCCCTCCTCTTTTGCGTGATGTACTTCCTCTGCACGAGCCGGAAGCTCTGCCTCGGAACGGCGGTATACGATGTGTACCTCTGCGCCCAGACGAAGCGCTGTTCTGGCAGCGTCCATGGCCACGTTGCCGCCGCCGACTACCGCCACCTTCTTGCCCGTTACGATCGGGGTATCATAGTCCTCGCGGAATGCTTTCATCAGGTTGTTTCTGGTCAGATACTCGTTTGCGGAGAATACTCCCTTGGCGGTTTCGCCCGGGATTCCCATGAACATCGGAAGACCTGCGCCGGAGCCGATGAAGACAGCCTCAAAGCCCTCTTCGTCCAGCAGCTCGTCGATTGTCACGGATTTGCCGATGATCACATTTGTCTCAATCTTTACGCCGAGAGACTTGACATTCTCGACTTCCTTTGCCACAACATCCAGCTTCGGAAGACGGAACTCCGGAATACCGTATACCAGCACGCCGCCTGCCTCATGCAGCGCCTCGAAAATCGTCACATCGTAACCCAGCTTTGCCAGATCGCCTGCACAGGTCAGACCGGACGGACCGGAGCCGATCACCGCGACCTTGCGTCCGTTTTTGGACTCCGGCGCCGGCGGCTTGATGCCGTTCTCTCTTGCGTAATCCGCTACAAAGCGCTCAAGCTTGCCGATGGATACAGCCTCGCCCTTGATGCCGCGGATGCACTTACCCTCGCACTGGCTCTCCTGCGGACATACGCGGCCGCAGATTGCCGGAAGGGCGCTGGACTTTGAAATCACCTTGTAGGCTTCTTCGATGTTGCCCTCTTTTACCTCGGCAATGAAATCCGGGATATTGATATTAACCGGGCAGCCCTCAATACATTTCGCGTTCTTGCAGTGGAGGCAGCGGGTCGCCTCTTCCATTGCTTCTTCTTTGTTATATCCGAGACATACTTCCTGGAAGTTTGTCGCTCTTACCTTCGGATCCTGCTCTCTGACAGGTACCTTTGTCATTCCTTTTGCAGCCATTATTTGTCACCTCCGCAATTTCCGCATCCGCCGTGATGCGTCTTTCCTTCGCGATACGCAAGCAGCGCACGGCCTTCCTCTGTCTTGTACAGAGTCTGGCGCTTCATGGCCGCGTCAAAATCTACCAGATGTCCGTCAAACTCCGGACCATCTACGCAGGCAAATTTCACCTCGTCGCCCACCAGGATCCGACAGGCACCGCACATACCCGTGCCGTCCACCATGATCGGGTTCATGCTGACGATGGTCTTCAGATCATATTTCTTCGTCGTCAGGCAGCAGAATTTCATCATGATCATCGGTCCGATGGATACGCAGTGGTCATAGGTCTTGCCCTCATGCTCGATCAGATCCTCGATCACCTTCGTAACCATACCGCTTCTGCCGTAGGAACCGTCATCCGTAGTTATGTAAAGATTATCGCAAACTGATTTGAATTTATCCTCCATGATCACCAGCTCTTTCGTCTTCGCGCCGATAATCACGTCACAGCCAACGCCGTGCTCATGCAGCCACTTTGCCTGCGGATACACCGGAGCCGTGCCGACACCGCCTGCAACAAACAGGATTCTTTTTTTCTTAGTCTCTTCGAGCTCGCTCTCCAGGCACAGCTCAGACGGCTGTCCAAGCGGTCCCACGAAATCATGGAAGGAATCGCCCGCCTGCAGCGTGGCGAATTTCTCTGTAGAAACACCGATCGGCATGAAAACGATGGTAATCGTGCCGGCCTCTCTGTCATAGTCACAGATGGTCAGCGGGATACGCTCTCCCACCTCGTCCGCCTTCGCGATGATGAACTGCCCCGGCAGACACCGTCTCGCAACACGCGGCGCATCGACAACCATCTCATAGATGTTGTTTGCAAGCTTTCCAGCTTTTAAAATTTTGTACATGACCTACCTCCTGAAGTATCATGAATCTAAGGATTCTTTCGTTGACTTACCGGTCCCGGATGCAAAAGCTCTCTGTTTCCGACAAGTCACATTGTTCTAAGTATAAAACAATCAGAGTCAGAATTCAACGGTAAATTTATGCTTTTTCTCTGCTTTTTCGCAGCCTTTGCAATGGCTTTTGCATTGTTTTTACACGGTATTGATCTGCTGCGGATAATCTAATTCTGCTCCAGATAATTTTCGAACTGCTCCATGGACATCAGAATCTTTCTGGGCTTGGTGCCTTCCTCCGGGCCGACGACCCCGGCCTCAGAGAGCTGATCCATGATCCGGGCGGCCCGGTTGAAACCGATTTTAAAAACCCGCTGGAGCATGCCGATGGACGCCTTGTCCTTCTCAATGATAAATTTCCCGGCGTCTGTAAACAATTCATCGGTATCCGATCCGTTCCTGGCCGCAGCAGAGGAGCTCTGCGCCTTCGCAATCTTCTCTTCCATATTCGTATCGACCGGGAATGCGCTGTTGTTCTCCTTCAGAAAATCAACAACATCGGACACCTCCTCGTCAGAGACGAATGCACCCTGTACACGTGCCGGTTTCTGATAACCCTGCGGGTAGAAAAGCATGTCGCCCTTGCCGAGCAGCTTCTCCGCACCATACATATCGATAATCGTACGGGAATCGACACCGGAGGATACCGAGAACGCAATCCGGGAAGGCATGTTCGCCTTGATCAGTCCGGTAATGACATTTACGGACGGCCTCTGCGTCGCGATGATCAGATGAATACCGCACGCCCGCGCGAGCTGTGCAAGGCGGCAGATCGCATCCTCGACATCGCCGGGCGCCACCATCATCAGATCAGCCAGCTCGTCCACGATAATCACAATCTGCGGAAGCTTCTGCGGTTTGTCCGGATCGTCTACATTTTCCAATGCTTCTATTTTCTGGTTATAGCCTTTCAGGTCGCGGACGCCGACCTCTGCAAACTTCGCGTAACGATCCGTCATCTCGGCTACGCCCCAGTTCAGCGCCCCCGCCGCTTTTTTCGGATCTGTCACGACCGGAATCAGCAGATGCGGAATGCCATTGTAGACACTCAGCTCTACGACCTTCGGGTCAATCATGATCAGCTTGACTTCATCCGGCTTTGCTTTGTAAAGAATACTCATAATCAGAGTATTGATGCAGACCGACTTACCGGAGCCGGTGGCACCTGCGATCAGCAGGTGGGGCATCTTTGCAATATCCGATACCACGACCTTGCCGCCGATATCCTTTCCGGTGGCAAACGCCAGCTTCGATTTATGATTCTGAAATTCCTCCGACTCCAGCAGGTCGCGGAGCGGCACCGTGCCATTCTCCGCGTTTGGTACTTCAATGCCTACCGCGGATTTCCCGGGGATCGGCGCCTCGATACGGATATCGGCAGCGGCCAGGTTCAGCTTGATATCATCTGAGAGCGAAACAATCTTGCTGACCTTCACACCCTGTTCAGGCAGCAGCTCGTAGCGCGTCACGCTCGGTCCGCAGCTCACATTGGTCACCGTCGCGTGGACGCCGAAGCTGTTCAATGTCTGCTGCAGCTTGGCCGCCGTCTGCCGGATCTCCTGCTCCTGTCCCTTTTTCGACTTGCTGGTACCCTTTTTCAATAGCTCCAGCGGCGGGAATATATATTCCGGAGGAGCTGCTTTTGCTGCCTCGGCCGCTTCGGCTTCCACTGAGGCGATTCCTTCCGCGATCTCCTGTTCTGAGGAGCGGGGATTGCGTTTGATTCTGGTGCTGCTCTGTGCAGGCTGCCCCGGCTGTTCCGGGTCTGCCTGCTGCTCCTGAGATTCTCCCGGTTCCGAATATTCTCCCGCCTCCGGATATCCCCGTTGACTTCGTAATTCTCCTGCATCCGGATATTTCTGCTGACTCCGGGGCTCTCCTGTATCCGGATATTCCCGCTGACTCCGCGTCTCTCCTGCATCCGGATTTTTTCGCTGGCTTTTGGACACTTCTGGCTCCGGATAATCCCGCTGTCCCTGATATGTCTGCCCGCCAATAAACTCCTCACCTGCAGTCAAATCCGGCGCATCCTCATCCTCCTCAGATATGCCGGTCATGATCCGTACTTTTCCTGCAGCGCCGGCTGATTTCCGGCCTGCGAAAGACCCCCTGTCTCTGAGAGCATCCCCGCTTTGAGAGGATTGCCTGCCGGCCGTTTCCAGACGTGGAAATTCCGGTTCTGAAAGCCCTTCGCCTTCAATATGCAGCGCACCCATGTCCGGATAAATGGTTTCCGGCCCAGTTCCGGATGGGGACGCTTCGTCCGTCCTTCCCGGATCCGCCTGCTCCAGATCGATGTAGCAGGTTTCCTCCTCCGGCTCATAGGATTCTGGAAGAATTTCAGACATCCCTGCCTGGTCTTCTTGTCTGCCCCCCGTGATCTTCGTATTCAGCGTCACGCCGCTTGCGTGACGGCGTTTTCTTTTGGTTTCCGTCTGCGGATAAAACATCACAGAAACATCCAGCTGCCGGTCTTTTTCCGCCGGTTTCGCCGAAGAAGCGGACCTTGCCGCATCCGCTTTTGAGGCTTTTCGGCTCACGGAAGTATACTCTGCAGCAGCGGGACGTATTGCGCTCTCATGAATCGGATAAAACGGCATCGTCTCATGCTCAGTTTCCCGTACCTCCACTGGCTCCTCCAGACGCGAGGCCTTTTTCGTGCGGCCGCCCCAGACTACCTCAGAGCGTTCCCATTCCCTGTGTCTTTCATGCTCTTCCAGGCGCTTTGCAGCAGGTTCTCTGCCCTCGTCCTGATATTCGTCCGTGTAATAGTCAGCCGCCGCTTCTCTATCGGCTTCCTGGCGTTCTCTGGCCGACTCTCTGCGTTCTTCCTGACGCAGAGCAGCCGATTCCCGGCGTTCTTCTCTGCGCCGCTTTGTGGATTCCTTCGCAGAATGCCAGAGGCTTCCGCCTCTTGATTTCATCCCGCCAAGCAGCGATTTCTGGGTAATCAATACCAGAGCAATCAGGGCAAACACGCCAAGCAGTACGCCGGTGCCTACCTTTCCAAGTGCCGGCGCAAGCACATAGCAGACAGTACCGCCGATCACGCCTCCTCCCTGTTTTCCGGTCGCGCAGCGCGCGTAAAGCTTTCCAATATGGTACACTCCGCCGTACTCTCCCTCAAACAGAGCAGCAAAGCAGCAGATACAAAAATACAGAAGCACACAGGAGCCGAACTTTATGGACGCCAGGCGGCTCCCCTGATTGGAAATCCAGAAAGCGCACGCCAAAAACAGCAGCAATGGGAACGCCCATGCTGCGACTCCGAAAATACCAAAGCAGATATCTGAAAATATGCTGCCGACAAAACCGCCTATGCCAAAAAAGCTGATAAACACAAAGATGCAAAAAGCCAGAAGCAGCCACAGCGCTGCTTCCCTGACAAGCGGTGAACCGCCGTATTCAGAGGTCTGCACAGGCAGATCCGTCACCGTCTCCGAGCCGTTCCTGCCGCGCCCGGAGGAGCCAGTGCCGGCAGTCCCGCGCCTCCCGGATGAGCTGGTGCCGGCAGTCCCGCGGCCGGAGGAAGACCTGCCTGCGGATGTTTTCCCATTAGAAACAGAAGCAGCCGTCTGTTTGCTCGTGCTGCGGCTGCTCGTAGAATTCCCCTTTTTTTTCTGCGTCTGGGACTGTTTCGTTCCTGCCGCAGTCTTCTTTTTTTCAGCATTTGATGCCAAATCAAACTCCCCTTTCTTCCCCACCACATCTTACTATTCACCGCTGCACTGTGAATGGGTAGCTGTTCAGTGCCTTCACAGTTTCGTAAATAGTACCATAACATCTTACAGAAGGAAGTGGGCTCCAATCGAAATCACACCGATGACCGCACAGTAAACCGAAAAATAAACAAACTTTTTATTTCGAACGATCACCAGCATGGTCTTGATGCAAATATATCCAACCAGCGCGGAAAAAATCATCCCCACCGCATAAATCCCCACCTGCTGTGTGCTGACAGGCTCCGCGATCACGTCGCTGATTTCCAGCACAGCCGCGCCGAGTATTGCCGGTATGGAAAGGATAAACGAATATTTCACCGCAAAGCGCCGATCCAATCCGCAGAGCAGGCAGACAGCAATCGTCGTCCCTGACCGGGAAAGTCCGGGCAGCGTCGCGCACCCCTGTGCCGCACCGATCAGCAGGGCATCCCTGGTGCTTGTGTCGCGCGGCAGCTTGGAGCCTTCCTGCACCGTATCCGCCATCAAAAGCAGCACGGCTGTGATCAGCAGACAGATCCCGGGGATCAGCAAAGTCTCAGAAGCATCCGAAATCAGTTTTTTCCCAAGATAACCAATCACCGCTGTGGGAATGGTGGAAATCAGTATCAGCAGTACAAATTTCCTGTAGCTGTTGCGGATCATCTTTTTGTATTTCAAAGAGGTTTTATGTATTTTGTTAAGAGTAAAGATCCGGAGATTGTAAAAAATATCTCCGATCATAAATACAGCCTCCCGGATCATCTTCCAGATATCTCTGTGATATACCACAAAGACAACGACAAGCGTCCCGATATGAAGCATAATATCAAAAAGCATGCCGCCGTCTGTCTCAACATGGAAAATATTCTCCAGTATAGCCAGATGGCCCGAGCTGCTGACCGGCAGAAACTCGGTCAGTCCCTGTACAATTCCTAGCAAAATAGACTGAAAGATTGTCATAGCCGCCTCCGAGACGTGCAGGTTCACCTATCGGCCAGAAGACGCCCGCGCATCTCACAGCCGATAAATGAATGCCAGAATCGCAAAATTCTGGAGTGTTGTGCAAAAAGAAACCCTTCGCACAATTTTCACGAACTGATTTTCATCAATTGAAATACATTCTTTCATTAACCGCAATCGGCAGGCGTTCCCGGCATCTGAACACAATTCAGTAAAAATGCAGATTCCGCAATATCAAACAGCCCCAGTCAATTCGTGGAGCTTTTCAAGTGCTTCCCCAATCCCGCCGATCTCATCAATCAGACCTTCCTTTACGGCTTCCTGCCCGACAAGAATGGTTCCCAGATCCTTTGTGAGAATCCCGGTATCCAGCATCAGTTCTTCAAGCCGGTCTCTGGAAGCTCTGGAATGGTCGCTGATAAAGCCCAGAATGCGGTCCTGCATCTGTTTAAAATAATCATAGGTCTGAGGTGCGCCGATTACCGTGCCGTTCATGCGGACCGGATGGATGACCATCGTACCGGTCTTTACAATAAAGGAATAATTCGTAGAAACAGCGATCGGAACACCGATCGAATGGCTGCCCCCAAGCACAAGCGACACCGTCGGCTTGCTCAAGGAAGCGATCATCTCCGCAATCGCCAGGCCTGCCTCCACATCTCCGCCCACTGTATTGAGCAGTATCAGCAGCCCTTCAATACGGGGATCAGCCTCAATCTCTGCCAGCTTCGGCAGCACATGCTCGTATTTTGTTGTTTTTGAATTGCCCGGAAGGCAGTCATGACCTTCAATCTCACCGATGACAGTCAGCAGATGAATCCTTCCGTGCAGCGACACCTCTCCGGTATCCCGGATAGCCTCGCGCCGTGCCTTTTCCACATCCTGCGCGTTTTTTGTATTCTGCGGGTTTTCTGTCCCCTGTCCATGATTTCTGCACACAAAATCCATATCCATTATTCTCCCTCCTGGAATCTCCTGATCCTTATGCTCAGGCATTCGGATGTCCTTAAATCAGAGTATGCCCGGAAAGAGAATTCATTATGTATATCTGCGGCAGCCGACAGAAATCTTTTTACTTTACACTGTGAAAATATTCCTTTTGCAGCGTATGCACCATATCAACGTAATGCTCAAGGCACTCTTCCTTCCTGCCGTCCTCAATCATGGAAATGCAGGGTGAAAGCCACTCATCCCAGATGGAGCGGTAGATAGACGCTGCGTCCGGCTGCTGATCAATGTGCTTCACGATACTGGGAGCCTTGTCATAATATTCCAGAATCAGCTCCTCCCCGCCGGGGCTTTCCGCAAGATAGTTATCCCGGTATTCCCGCAGAGTGGTCAGCTCGTAGCAGTCATCCGGTTTTCCAAATGTCCGGCAGACCGCTGTCGTAATATAACACCAGTTCTTATGAAAGCCTGCCTCGATCGTCGAGAAATCAGCCGCCTGGATATTGTTCTTCGGAAACTGCTTTTTCCAGGAAGCGACCATGCATTCGGAAAGAGGTTTGGAGGATTCGCCGTGGAACTCCAGAACCATGGGCAGGACAAAGACAGCCATGACCATATTCAGATCCATCAGCAGATGTTCCCTCTTGCTCTTACGGGTACACTGTTCAAGCTGTTCCTGTGCATAGGCTGTCAAAGCATCGGCCAGCTCTGTCAGAAACGTTTCCCCGCCGGCCTCCGTCTTGTAGTGCTTCTCAACCGCGTAAAAACCGGCATGTTTTCATGATAAATTTTCTGGAAAGATTACGTATAGGAGTTTTTCTGATAATGCTACTTCACGTT
>JAJQFO010000099.1 GCA_021201095.1 Lachnospiraceae bacterium
ATATAATATTAAAGGAACAGCTCAAAGTATCAAATATTAATAACATGGATATAATAGGGCATATGTTAATATACCTTCTTCTATTACTTTTGTTGATATATGTTGTAATATATAATCTAAAAAAAGAAGACGGCAATTTTATTATAGTGCTAGGATGGATTGAATCAGTTGCAATATACATACTTCCGTTGTCCTTTGTATGGAAAGGAGGTCATTTTCTATATATAAAAGGATATCCAATAGATTATCTACATATTTATGGAGTTTTGGTTCTCCTGAATACTATTCAATTTATTCACTTTTGTATTGCTTATTCTAAAAAGGAAAAATTGGATGATTTAAAGAAGGGGAGATTAAAAGATGGGAATTAATCCAATAAGAAGAGATAATATAATGCAAAACATGCTGTTAGCTGTGCCGCCCTTTTTCGGATATCAATGAAGATGTGATCGCATATGATCACAGGTTTTATTGATTCGGTCTAAAAAATTTCACTTGTAATGCTTCCGATACTGTGTCGGCGTGCATCCCATAACGGATTTGAACTTTGCAATATAATTGCTTGGCTGGTTATACCCGCAAAGACCTGCTATTTCAGATACCGCCAGCGGGCCGGAAAGCAGTTCCGTACTCTTGCGCACCCGGTATTCGGTTAAGAACTGGTAAGGCGTGGTCTGCAGATGCTCACGAAAAATGCGGCAGCATTCGCCGGCACTGATATTTGCGGAAGCTGAAATATCAGCCAGACCGATCTCTTCCGGATAGTGTTCATAAATGAATGACAGCATAAGCTGCAGCCGCTCTCTGTGAACCATACTGATTGAACAGATATCGGTGCTTTCGTCTGGCAGATTCATGAGGAAAGTATGCCATAAGGCAGCTATTTTGATTGAGATCAGATATTTATCCTGGACGGATAAATGATGATCCCATAGGGTATTTATCTCACGTAAGACTTTAATCACCGAATTCTGAGATGCTATATTTGAACGAAGGATTACCACGGGAAGATGGCCGCCGGTGACATACGGCAGAATATATTCTTTTTCCATGCGGCTTCCAGGGAAGAAAGACAGCATCTTATATGGGAAATTCAGGCTGGCATATTGGCCGCCGTCGGAAAGCTTTGTTATCGCATGAATGATTCCGCTGTTAATAAATGCTGCATCGTTTTCATTCAAGGTATATTGTCTGGCGTCCGCCTGCAAAGTCAGTGAACCATGGATGGCAAGCGTAAACTGCAGTTCATCATGCCAGTGAAAATCCTGTATGCCCCGTCCAAATGGGAAAATACCGTTTTCACTGACACGGTAAATTTCAACTGGAAACAGATCATCCTGATATTTGTTTATTTCATGATATTCTTTTTTGTCCATAAGTACTCCCGAATTGTTAAGAATTTGATATTTTCTGACAGGCTTATTGTACCATAAGAATGAAAAAGCAGCTATAATTTCTTTGATATTTCGGCTGGGCTATACGCATTTGAATCCGGTTATTGTACGTCAGATTCTGTCCATTGGAAGCCTGCCGTTTTTAATTATGCTGTTTGATAATCTGCTTGTGATAGCGCTGAACTTTACGCTGCGAAACTATGGCGGGGATGCGATGGGAGATACTTATATTTCATGTGCTTCGATTGTTCAGAGTTTTATGGTGCTGGTATTTTATCCGGCGCAGGGAATCACGACCGGGTGTGGGACATTATACAGCTATCATTATGGAGCAGGGCATCCGGACATGGAAAAAGCTTTTACGCTTGCTGCGAAAAGCAGAAATAGAGTTCGGAATATTTCTTAAATAAAGACGGTTGAGTTTGTTATAGTCAGAAAAACCAGACAAAGATGAAATGGAAATGTTTAAATGGACATTCCCATTTCATCTTTATTAGTTTGAAAGGAATTCGATTCGTTTACAATTTGGTTACAACTCGGCAAGGACTTGGCAATACCTTTCCTGGTATACTGTGATCGTAAGAAGAAAACGCAAGGCAGTTACTGCCGTATATCGAAAGGGGAGCATTATGAAAAAAAGAAGACGTACCCTTGCCCTGTTGCTTAGCGCTATGTTGTTATCGGGCTGCGCGGCCACACCGGATAGCAGCATTGTGCGGCAAAAGGGAAGCCAGAGTCAGGATAATTACCGTGAGGTGGATGACGGTTCATCTGAAGAGACGGGTGAGACGCAGAATGTTTCTGGAGTTGAAGTATTGTTAGAGGATGAATCGGACACGGGAAGCATTGACCAGGAAGATACCGTTAGCGGTAATGCTGAAAATGTCCTCGCCACCCGCCTTGGCGTGCCGGACACCTACACCGCGAAAGCCTCCACATCCGACGGAAGCTTCACTATGACCAGTAACAACGCTATGGTTGAGGTGCCGGATGTCTCACAGGTGCCGGTTTACTCGGTTTCTCAGATGGAATTCACTCAGGAGTTTATTGACCTGGTAACAGAAGCCTTTTTCGGAGAGAGCCCGGTTTACGATTATGCTTACTACTATCAGACGACAAAGGCGGAGGCATTGGAGAAGCTAAATGAGCTGAAAGAGTATCAGGCGGAGGGCAATACAGACCCATACTGTTATATCGAAGCTGCAAGAGAAAGCGGCGCATTTGAGGATGGGTCTGTCACGGAGGATGATATCTTCAACCTTCAGGAAGAGATTGATGAGTGGGAGCAGGTTTATGCGGAAGCTCCGGAAACGGTGGAAAAGACGGAAGTCACGCCCGGTTTTGGCGTAACTTCTTACGAGGATGAGAATGGAAACACGGTGTATTATGAAGGTTATTTTAACGGATTCGTGGAAACGGAGGACGGTCTTTTTTCCTATATTTTGAAGAGTTCATCCCCCACACCGATGTCGATTAAAATTTCCCGCTATGCTGATAAGGAAGAGCTGGCAGAGAATGTCAGCTGGAAGGAAACCTGCTACGATTCAGAAGCTTATGCTTCCAATGCTTATCGACCAACGCAGGAGAAGTGTGAGGAACTGGCGGGAATTACGGTAGAGGAGGCAATCGCAGTTACAGACACGTATATGGAGCAGCTGGGGCTGTCTGACGAATTCTCTGTGGGCTTCACGACGCATGCGTGGCGGAGCCTGGAGAGTGATCTCTTTACATCATATACGTACACGGCAAGCTGCATCGACGGAGGCTGGTACATTGTTTACACACGGACACTCGACGGGATCCCCGTTACCTACGAGATGAAAGAGGGCGGCGGACTGGAATCCATGGAAAGCACGACGGAACCGTGGTGCTATGAATTAGTGACCTTTATTGTGAATGCAGATGGCCTGCAGGAAGCAGAGATTCAGAATCTGTACGAGGTCGGAGAAAAGAAGTATGAGAACGTGGATATGCTTTCTTTCTCCGAAATAGCGGAAATATTTGAGCAGATGATCGTGATCCAGCACACAGACAGCTACGAGGATTCCGCAAGCCTGGAAATTACAGAAGTCACTCTTGGATATATGCGCATCTATGATCCGGGCGCGGACAGCCGCAGCGGAACGCTTGTGCCGGTGTGGGATTTCTTCGGAAGCGAGGAAACACACAGTACATACGATGGAGTAGAATATACGAGCTATATTGATTATCCGGGCAATAGCTTCCTGACGATTAATGCGGCGGACGGCACGATCATCGACCGCAGTCTGGGGTATTAGTATTATAGGATGCCACCCGGCGAGGGCAAGTCGCACCGCATTTGAAAAACGCTTCGCGTTTGGGCGGCGCTCACGAATCGGGATATGTAAGGCATGGCTAAGGAAAAATGAGGCGCTAAGATGGATTTTAACAGAATGCTGCATGAGAAAAAATTTTATCTGGCGGTTCTTCTCTCCGTGACGGCTATTATAGCCGGAACTGCCTGGCCGGAGACAAAAAAAGATGTTCCTCTGGCCAGCGGTACCTTTCTGGAGCTGCTGAACAACTCCCTGCAATCGCAGACTGTACTTTTTATTCTGCCTCTCGCCGCCGTCCTGCCCTGTGGGGAGAAGTATCTGCGGGAAAAGGATTCCCATTTCCTGCGCTTCCTGATCATCCGTCGGAACAAAGTGGTTTACTGTCTGGACAAGGTGGTGACCACCGCGCTTTCCGGTGCGATTGTCTGGTTTTTGGGGGCATTTTTCGCGGGGCTTTTCTTTTTTTTGCTTTTTTTCAGCCGCGAAGCACTGTGGAACTGGCCGATGAGTACGATTTTTACTCTGTTTGCTACGCTGGGACGCATCCTGTTATCGGCTTCGTCACTCGCCAGTCTTTCCGCAGTCGCCGGTGTGCTCGGTGGAAGCGTATATCTGGCGTTCGGCGTCCCTTTCCTTTTGTGGTACGCCTGCATCATCCTGCGGGAACGCTATTTCGAAACGCTTTACTGCATTGACCCAACGGAATGGATCACAGCAGAAAATAACTGGGGAAATAATCAGACGGGACTCTGGATTTTGCTGCTTTTACTTGCGTTATTCTGTGCGGCACTGCACTGGATCGTGCTGGACTGGAAACTGAGAGAGATCTAAAAGTGAAAATGTAACTGTGAAGGTAATGAAAAATCGTGAGAAAACAGACAGAAACAGATATGAAAATTTATCGTAAAAAACGCAGGAACCATTCGCTTAGTGACGACTGATGATGTGTTGTTATGCAAAAGGAGTGAACGAATCATGGCAGATTATTATATTCTGCTGCACCATGTAAGAAAATGTTTTGGCACGGAGGAAGTCTTAAAACCACTGGATTTTGCGGTTGAACGGGGGAAAACATACGGAATTTGTGGGAACAATGGCTCTGGTAAAACTGTCCTGATGAAATGTATCTGTGGCTTTTTGCCGGTGACGGAAGGGCTGATCACAGTTGACGGGAAGCGGATTGGCTATGATGTAGACTTTCCGGAGAGCCTTGGGGTGATCATCGAGACACCGGGATTCCTTTCCAATTTAAGCGGGCCAAGAAACCTGGAAATTCTGGCAGATCTGCGCGGATTGATCGGGCGAAAGGAAATTACGTCCGTACTTGTGCGTGTCGGCCTTGACCCGGAACTGAAAAAGCCAGTCGCAAAATATTCACTGGGGATGCGGCAGCGGCTGGGCATTGCACAGGCAATTATGGAAGAACCGGAGCTTCTGATCCTCGATGAACCGTTTAACGGTCTTGACCGCCATGGCGTTGCGGAGATCCGCAAACTGCTGCTTGTTGAGAAGCAAAAGGGAAAAACAATCCTGCTTGCGAGTCATAACAGCGAGGATATTCGTATCCTTTGTGACCGGGTGTTTGAGATGGATGGCGGCATGATGCGGAGAGCCTCGCCATTATAAATCGAGCTTCGCTCGATGGCTCGGCCTTTGTCCATGATTTGCTTCGCAAATCATGGACATGTGATGAGGGAGATTACAGAGAGTATAGAATAATTGTAACTAATCAGGACAGTTACGTATAGAAAATCAGACAAAACCAGACAGAGAAATGTACTGGCGGAAAGTGCCAAAAGAAAGGAGGAGGCGGTATATGAGCGGAGGTAAGAATACCATACAATACAGGATACTTGCGGTTTTCTTTTCGGCCATGGTTTTTGTTTTAGCCGAAGTTTCTTCCCACTCGATTGTCCTGGCTGATGAAGCGGTTGTGCTGGAACCGCAGGAAACAGAAATCCTCACCACCGAACTCGCCATCGAGCAAAGCTCGATTCAGAATGATGAGGCTCTCCAAATCGACAGTATTGAAGAGGTGTCTTCCTCCGATATTCAGGATTCTGTTTTGGAATCTGTAGATTCATCTGCTTATTCCAGCCAGAAAGGAGCAGAAACGGATAATGAAGCTGACAGTAATGCGATAACCAAGAGGGAAAATACGAAGCATGATAAGGAATCTGACGCAACAGTTTCTGCAGCTGACGATATAGGTGTTGCAGACACTGAAAATTTGGATGCAGGGGCAAACATTTCACAGATTTCCCTCTCCATTGATATGGACCATGTGTATGAAGGAATGGAACTATCTTATAAAGATGGATATGTTCCATCAATAAAAGAAAATACAGTTTCTCTTGTAATTCCATTTGTGGCAGATACCCCGGTTGAGAATAACCAATTGACAGTGACTGTGGAAGCAACATCTGATTTTCCTTTTGAAAAAGCGGAGTATGAGGAAGAAGTGTCATTACAGACTTATCGGTTTGATTCGGATAGCATTTCGGAAAGCGTGGACGCATACCTGTTTCAGGTCGAATTTAAACTTGCGAATGACTACCAGTCAGGGCAGTATCCGGTCACAGTGAAAGCGATCGCTTATTCTGCTTCCGGTGTGAAATCTGAGATGATTTGCCGAATGACAGTGACCTTGGAATCCGATTCCCGGCAACAGACAGAGAGCGAGACAGAGCCTGATTCGGAATCTGAAACAGAAAGCGAAATGAATCGGGAACCAGAATCAGAGACAGGTGCGGTGATTATTCCAGAACCCGAGTCGGAACCACAGACAGAATCCAGGTCAGAATCGGAATCCGAAAGTGAGACTGAATCCGAAAGTGAATCTGAAACAGAAACTGAGTCGGAATCTGAAACAGATTCAGATTCTTCTTATGACGACGCATCTTCCGGTACCACATATTATTCTTCTGGCAGCAGCTACAGTAGCGATTCCGGCAGCAGTACGGTGAAGCATCAGCCGCATATTTTGCTGGAGGAATGCTCGCTTAGCGGAGTTCAGCTTCCGGCTGGGGAGCAGATGGACTTTACTGCAAGGTTTCAGAATACGAGTGATGACCAGACGGTGTACAGTCTGAAAATCACGGTAAATACAGCAGATGAGAATGTTGCGCTTTCATCAACCTCTTATTATTATGATCAGGTAGCCCCGCAGGAAGTGGTCACGCTGGAAAACACGATTGCCGCATCAGCCGCAGCTACGCAAAAAGTTACTACCTTAAGCTATGCTTTCGTGTATGAAACATCAGACGGAACTTCTTTAAGTGATTCGGAAGAACTGTTTTTTGACATCAGTCAGGAAACTCAGGTTTCTATCGAAGATTTCAACCTGTCAGATTATGTGTATTCGCTGGAAACGGTAACTGCGACGTTGGAGATCCGAAATACCGGGCGCGGCCCGGTTTACAATGTACAGGTATCGTTAGAAGCGGATGGACTCATCGCAACAAATACGGTCTATGCCGGAAACATGGAAGCAGGAACTTCCAGCGATGAGACGATTAAGATTTATGTCAGTAATTTAAACGATAAAGACGAATCATCGCAGGCCGAAGACTCCGATATCGCCAGTGCTGAGACTGCATATGGCTCCACGAAAGGGCTGCTTACTCTTACATGGGAGGATGCTTATGGGACAGTTTACACCGAGACGCAGGAATTTACCACGACGATCGCAGCACCGCAGGTGGTGGAGCTTTCTGTTGAAGCAGAAGAAGAGAGTACTTCAAACCAGTGGTGGGCAGTGACGATAGTAATTCTGATTTTGTTTTTCCTGATCCTGATTGCTGTACTTGTACGAAAACTTACAAGAAAACGCCGCCAGATGGAAGATCTGCTTGCAACTATGGAAACTTTATCATAAACATCAGTGGCTTGCCACTGGCAGAAATAGAGAAAGAACAGGGAAAGCAATGACAAAACAGAAACTAAATAAAAGAAAATATCTGCCATTTGTCAGCGCTGCGGTTTTCATGACTGGTGCAGCGGCTGCTCTGATTTTTCTCCTGGCACAGTTTGCATTGGAGCAATGGCAGGAACGGCAGACGTATATCCTTTCTGCCCGCCTGTCTTCACAGGAGATCACGACGGAACTGTGTACATCTATGAGCCGTTTTACCGGTTTTGAAAAACTATGGACCGTCATGGAATCTGAAGTCACCCTGATGGTGGAAGACTGGCAGATATCTACAACCCTGATGGGAGTTGATCTGGAGACGTTCCTGCAGTGCCGTCCAAATGCGAAGCATTTTTTTCAATGGACGGCACAAGCTGCCGCCGAGCGCAGCGAGGGGGCGTTTCCCGTTACACCGGTTCGCTCTGCCGGAGAAAAGAATCTGGGCTCCGTGCCGCTTCTTCTGGTCGGGGAAGAACTTTTTAACATGATGACAGACGCAAACGGAACGGCGATTACCGTTCGACAGTCGAAAATATTAACAGAATCGATGGAAAGTCTGACGGCACAGATTATACTGGATGATTCCAATATTGCCGGCAACTCGGGGATTTCGAGCTATTCAGATGCTTCCGAAAGTACGTCAGCAGAAACAGCGGAATTTCTCGGTCTGGTATCCGGCGACGGCCTCTATATGGATGCGGATCAGATGCGAAGCTGGCTCTCTGGCCATGGGAGTTCTGTCTCTGTACATCTGGTCTGCCTGCAGATAAAAGGAAAGAGTAATGCCAAAACCGCAGAAAAAAGTCTCACAGATGCCGGGTTTCAGGTTGAAATTATATGATTCGAGTTGTGAGCGAGGAGCGTTGTACGGCTATTTCAGCACGGCATGCTTCTGCAAAACAGATTTGGGTACAGTTGGAAAAGCACTTCCGGGAGATTTTGTTCATAGAATAAAGATAAACCGCAGTTTTTCGGATCTGAGGTGCTTTTTTGAAAACATTTAAAAAGCCGTTATCCCCGGAAGTAGAGAAGGAATATCTTGCGCGATACCAGAAGGGGGATATGGCAGCCAGAGATCTGCTGATTGAGCACAATCTGAGGCTGGTGGCGCACGTGGCGAAAAAGTATCAGTCGCCCGAACTGGACCCGGACGATCTGGTCTCGATCGGGATCATCGGACTCATCAAGGCTGTGATGACCTTCGACTGTGAGAAAAATTCAAGACTCGGGACGTATGCGGCGCGGTGTATTGAAAAACCTATCCGCTCTCCAACGCGTTTTCGGGTGAGAAAGAAGCAGTCAGAGAAGACAGATGGCGGATTTTTGCTCAGTTCTCGGATCATAATTACCTGATGTGCAGGACAAAGGACGAAATTGTGCGTTATGCGCCATTATGTATTTATCGTTTCCGCCTGATTGTACCGCACCGGCTTGTGGATGCGCAGCTTTGTAATCAGCAATATCATAGCTATGAAGAAATCGAGGATGTTCCCACCCGTCTGAAGTGGTGCCGTCATCACATGGGTCTGATGCAAAAAGAGGTGGCAGAGAAAATCGGCATTACACGAGGTCACTATACGAAATTTGAAAGCGGAGAGACCGATTATATTCCGAGTGATGTTGTGGACAGGCTTGCAGAACTGTTTCATGTGCCTGTAACGGATTTACTGGATGAGTACAATTCCTTCTTATATAACGGCCAGCGGAAAATGCTTCTGGATTGCCGAAAGCGCCTGGGGTTGAATCAAAGCGCCTTTGCCCGGCTGATTCAGGTTCCCGCCGCCACACTTCAAATATGGGAGTCCGGCAAAAAGCGGGTTACGAAAAGCTCATGGGAGAAATATCTCAGAGACTACATAAAAGTAAATGAAGTTTGATAATGAATGCTGAAGAGAAAAAGTGGTCTGGTTCAATTTGAGCCAGACCCCAATTTTTGATGCGCAGAGCCGGGCAGGGAATTTTGCGGCTAAAGCCGCACCCGGCTCGCGCAGGCGAGTAGGAGTCGAAAAGGTCGACTCCTACTCGATTGGAAGGAAACAATATACGGAAGGATCAAGACGGGGCCAGGTTGGGATCAAGATGGAGGCTAGAAAAAAAGAGGCTTGCCCGATCAATAAATCAATGACAAGACTGAAAAAATCTGTTACACTAAGGAACAATACAACGGATGAACACAGCGGGGATGCTGTCGGAGCGAATGTAAGTGAAAACGCAGGAGATGGTGGGAATGGGATTGTATTATAGCCCGGGAAAAGAAGCTTTCAGACAAATCCGGAAAGCGGAGTATGTGGACAAGTCCGGCATGATTTCTTTTGTGAACAGCCGGATCAATGTCCCCAAAAAGT
>JAJQFO010000354.1 GCA_021201095.1 Lachnospiraceae bacterium
TAGCAAAAAGCTGACGAAACCGTAGACTCTAATGAGCATAAAGCTGAGTAAACTGTAGACTATCAAGAGCAGAAAGCCGAAAAAACCGGAGAAACTCAGAAGCCGAATCCAGAGGGAACAAATGAAGATGGGGATGATACATCTCCTCTCGATGCAGATCATTTGAAGCGGGTGGCAGAAGCCAGACTTGAAGCAGAAGACAATAAAGAATCTATAGAACAGCTGGAAGAAAAAACCTCTGAAGAATCTGATAATCTGGAGAAAACAGAGAACCCTGACGCAGAAAAATCTGGAACAGAGGAGCTTTCGGGCACTAAACCCGAGACTCTTCAGTCTGGATTAGATACTGAAAAGCTGGGGCAGAGGACAGAAGAGAGTGAAAAACAAAATTTAACTGGACAAAATGAAATAAACCAAAAAGAAACCGAGCAGAAAGATCCCGAACAGAAAGAAGCAGGGCAAACAGAAGGAGAGAAAACAGAAGACGGGCAAGCTAAAATAGATCAAATAGAGAAAACACAAACAGAGACAGAGCCGGAAAAGACTGAAACAAAAACGCCAGAGTATATGGAACCGGATCCGGAGGTAAGCGAAAATTCGGAAAAAACCGATCATCCAGAGGAAAATGACAATCCGGAAAAAACTGATCATCCAGAGGAAAATGATAATCCGGAGAAGACCGGACTCCCAGAGGAGAATGATAATCCGGAAAAAGGCGATCATCCAGAGGAAAGTGAGCTTCCCGATAAAAAGAAAGCGGAGAGTTCTGATTCAAATGGAGAGGATACCGGGGAAGGGGACGGTAAACCGGGAGAAGGAGATGAAGGAACGAATGCTTCTGAGACTGATGAGGACACGGATGAATCAGAAGCAGCCTACGAGGAGCACCTCAGACGAGTTGCCGAGGGGAAGCGTGCTCTGCGCGAACAGACGGACTATGACGAGGTTTTAATTCAGAGTATGGATCGGGCGAAAAGCGGTGAGGTATCGCTTTCAGAGTGTGCAGAGGGAAAAGAGCAGCTTTCTTCCTCCATGGATGACTGCGGAAAGCGTCTGCAATCTCTGGAAGAGCAGATTCAGGGTGCGCCGGAAGGATCGCCGGAACGTGAACAGCTGGAAAATCAGAAGTTCGCAGCGGAATCTTACATGACAATGCTTCAGGAACAGATGGAGCAGGCGTCTGCTATAGAGGAGGCCGCGAAACAGGAAATTCAGCGTCAGGCCGAAGAACAGCAGGAGGAAATACGAAAAACTGCGGAGCAGGTTTCAGCCGGTGCGCAGGAAGACAGCATGCGGCTGGTGCAGGGCGAAATGGATGGCGCAGACATGGAAAAGACCGTTGAGGCTAACGACACGGCTCTTGAGGCGATGCAGAAGGATGCGGCGATCATTGATACTGCTGTTGAACTGAAATTTCAGGAGATCAATGATTACGTGATGTCCAACAACATGGATCGTTATGCGACCAGTGTAGATCCGGAATACCGCCGGATGATAGAATCCTACCGGCAGCTTCTGGAGACGCAGAAAAAGACCAGAGAAGCCATGCGCAATGTGGAATTCAATTCGGATGCGATCGCGCGGGAAAGCGGCGGTGCAGTCGAGGGACGCTCCGTGGAAGATACCCCGCAGCCCGAGGTGCGCGTGGAGGTGTCTGTGCCTGTGCAGGAGGAGACCGGTGCCGCCCGGGAGGCTGCCAGCTCGGCGGAGAGTTTTATGACCCGGGTCAGTCAGGGCGAGATCATGGATGAGACGCAGTGGGATACATGCTCTGGAGAATTGGATCAGGCCGCGGCAGCCCTGGAAACAAGCACAGCACAAAAATACGAGGAAATACGGCAGTACGTCCAGGCATCACGCATGAGCAGAGAAGAGTCACAGCATGATGCCGGATATCAGCAGCTGCGGGCTCAGTATGAAGAAATGCTGCGCCAGGCGCGGGAAATGCAGTCCGCGAAGCAGCGGCTGGACGCTCTCCGCTCCCGCCAGACGAACCTTGAAAAAGAACCGGAAGATAAAGAAACAGAGGAGAATGGCCCAGAGCTGGAAGTCAACCAGATTCTGGTGACCGATGACGATCTTGACAGCCTCTGGTCAAAGGAATCAAAGGAAACCTCTTCTGATGAAATCGAGGAAACGGAGTCGGTTTCTCCAGATGAAACCGGGGAAGCGGAGCCGGTCTCTACCGAAGAAACGGAGAAAACAGAGCCGATTTCTACTGAGGAAACGGACAAAACGGAACCGATTTCTACCGAGAAAACGGAGAAAACAGAACCGATTTCTTCAGATGAAACGGAGCCGGCATCTTCTGATGAAGTGACAGAAAAGGTACCGGCAAATTCTTTGGAGAATGAAGAGTCTAAGCAAGAAAAATCTGCCGAAGAAGAGGTGGATGAGGAACTGGAGGAAGCATTCCGCAAGCTGCCGCCGGAGAGACTGGAAGCAATCAAGGAGACCTTTGCGGATGCACCGGAGGAGTACCGGAAAATTTTTAACGAGCTGGCCGAGGACCTGGAAGTAGAAGGCACCCGTCCCTGTCTAGATGAAAATGGAAATCCGGCGATGGAAACCGAGCACTATGACCCGCAGGCAGAGGTAATCCGGATGGGAGAATACCTGGACGATGAGGAATATGCAGAAGTATTTCGGCATGAATATGGCCATTTTGCAGACGCACAAATGGGCTTTCCATCCACTGCAGGTCAGTTTGAGTCGGCGATAGATGCGGATATGGCCTGGTTTGACGATCCTGCAATGAAGGAGCAGATGCTTGCAGAGCTGGAGGCCGCTCCGGAGGTGATGTCCGACCGGTGTGTGTCTGATATCCTCTCAGGGTTCTTTCACAATGACCCGGAAATCATGGCCAGCTTCCACGATGCGAACGTTGCATATTACGGGCATGCGGATGATTACTGGGCTCGAAAGGATTCAAGAGAGCTTGAAGCCTTTGCTAATATGTTCAGCATTTATTCATCCGGGAATGCACAGGCTTCAGAAGCCTTTTTGAGCAAATACTTTGCGAATACGACACGGAGATATCGGAAAATCATCGGCAGCCGCAAATAACGTAGCTGTATAGACTGTTATAAGAAACAGCAGCAATAGCAGCATGACAGCGGATTCTCCATAGGGCGCATACCGATGGAGAGATGCTCGCAGATAGATATCCATGGCAGTACATCAGTAGTGATTTATATATTCTTATATTATTAAGGAAGGAAACGTTTAAAGATGAAAAACGCGGAGTTCAACACAGAATGCATAAAATGGAACAAGCCTTATAAAGAAAAATTTGGAGTCATTCCCAGCATCCGGGACTACGCCTGCTCCCGCGAAGAATATCTGGAAGCTATGAAAAAAGCTGTCGAAACCGGCCAGCCGCTGGAAACCTTTTTAAAAAAGAAGATTGCTCCGCAAAATCCTGACGCGCTTATTTAAACACCGACTGTGTTTTTTGGATTTTTTAGCGCCTTTTAGTATCTTTTAGCGCCTTTTAGTATTTAGCGTTTTTTAGTATTTTTTAGCGCCTTTTAGTATTTAGCGTTTTTAAGTATTTTTAGTGTTTATTAATGTTTGCTGATGTTTGCTCATTTATGTGATTTTTACAATCGAGTTTGCTGATAGAATTTGCATTATATAATTTTGCCAGAGAACGCAAGCAGGACAGTTATCTGTATTTTAAATCATTTTTCAAATAACAGGAATTCATTGACACAGTTTAAAACAGGGGTTATTATGACACGGGAAAGAGATTTCAAAGCGCTGATGGAAAAATACCATCTGGATTTGCAGCCAGAACGTTCACAGTTGGAGCAGATTCTGCCGGCTCATGACGTCTATGAGGAAAATTTTACCTGGGAGCAGCTGTTTTCTAAAAAAGCGGACACGGATCTTTTGCAGATCATAAATGAATGGCAGCTGGAGCTGAGGCAGAATCTGGAACAGACACGCCGGCAGAACGAAAAAAACTTTCGGCGCCGGCTTGAACAGATGCTCTCAGATATGGATGACGCAATTCTGTGCTATGCCTTTTTACAGGATACCTGTCTTCCTGTGATCATGGACGAAGAGCGCACTCTTGCGCATCGGCTTGAGCAGGATGAGGAACAGGCGCAGGAAATCCTGAGCACTATTGATGACTGCCAGGAAGTCGCCAGAGGAGCCAAAAGATTTGGCGGCGGCAGGGATGAAAGTCTGGACGAATACCTGGATGCTGTGGAGAACTACTGGGGACATTTAATCCGTTCCCGCCAAAATGAAGCTATGCATGAATTGCTTCTTGCTGTAATCCGGTTTATTCAAAAGTATCTGAATGATATCCAGCAGGAACTGGAGGCTCAGCGCCTTGACGAAGAGCGCAAAGCAGCCGAAGCAAAACGCCTTGACGAAGAGCGCAAAGCAGCCGAAGCGAAACGCCTTGAGGAGGAACGTCTCACCTCATGGAATTGGGTGCGCGAGCTCATTCAGTATGGCGTTCTTCGCATTCTGGACTCCAAAACCTGCATCATTTATGTGACAGAGGCTGTCCCGGAGCTGCCTGAAAATGCTTCTGTGCCGCAGCTTCTGGCACTTATTCGGGTTTATGCGTCCGGACAGATCCCGACTGCGCAGGAGCAGCGCATTTCCTGTTCCGGATCCGTCGCCCAAATCGGAGACTATCTGCGTAAGGATGAAGCCTGTGCGGCTTTGTGTGCGTCTGAATTGGCAAAGAGAAAAAAACTGGAACAGCTTACTCACCGGGCATTTGCTCTTTTGGAACAGGATTCTGCAGATGTACCAGTTAGCTGAGGAGGCAGAAAAATTATGGAGAATTCAAATGGAATCTGTGTGTACTGTAATAAAATCATTCCGGGAAATGCTTTATTTTGCTCAAACCCGGAATGTAATTGTATGCAGATTCTGGTGCCGACTGCAATCGGGAAACAGCGTGAGGCTAATGTCCGTTCTTTTAATGAACTGATAGATGTGGCCACGCAGAACGGTTATCAGGGGATGGAAGCGTATAATAAGGCAAGAAAGGCTGGAATGAACCCTGTAGTGGTTGCTGTCATCTGTCTGCTGGCAGGCGTAGTTCTCACCCAGTGGAATCAGATTTCCAACAGGGTGACGGAGACCACCGCCTGGAAGCTTGCCCAGTCACAGAACACTTCCAGCGCTTCTGATGGGGACGGACATTCGATTGAAATCTACGAGGCAGGCTCATCAGCTGATGATTCTGCGGGAGAAAGTGCAGATTCCTATATAACCATTTACGATGAGGACAGCTCTGCGGATTCTTCTCAGCTATCAACGACAGATGGCTATATCATTGCAGATTCCAACTCACGCTATCTGGATGAGTCGGATATCCAGGGATTAAGCTCCTCGGATATTCAGCTGATCATAAATGAAATCTACGCGCGCCACGGCAGAGCCTTTAAAAGTGAGGAGCTGCAGGCCTATTTTTCAGCAAAAAGCTGGTATACCTGCGTAGAAGGTAAGACAGACGAGCAGATTTACAGTGAATTCAACGAGTATGAAAAAGCGAACGTAGAATTTCTGAATAAGCATCGATGAAATAGTTCGACTGCCAGCCTATTGGTTTTAGACAATGGGCAGTTCATCATCGGTGAAGTCAGTGACTTTTTCGGCCGTTGTTTAGCACGGTTCTGGAAGTACTTCAGGATAAGTAAAAATCGAAAAAACGTGTGGGAGGACAAATGAGAAAATTTATTACTTTTATCGGACTGGTTCTGGCGGCCGGTCTTTGTGCGGGAATCACTTATTTCACCAAGGAAGCCCCCAGCGGGACACGGATGCTGAATTATGCGTTTCTTGGCTGCATGGTATTTCTGATTCTTTTGTCGTGGATGATGGGCGTCCGGAAAATTAACGGCATCGCACGGGGATTAAAGCGTACGGCAAATACTCTGGAATCAAAACAAGGACAGCGGGCGGATCTGACAAAACTTCAATTTGATCAGAATTATCTGGATGACCGTTATCAGGCTTTTCAAAAATACAGGCTCGAGCACGGGAGCGGTGACGTCCGCGAATTTTTTAATGAATATGACATTGACACATATGTCAGCAAAAAGTTTTTGGATATGATCCCGGACATTCTGACCAGTGCCGGAATTCTGGGCACGTTTATCGGCCTGGTAGTCGGCCTGAAGGATTTTGACCCGAGCGGCTACCAGCAGATGTCAGCTTCCATGGAGCCGCTGATCAATGGTATCAAGGTGGCGTTTTTGACATCAATTTATGGAATATCGCTTTCGCTGGCGTTTTCTTTTTTACTCTCTAATGCCTCGGAAAATCTGGCAGCTGCTTTGGATGGGTTTCTCGAGAAATATTATTTTCTGGAGAAAAATGATTCTGCTTATGACAAGCTGCTCGCCGGACAGACGACCCAGACGATAGCACTTCGGGAAATGACGGAGACCTTTTCCACGAAGCTGGCAGACCGTTTTGAGGAGATTATAACGCCGACCTTTGTAAATATGGAAAAAGAGCTGGCAGCGATGCCGGATCGCTATAAAGAAATGATGGAGAGTGCAACGCAGGTTTTCATAGACCAGTTCCGCGGCTCCTTTATGTCCGGCATGGACTCGTACCAGAAAAATTTGCGGAAGACAGAGGAGCTGCAGCAGCGCTATATGGAATGTCTGAATGCTTCTGTAGACAGTCTGCGTGAATCTGTCGGCGACGGACAGAGCGTGCTTCGGACTGCGATGCTGGAAACCAGACAGACTCTGGAGCAGAGCGCCGAAGTATTTGAGGAAACAATCAAAAAGGAAAAAGAGGCCGGAGAAGATCTTTATGCTTCGGTTGTTGATATAGGGCATGTGGTTGACAGCTATAAAAAGGTCCTTCAGAGCAATGCTGAGAAAGAAAGCAAGGCCGCTGACGGGATTGTGGATGCGGTCAGGGAGGCCGGGGATTTACTGGAGAGCGCGGGGAATTCACTGGTCGCCGGCGGCATCAATCTTTCCCGTCAGGTGGAAACCGCAGGGCAGAGCATGAATGCAGCTGCGGGGGAGATGAAACAGTCTGTGGAGCAGATTGCCGGTCTTTCGCAGGGAATTCAGACCTCGACTGAGGAAATGATTGAGCTTTCCAAAGACTTCCGCATTTCCGCGCAGGAGATAGCCGCACTCTCCGGTGAATTCGGCAGGTCTACAGAAGAGATTGCTGCAATTTCTCAGAAAATCGCGGAGGCGCTGACAAAGGTTCCGACCCGTTCCTCCGGCGCAGGCGGCGCTGCTTCCGGCAAAAATGGTGCTGAAGCTTCTCAGGGGCATTTACAGTCTTCTCATGACCCCGATGCGGAAGCAATGGAAGCGCAGACGGCTCTGCTGTCCCAGCTGCTGGATCAGATGATTCTGCTTGTGGAAATGGAAGAGAACCGTCAGAGAAAAGGGCTGTTTCAACGAGTGTTTAGAAAGAAAAAGAAGTAAAAACAGCGAAATAAATTTGTAAATGCACAGAAAAATAGACTGAAAAACAAACTGAAAGATAAACAGAAAAATTTGACAAAAAATGCTTCGAAATAAACTGAAAAAAGATTGATAGTGAGGCTGTTATATGCACAAATTGGATCAAAACGACAGTGAAAAAGACCGCAGACGTAAGAAGCCAGCTAATGTCTGGCGCTCTTACTCAGACATGATGTCTGGTCTGCTGCTTCTGTTCCTTCTGGTGATGGCGGTCTGCTTTATTGAATCGCAGAGAAGCTATGAAGCTGAACTGGAAGCGCAGGCGAGTCAGCTGGAGCTGAGCGAGCAGCTTGACGAACAGATTGCAGAGATGGAAGAGCAGCAGGCGAAAATGGACGAGCAGGAATCGGAGCTGGAGGAAAAACAAAGTCTGCTGGAGGAACAACAGAAGTTATTGGAGGAGCAGCAGAGCCTTTTGGATGAACAGACCTCCCAGCTCGAGGAACAGCAGCAGGTCATGGCGGAGCAGCAGGAGAAGATTGACAATATTATTGGAATCAAGGCGGAGCTGATTGCTGCACTGAAGGAGGAATTTTCTGCGCAGAATTTAAGCGTGGGTATTGATGAAGAAACCGGCGCAATTACCTTTGACTCAAACGTGCTCTTCGCTTATAATGAGAGCGTGCTGACGGACGAAGGAACAGAGCTTTTAAGCCAGATGCTCCCCATCTACTGTTCGATCCTTTTAAGTGAGGATTATTCGGAATACCTCTCGGAAATTCTGGTGGATGGTTATACAGATACGGTAGGCAGCTACGATTACAATTTGCAGCTTTCCCAGAGCCGCGCCTATGCGGTGGCGTCTTACCTGCTGTCCGTGGACGATCAGTTTCTGGACGAAGAACAGGTGGCGATGCTTGAAACAAAGCTTTCTGTAAACGGGCATTCCAAGAGCAGTCCCATTTACGCGGAGGATGGATCGATTGACGCGGATGCGTCCAGGCGTGTGGAAGTAAAATTCCGCCTGGCCGACGATGAGATGATCACCGAGCTTCAGAAAATTATGAATGAGTCCTGAGAGATTGCATGATAACGTCTTGGAGAGCAGTCTGATGGAAGACTTAGGAACTGACTATTTATGGATAGGGAATCAGAAGAAATGTGAAGTTTCGATTGCCCGGACGACGGTTTGATATTGCTCCTTGCGTTTGTCTTTTATGGAGATCATCCGGATAGAATTAAGGTTAAATTTACAGCTGGTCTACGAACTGATATTGAGAAAATGGAGACAAAGGGTATGCGTGAAATTCAGGTAAGCCAGATTACGGAGACCATTGAGCGCCTCTGCATCGAGGCGAATGAACTGCTTCCTAAGGATGTGCGGCATGCGATTTGCGAGTGCCGCGCGTGTGAGGACGGAGAAATTGCCAAAGCGGTGCTTGACAATATTATTACAAATTATGAAATAGCAGATGCAGAGCGGGTGCCCATCTGCCAGGATACAGGGATGGCCTGTGTTTTTCTGGAAATCGGGCAGGAGGTGCACCTGTGCGGCGGTGATCTGACAGATGCCGTCAATGAAGGGGTCCGCAGAGGATATGAAAAGGGCTATCTGCGCAAGTCGGTCGTAAAGGATCCGATCCGCAGAGGCAACACCGGCGACAATACGCCGGCGATGATTTATACAGAGATTGTCCCTGGCGAGTCGGTCCGGATCACGGTTGGGCCGAAGGGCTTTGGCAGTGAAAATATGAGCGCGATCCGCATGTTCAAGCCATCAGCCGGACTGCAGGGGATTAAGGATTTTATCCTGGAGGTTGTAAAGACGGCAGGGCCGAACCCCTGTCCTCCCATGGTGGTGGGCGTCGGGATCGGCGGTACATTTGACAAGTGTGCGCTGCTGGCAAAGAAAGCACTGATGCGTCCGCTGGATGTAAGGAATTCAGACCCATTTTATGCAGATCTGGAAACGGAGCTGCTGGAAAAGATCAATCAGCTCGGCATCGGTCCGCAGGGCTTTGGCGGGCGGACGACTGCTCTTGGCCTGAACATCGAGACCATGCCGACGCATATCGCCGGGATGCCCTGCGCAGTGAATATCAGCTGCCATGTGACCAGGCATAGGACGGAGATCATCTGAACACATGGGAAACAGACAGAAGTCATATTGATGTCAAACGCTGCCAGATCATTCATTTCAGATTTAGTTTAATCAAACAGGATTTGAGCATCAGGCAGAATCTATCGAATCTCAGAGAATAGCTGAATGTCACATTCTGGTCAGGCAGTGATAGTTTATTAATCGGGGAATTACTCTGAAAGGTTTTTTTTCATTTACAGAAAGATTTTTAGAACATTTTTATATAATAAGGAGTCACAAAATGGAGAGAAGACAGATCACATTGCCGCTCACCAGAGAGCTTGCCCAGACGCTTCACGCCGGGGAT
>JAJQFO010000199.1 GCA_021201095.1 Lachnospiraceae bacterium
GCATCGCAAAGAGAAAAAGAAGGAAGCTTTCCGGGCATAGCAAATACCGCTCCGCAAAAGCGCAGAAAAAAACGCTCCTTCCGGCGTCCAGTGTAGCTCTTCTGCGCCGTTTCATAGGAAAGCTCCTCATAGTATGCGGTTTCTGTCCTCAGCAGGATATCTGCGTCCGCTGTCACTTCCTGCGTGGCAACCACTTCTCCATCGTCATTGTAAATCGGAATCAATCCGGAGACGAGCAGTTCCCCTTCTTCGACCGCATCTCCCGCCAGCACGGCCGCCTGACCCTTTCTCACATAGATGGAGATTACCGTGCCGGATTTTGCGGCAGCAATCCCGTTCAGGGATTTTTCCGTCTGTAATTCAGAGTTTTCAGAGTCCATCATCGTCCCGGAAACTCCTTCTTTTACATAAATCGTCAGACACGTGCCTTCCAGCTCACACGACACCCATGAAAATTGCGTAAAATAATTCCGCAGCTGGTCACTGAGCAAGCTGGTATCCACCTGGTTTTTCCACATGCCATGGCTGATACCCTCGTGCTGCAGGTATTCCAAAATCACATCGTCCGTCTGTGAAAGATTTCCTTCGATGCTGATGTTCCAGACATGAGCCGACAGCCAGGCCATAAACAGTATGGCCGCAAACGCGCCTGCCAGGCATGCTCCCCGCGCACGGTACCTGTGTACAAAAAAAGGAAAGCCATAACGCCCCACAATTCTGATGCGTGTATGGCTTTTTCTGACAATTTCCTTCAGGCGCCAAAAATCTTTTTTTGAGACAAAGGCTTCATAAGAATGATCTGCCGGAAGTAAATTCCACAGTCGGATCTCATTATAAGCACAGATATTTAAAAAACGGTCATAGGACGCCCCTGTGATCCGTATCCGCACGTAACCGCGGAAAAAATCGATAAAGCGCTGTTCCATGGATCCTCCGGATATCCCAGTTTTTCCACATCTTCATGGATTATCCTGCACGCATCCTTTTCGTTTTCTTTCCGTCACAGTAATTGCTCTCGCTTCCATTGCGGTCCAGAGCGCCTGAATTTAACAAGGCGTTTATAATTCTCTGTTCAAGTATTTTCAAAATCAATTTTCTGAATATATCCGGAGATCTCGATCTCGTCTCTGGAATAGCAGACGATCTGCAGCCTCCGGCCCGTTACCCGGATTTTATCCTTTCTGGTACGCAGCCGTATTTCCTCCTCAGTATAGGAACAGATTCCGCTGAAGTTCTCAATACAGACCCGCTCCCGGCCCTCCATAGAAACAAGAGTCCGCCCCCGCCGGCAATCCTGTGGCAGCTGGAGGGAGCGCACGAGAGCTGCCGCGGAAAATCGCTCTGATCCCGGTTTCATAAAACACTCCATCTCTCCGGCACTCATGCAGGAGGATTCGTATTTCTGATTTACTATATGCAGAGGCATCGGGCAGGTAGAACCTCTTTGCTGCTTCTCATCTTTGCAGAGCTGTATAAAAGGCTTTTCCGAAAGAGTTCATTGAGTCCCGGCTCTGTCGGCATGGATCCCTTTTGATCATCGCAGTCCCTCAGAAAACAAAGCGCATCCGCTTTACGCATACTGGGCTCCGGGTATCCGTCAGGTAATTATCTTCCCTTAATGCGGAAATAAATCTGTTTTGATCCGCCGCTGGCCGGGCGTTTGTCCGTCTCATAATTGCCAAGCGACATGATAAATGGCGTAAACTTTGTAAATCCGTAATTGCGCACATCAAACTCGGGCATGCGCTTGGAGAGCTGATCTCCAAGCTTGCCGGAAAAGAGCCACCCGTCCTCGTCGGAAAACTTCTCAATAATCGAGTTAATGGTCTTGCGCACCTGCCTGAGCTCTCTTTCCTTCGCAGAAGCAGACTTCTTTTTCGAGGAAGCATTCTCTTTGGGTTTCGAGCTTTGCTGACCGTTTTTGTGTTTGGGAGTCTCGATGGTCTCCGGCTCCTCTTCCTCTTTTTCTTCCTTCTGCTGGTTGGAATAAATCAGATCCAGAAATTTAAACTGGTTGCAGGCGGAGATAAACGGTTTGGGCGTCTTCTGCTCACCCATGCCAATCACCTGCATGCCGGACTCGCGCAGACGGGAAGCAAGTCTGGTAAAGTCACTGTCCGAAGACACCAGACAAAATCCGTCCACATTTCCTGAGTATAAAATATCCATCGCGTCTATAATAATCGAGGAGTCCGTTGCATTTTTCCCAAAGGTATAGCTGTACTGCTGCATGGGAATAATGGAATTTTCCAGCAGCACATTTTTCCATGAAGAAAGCCGCGAGCTTGTCCAGTCCCCGTAAATACGCTTGTAGGTGGCAACTCCGCTGTTCGCCGCCTCATCAAGAATAATTTTTACATACCGGTCTGAAATATTGTCCGCGTCAATCAGAATGGCAAATCTTAGTTCATTATCCATATTTTTTTCCTGTTTCTTTTCACGATGCGCAAGTGCATATTGAAAACATTATCCGCTTTCCCGCCATGCCAGATGCAAAAGGATCTGCCGCGGCATAGCGTATACAGGCAGTCCGGGAGATTTTTCTTAACAATTCAAGACAGTCCCCCGCACCTGCTGCGGGTACGTATGAAAGTATATAGATTTCTCTTACAAAAGTCCCGCATACAGTGTGGAAAAACGGCTTGCGCGTTATCTGTCATTATAGATTGGTCGCCTCCAGACTGGGATCGTATCCAGCTGTCTTCAGGGCATCAATAATCCGGTTTTTATGATCGGTGCCGAAGGCCTCCAGGGTAATCCGCAGCTCTACCGCCGCGTTGCGGTTGGTGCTGACAAACTGGTTGTGGTCGAGGCGGATGATATTTCCCTGCTCCTGCGCAATCACGCTGGCTACGCGAACCAGCTCGCCCGGGCGGTCCGGAAGCAGTACCGACACGGTAAAAATACGATCTCTCTGGATCAGACCGTGCTGCACAACACTGGACATGGTAATGATATCCATATTGCCGCCGCTTAAAATGGCAACGACCCTCTTATTTTTCACATCCAGATGCTTTAAGGCTGCGACCGTCAGAAGCCCGGAATTTTCTACGATCATCTTGTGGTTCTCCACCATATCCAGGAAGGAAACAATCAGCTCGTCATCGCTGACGGTAATGATGTCGTCCAGATTCTTCTGGATATAAGGGAAAATAACATTTCCCGGCGTTTTCACAGCGGTGCCGTCCGCGATGGTGTTCACCCCTGGCAGGGTCGTCACCTCTCCGGCGGCAAGAGAAGCCTTCATACAGGCCGCTCCCTCCGGCTCCACACCAATTACCTTAATCTTCGGATTCAGCAGCTTGGCCAGAGTAGAAACACCGGTCGCCAGTCCGCCGCCGCCGATCGGCACCAGAATCACATCCACCAGCGGCAGATCCTGGATAATCTCCATAGCAATGGTCCCCTGCCCGGTCGCGACCGCCGGATCGTCAAACGGGTGAATAAAGGTATAACCCTTCTCCTCAGCGAGCTGCAGCGCGTACTCGCAGGCCTCATCATATACCTCTCCATGGAGGATCACCTCAGCGCCGTAGCTCTTTGTGCGGTTGATCTTCATCAGCGGCGTCGTCGCCGGCATCACAATTACCGCTTTGCATCCGTAAGCAGAAGCCGCATAGGCCACGCCCTGCGCATGGTTTCCGGCGGAAGCCGTAATCAGTCCCTTTGCGCGCTCCTCTTCTGAAAGCGTACTGATTTTGTAATAGGATCCCCGGATCTTGTAAGCGCCGGTTTTCTGCATATTTTCTGGCTTTAAATAAACCTTATTGCCTGTCTGCGCGCTGAAATAATCGCTGTAGACCAGCTTCGTCTGCGTAATGACGCGTTTCACGCACTCACAAGCCTCATCAAAGCTCTCTAATGTCAACATTTCCATGATTTAATACCTCGTTGTTCCTTTCTCCTTATACCTTCTGTCACGATTATTACAGACCGCCCAAAGCTGCGATACAGCATCAGGCTGTTTTTCCGAAAATCTGTGAGCGGTTTCTGGCTGCCCGGCCACAAAGCCCCGTAATTCAGCAGCTGAATATCTGATTACATAAAGTAATCATACCTCTGGACTTTTTTACAGCCTGTCTCACGTCTGCCCGGCGGAATCTTTCGTATCAAAAAGCGCGTTTACAAAGTCGTCCGCGTTAAATTTCTGCAGATCGTCGATTTTTTCACCGATACCGATGTACTTCACCGGAATCCCCAGTTCAGAATGCACCGCCACCGCGATACCCCCCTTGGCTGTGCCGTCCAGCTTCGTCAGGATAATACCGGTAATGTCCGCCGCCTCCTTGAACTGCCGCGCCTGCGCCAGGGCATTCTGACCGGTGGTTCCGTCGAGGACGACAAGCGTTTCCCGGTACGCTTCCGGGTACTCTCTCTCCAGGATGCGGTAAATTTTGCCAAGCTCGTTCATCAGGTTCTTTTTATTATGCAGACGCCCTGCTGTGTCGCAGATCAGTACATCCGCGTTTCTCGCCTTAGCGGCCGCGATCGCGTCGTAGACGACAGAAGCCGGGTCCGATCCTTCCTGACCGCTGATCACATCCACTCCAGCGCGATTTCCCCATTCAATGAGCTGTTCGCCCGCCGCCGCGCGGAAGGTATCCGCCGCTGCCAGAATCACCTTTTTGCCATCATCCTTCAGCATCTGGGCGAGCTTGCCAATGCTCGTTGTCTTACCGACTCCATTGACCCCGATCACAAGAACGACTGAATTGCGGTTTTCAAATTCGTAAGCCGTCTCTCCGACATTCATTTCTTCCTTAATACTGTCAATCAGAAGCTGCTTGCATGCGGCCGGATCCTTGATATGCTGCTCGGCGACCTTCTGCTTCAGATCCTCTATGATGGAGGTCGTGGCGTTGATTCCCAGATCACCCATCACAAGGATTTCCTCGATCTCATCATAGAAATCATCATCAATACTGGAAAAACCACTGAAAATCGCGTCGATACCGGATACAATGTTATTCCTCGTCTTTGCAAGTCCATCCGCCAGACGTCTAAAAAAGCTTTTCTTTTTCTTTTCTTCCATAGTAGCCCTCCTCTTCGCGTGTTTCTGCTTTGCATCAAAGAACGTCTTTCCTCCCGGTGCTCACGCTGGAAACGATCCTTTCCCTGTGCCTGCGCGAAAGCTGTCCTGCTCCTGAACACTGATCACTGACCACTAACCACTGTACTGTCCACTAAGCACGATTCACTAACTGTCCAGCTCGTCCTCAATCAGATTGACTGATACCAGGGCGGACACGCCCTTTTCCTGCATCGTAATCCCGTACAGGCGGTCCGCTGCATTCATGGCGCCCCTTCTGTGGGTTATGATAATAAATTGTGTATGCTTTGTCAACCGATGCAGGTAGTTCGCATAGCGGTCTACATTGCTCTCATCGAGTGCCGCCTCGATCTCATCCAGCAGACAGAACGGGGATGGTTTGAGGTTCTGGATCGCAAAAAGCAGCGCGATCGCTGTTAAAGATTTTTCTCCGCCGGACATCTGCATCATATTCTGCAGCTTTTTCCCGGGAGGCTGCGCGACAATACGGATCCCCGCTTCCAGAATGTCCTCATCCTCCATCAACTCAAGCGAACCGCGTCCGCCGCCGAAAAGCTCCCGGAAGGCTTTGTCAAACTCTACCTGTATTTTTGCGAACTGTTCTTTAAACTGCGCGCGCATTCCGGTATCCAGCTCCTCGATGATCTTCATCAGAGAGGCTTCCGCTTTTTGCAGATCCTCCCGCTGGGCGGTCAGAAACTCATAGCGCTCTGAAAGCTCTTTAAAATCGTCAATCGCATTGACATTGACGCTGCCGAGGGAACGGATCTCGCTCTTTGTCTCCGAAATTTTCTTTTTGAGCGGAGCCACAGCTGTATAAGACGGATCCGCAAGCTCCTGGGCGGAGCTGAAGGTCAGCTGATACTCCTCCCACATATAATTGATCTGCGTTTCTTTTTGTTCCGTGATTTTTTCCAGCTGGGCATTCAGCCGGAAGTTTTCCTTATCCAGCAGGCTGATTTTTTCAGAAAGCTCTTCTCTCGCCGCAAAAAATTTTTTATGTGAAGCACTGACCGTTTCCCGCTTTTCGGAAAGAGCAGTAATCTCTTTTTCAAGAAGCTTCTGTACTTCCTCTAATCCTGCAAGCTCTTCCGAGGTCTGTGTAATCCGCTCCTCTTTTTCGCGGATATTTCCGGAGGCACTCCTCTGGTCTTCCTCATGCTGCGCTTTTTCTCTGGAAAGCTGCGTTCTTTCGGCCCGGACACGTTCCAGATCCTGCCTGAAAAACTGTTCCTGCTGCGCGTACTTTGACAGCTCCAGCTGTGTTTCCTGGGCAAGCGCGGCCGCTTCCCCTCTTTTCTGCCGTTTTCCATCCAGCAGAGACTGATCGGCGCCAATCTGTTCCTCGTATTCTTTTTCTTTTTTTACCGACTGTTCCAGGCTCTGGCGTTCCGTCTCCAGATTGGACTCAATCTCGCGCAGCTGCTGCCCGATCTGGGACAGTTCCGATTGAAGCTTCTGATAAGAATCCGAGGTAGAGCTCTGCTTCTCATTCATTTCATCCAGCCGGAGCTTTGCCGTATTCTGCTCCAGATAGGCTCTCTGCAATTCTTCATTGAGCCGGACCAGCTCTGCTCTCAAGTCGTTTCGCTCGCCGCGTGTCCGGTCAATCTGTCCCTGCAGTCGATCCAATGCGGCACGGTCTGCTTTCACCCGAGTCTCCAGATCCTCGATTTCTCTGCGCCGGCCAAGAAGGTTGCTGGAATTTTTAAACGAACCGCCGCTCATGGAGCCGCCTGGATTGAGCATTTCCCCTTCCAGTGTGACGATGCGCAGCGAATGCCGGTATTTTCTCGCGATCGCGATGGCATGGTCGATCTGATCCACGACAAGAGTACGCCCTAAAAGCGATTCCACCAGTGTCTGATATTTTTTCTCGGTGTGAGCCAGCTTCGAGGCTAAGCCGATGACTCCTGTTTCCTTCAGCGCGCCAGGTGTGGAAAATCCTCCCCGGTCCGTGACGCCGTCCAGAGGCAGAAAGGTCGCCCGGCCAAACTTATTTTTCTTTAAAAACTCGATCTGACGTTTGGCAGTCTCCTCGGTGTCCGTCACAATATTCTGAATACTCCCGCCAAGCGCCGTCTCAATGGCAGTCTCATATTCCTTATCAACCTTGATAATGTCCGCAACCACGCCCAGAATGCCCGGATCCCGCTCTTTTTGCTCCATCACACGGCGGATGCTGTTTCCGTAGCCGTCATACCGCTCCGCGATATTCCTCAGTGTCTCGAGGCGGGACATTTCCCTGTGATAGCGGTTATGCGCCTCCTCCATGCGCTGATTGAGGCCAGTGAGAGCATCCTGCGCCTTTGCCAGGGCCTCATTTGCCGTATCGCTTTTGCCATTCAGATCTTCAATTCTGGCAGAAACCTCCTCATATTCGGAGCGGATTTCTTCCCGGATATCTTCCTGGGAAGCCTCCTCACTCTTCAAACGGAGCAGCTCCTGCTGCAGCTGTGCCCTGCGTATGCGTCCCTGCTCGGCCATGGTCTCGTAGCGCTGCATCTGTGCTTTCAGAGTAGAACGCTGGTTCAAAAGAGTGATAATTGCGCTTTTTGACGCCTCGATCCTGCGCTCCAGATCCGCAATCTGCTGCTCAAGCTCCTCCAGAGTCTGCTGCTGCTCCTTTGCCTGGATACGCACAGCAGATGTATGGGAGGCCAGGTCGCCAAGGGTGACCTGGAGAGAGCTTTCCTTAGCCGTACAATCGTCGATCTGAGCAGAAAGTGCAGCAATCCTGCTGCTTAAGTGATCATCGTTGGTTTCATCCGTGTGAATCTGCTCCCGCAGCAGCTGGATCTGACTTTGCAGCTGTTCTTTGTGCACCCGGTTCTGCGCAGCTTCCTCTCTTTTCTGTGCCAGGGAGGAATCCATCTGCTCAATTTCCTGCTCGGCCGCCTCATACTCCGCCTTTGTACGCTCATATTCCGACTGAGCCGAAGCGAGTTCTTCCTGCGCCGCCCGCTGTTTTTCAGTAAGAACCTCCAGATCCTTCTGAATTTTATCCGTTTCCAGCAGGAACAGATTCACCTCAAAGCTTTTCAGCGTATCGCGTTTCTGCAAATAGATTCTGGCCGTCTCGGCCTGTTTCTGCAAAGGCCCCAGCTGCCGTTTCTGTTCTTCAAGAATGTCGTTGACTCTGGTCAGGTTCTGACGCTCGGAGTCCAGTTTTTTCTGAGTGGTCTGCTTGCGCCTTTTAAACTTGACAATCCCGGCCGCCTCGTCAAACAGCTCACGCCGTTCCTCCGGCTTGCCGTTTAAGATCTTTTCAATCTGTCCCTGGCCGATAATCGAATAGCCCTCTTTTCCAATGCCGGTATCGTAAAACAGCTCGTTGATATCCCGCAGCCGTACCTGGGTGCCGTTCAGCATATACTCACTCTCACCGGAACGATAGACCCGCCGTGTCACGGTTACCTCGTCATAGGAAACAGCCAGCTTGTGATCTGAATTATCCAGCGTAATGGACACTGACGCAAAGCCGAGCGGACGTCTTAACTCCGTACCGGAAAAAATGACGTCCTGCATGCTGGAGCCGCGCAGAGATTTAGCGCTTTGCTCTCCGAGTACCCAGCGTACCGCGTCCGCCACATTGCTCTTGCCGCTGCCGTTCGGACCGACGATCGCAGTGATGCCATTGTGAAACTGAAAGGTGATTTTATTGGCAAAGGACTTAAAACCCTGCACTTCGATGCTTTTCAGATACATAATTTAATGATTCTCCCCGGCGGCTCCCAGCGTGTGGATTGCCTGGTACGCAGCTTCCTGTTCCGCCGATTTTTTCGTGCTCCCACTGCCTTTGCCGACTACTCTGCCTCCGACTTCTACTTCTACACGGAATGTTTTCGCATGATCAGGACCGTCTTCACCGACAATCACATAACGGATTGCGTCATGACGATATCCCTGCTGCACGATCTCCTGCAGAGCCGTCTTGCTGTCATAAAACAGCTTTTTGTGTTCAATATCCGTCAGAATAAACCGTTCAATAAAAATCCTCGCCGGTTCCAGGCCGCCGTCCAGATAAATAGCTCCAATCAGCGCTTCCAGGGCATCCGAAATGATCGAATCACGCCTGCGCCCGCCAGTATGCTCTTCTCCCTTGCCCAGCTGTACATATTTGCTCAGGTCAAACTCTCTGGCACACATGGCCAGCGTCGGTTCACAGACCAGGCTCGCCCGCAGCTTTGTCAGATCTCCCTCGTGAAGCTGCGGATAATGATGGTAAAGAAAGTCGCTGCTGACCAGCTCCAGAACTGCGTCTCCTAAAAATTCCAGACGTTCATTATCATGAAATCCCTCATAACGATGCTCATTTGCATAAGAGCTGTGGGACAATGCCTCATAAAGCAGCTGTCTGTTATGAAAATGGTAATTAATTTTCTCTTCAAGCTCCGCGGATACCTGCCCGGTCATTTTATTATCTCTCCCTTTCACCTAAAGCCAGATCAGTCAAAATGAATCTTCTATTATTTCCCATGGAAAAGCCCTTTTAAATCGCTTCGCGATGGGGATATCCGGCACGAAATGCAGGATATCCCCCACATAATATACGTTTTCATACGTACTTCGCAACAAGTGCGATGTACTGCCCTGAATAGTTACGTACATTTTACTTTTGAAATAAGGAGGCCTCGCAGCCTCCTCATTATGCTTTGTCACATACCGCGACGGCAATGTAATGATGCAGGCAAAACACAGAGTAATCCGCAGTATCATACCCTGCTGCAGCCCGAATCATATAATTTAACTTATCGGAAGGAGAGGGTGCTGAGCGCCAGTGGCGTCTTCACTTC
>JAJQFO010000346.1:0-2107 GCA_021201095.1 Lachnospiraceae bacterium
CGGGTTCTTACGTTATGGATATAATCAGTGACGTTGATATTTCCAGCATATATGTCTCGGATGTGCTTCCCTATTCGGTTGTTCTTTGCATGTATGAGACGGAAGACGGTACGCTTGTCGCGGGAAGCGACGGACAGGGGATCTATACCATTACCCCGGATGGAGAGGTGACTCAGTATTACAGCGATGCTGGTTTGGAGGCAGGGTCGGTCATGCGCATGAAGGCGGATGAAGACGGAGTCTGGATCAGCGCAGGAAGCTCTTTTTACTATCGGGATCAGGATGGGATTCGTGAAATTACGCTTCCGGAGAGCGCGGGCAGTATTCTGGATATTCAGCTGATAGGTGATGATATCTGGCTGATGAAGAGCAGCGGGATCCTGATTTTTGATAAAGAGGAGCTTCTCTCCGGGACGGCCGCTCCCCGGGAATTGAATACGGAGTATGGACTGACGGGCACACTGGTAGCAAATTCCTGGAACTGGCTGGATGAGGACGGCACTCTCTGGCTGTGTACGAATAATGGGATTTCCGCGATTGACACGGAGGAAATTCCAACCAATGAGAACGAGCCCCGCGGCGCGGTATCGGCCGTGATGATTGACAATGAAGAATTTGCCGTTTTGGATGAGATCACCATTCCTGCATCGGCTAAGCGTGTGACTTTTGAATTTTCAGTTCTGTCCTTCACTCCTGGCAGCAAGACAGTGGAATATACGCTGGAAGGATTTGAGGAAGATAACAGCATGATTTCCTCATCAGCTACTCGAGCTGCCAGCTATACCAATCTGAGCGGCGGAGACTATGTGTTCCGCATGGTCGTCTATAATGAAGACGGCGTTGAGGGAGAAGAAATCCGCATTGCCGTCCACAAAGAATATCATTTCTGGGAGACCAGGTGGTTTTGTTTACTGACGATTTTGCTGGCTGCCCTTGTGGTTTTTATTGTGTTCCATATTTTCTATCAATATCGGGTGCGCAGTCTGAAAAAGCGCCAGGAAGAGCTGAAACTGATTATCGAACAGTCACTTCATACATTTGTAAATGCAATTGATGCAAAAGATGAAGATACGAATGGACATTCGGTGCGTGTGGCGGCCTACTCACGGGAAATTGCGAGACGGATGAATTTTTCAGAGGAAGATCAGGAATGGATTTCCTATATGGCTCTGCTGCATGACATCGGAAAGATAGGCATTCCGGATGAGATTCTGAAAAAGACAGGGAAGTTGTCTCCCGAAGAGTGGGAGGTCGTAAAGAGTCATCCCCGTATCGGCGGAGAAATCTTAAGTGAGTTTACGGTAATCCCGGATATTGCGGACGGCGCCAAATATCATCATGAGCACTTTGATGGAAACGGCTACTGCGAGGGACTTAAAGGAGAAGAGATTCCGCTCAAAGCCAGAATTATAGCGATTGCAGACTCCTTTGATGCGATGTGCTCCGCCCGTCATTATCAGTCGGGCAGACCGCTTGAATATGCGCGCGCAGAGCTGCTTCGATGCAGCGGAACTCAGTTTGATCCGGATATCGTCGGCTATATGATTGCCATGATCGACGATGGATTTGTGGATCAGGTTAAGGTGGACTGACGCAAAGACCGTCAGAGTGAGTTCAGAAGCTTCTGATTCCCCTGGAAGAAGCAGGCTTTCGTGTAGAATGTTAAAAATTTCTGCGGAGGAATGTTTTTTCTGTAAGAAATTCGGTGAAAATCGCGGAAATTTGTGAAAGGTGCTTGCATAAAGTCGAAGAACGTGATATAAGTATTTCTTGAGACAAGGCGGTCTGATCTAAGCGGTCATTCCGCCTTCTTTACTGTATTTCATGATGAAAGAGGAGGAACTACCATGAAGAAGAGAATCCTGACGGCAATGCTGGCGGCTATGATGGTTGCAGCGACCTTGAGCGGATGCGGATCCAGTACGAGTACGCAGACAGAGGCAACAACGGAGGCTGCTGCTACCGAGGCTGTGACTGAAGCGGCAGAAACCGAAACGGAAGCAGTAACCGAGGCAGCTACGGAAGCAGCAACTGATGCTGAAACTGAGAGCGATACTGAAGCATCACCTGAGAACGCAAAGGAAGAAGCAGCTCACGCTGAGTCTGA
>JAJQFO010000346.1:2117-43482 GCA_021201095.1 Lachnospiraceae bacterium
CGATTCGTCGTCTGCTAGGTTATGTGCATAATCCGCAGCACAAACTGAGGCTGCTGAGACGGAGGATGATACTGAAGCTGCAGAAACCGAGGAAGTAACTGAGGCAGCCGAGACGGAAGAAGAGACTGAAGCAGCTGAAACCGAGGAAGATGCAGAAGAGGTAACCGATTATACCATCAAGGAAGGCGTTCTCATGGTTGGTATGGAGATCGGATATCCTCCAATGGAATACTTTGACGAGGATGGTGCAACGGCGATCGGCTTTGATGTTGAGGTAGCTACCGCGCTCGCTGAGGAGCTTGGACTGGAGCTTGAGATTGTAGATACTGCCTGGGACGGCATTTTCGCCGGCGTGACCACGGATAAGTATGACTGCATCATTTCCAGTGTTTCCTACACAGATGACAGAAATGAGAACTATCTGCTGAGCTCTCCGTACGTGGCAAATGCACCGGTGATCGTGGTTCCGAATGATTCTGATATCGCGGATATCATGGATCTGGACGGCAAGACTGTAGCGGTGCAGATGGAGACTACCGCAGATTACCTGATTCAGGAATACATTGCAGATGGTCTGGATACCGACCTGAGACAGTATGAGAAGGTCATCAACGCTTTTGACGAGATCAAGGCGGGACGTGTGGATGCGGTCTGCACGGATTCTGTAGTGGCTTCCTATTATCTGGGAGATGATGCCAACGATTATGCGACAGTATGGCAGTCTGATGAGAAAGAGCCGATTGTAATCTGCATGAAGAAAGACAACGATGCACTTGCAGAGAAGATCAATGAAGGCATGGCTGCGCTGTTTGAAAACGGCACCATGGCTGAGCTGGCAGTGAAGTACTTCGGCACGGAGGACGTGATCGAAGGTCTGGCTGAGGGCTTTGGCGTAGAGTAATTTGTGCGGAAAAAAGATGCGCGGATAAAGAAGCCGCGCATGTGAAGGCGAAAAGATCGTGCAGGGAAGCTGCGCGTGATGAAAGCACGGACGCATGCGGGCGCGGGAAATACTGCTCTTGGGCAGTCCCGCGCCCGCGCGTGTAAAACCACATCATAACTGTATCAGGTACAGGAGATTGCATTCAGGAGACAGTTTCCATTCAGCTGCCCCGGAAGCTGCGGCCTGTTGTTCTGAATTGTTATCAGAAAATAAGGATGGGTTGAGAAATGTTAGAGAGAATTATACGGTGGATGCCGCAGCTGTTAGTTGGCGCGAGAACCACGATTATTATCACGATCATATCCGTCAGTATCGGTCTGGTGCTGGCCGTGTTTCTTGCCCTTGGCAAGATGTCGAAGCATAAGATCCTGAGCGCTCCCTGCAGCGCGTACATCTTTTTCTTCCGCGGGACACCCCTGCTGATGCAGATTTATTTCATCTATTTCGGACTGCCGCAGCTCAATCCGGCATTGACGATCCGAAGTGCTTTTGTGGCGGCGCTGATTGCCTATGTGTTGAATACAGCGGCGTATCTGGCAGAAAATATCCGTGCCGGAATTCAGTCCATCGACAAGGGGCAGTTTGAAGCAGCGAAGGCTCTGGGGCTGACCTACGGTCAGACGATGCGTCTGGTCATTATCCCGCAGACCGTGAGGAGACTGATCCCGCCGGTGGGTAATGAGTTTATCATGGTTCTGAAGGACGTTTCTCTGGTAGCGATCATTGGCCTGACGGATCTGACTAAGGTGACGAGGGCGATTTCCTCCTCATCAGCGACGGCTCTTGTCTATATACCGGCCATGATTTTATATCTGATCATTACGGCATTCTTCACCTTTATTTTCAATAAGCTGGAGAATAAGTATTCGGTTTACCAATAAAGGGGGAACAAAGCTATGTCCATGATTCGCACAGAAAATGTCTGCAAAAATTTCGGAGACCTCAAGGTTCTGAAAAATGTAAATCTGACCGTAGAAACAGGAGAAGTGGTCGTCATTATCGGCCCATCGGGAGCCGGGAAATCGACTTTTCTGCGCTCTTTAAACACATTGGAAAAAATCACCAGCGGCAAGATTTACATTGAGGATAAGCTGTTTTATCACCGCGAGAATGATGCCACGGTCAGTAAAATGGAAAAGGAAGAGTTTTCCAATATGTTGCTGGAAATGGGGATGGTATTTCAGCAGTTTAATCTGTTTCCCCATCTGACCGTGCTGGAAAATGTGATGCTTGCCCCTGTAAATGTGCGCAAACGCGACAAAATTGAGGCGGAAAAAACGGCGCGTGAATTGCTGGAAAAGGTTGGCTTAAGCGACAAGGCGGACGTGTATCCGTCGAAGCTTTCCGGCGGACAGCAGCAGCGTGTGGCGATTGCGCGGGCTCTGGCCATGGAGCCAAAGGTCATGCTCTTTGACGAGCCGACTTCGGCTCTGGATCCGGAGCTGGTCGGCGAGGTGCTGAATGTGATGAAGGATCTGGCTAATCAGGGTATGACAATGCTTTGTGTCACTCATGAGATGGGATTTGCCAGAGAGGTGGCGGACAAGGTGATCTTCATGGCGGATGGTCAGATTCTGGAGGAAGGGAAACCAGAGGATGTATTTGCCAATCCGAAGACTCCGCAGGCGCAGCAGTTCTTAAGGAGTGTACTGTAAAATCATGAATAAATTCGTATTGAGACAGTCTCTGCTCCTGTTACTGACGGCAACCATCTGGGGCGTTGCTTTTGTTGCCCAGAGCGTGGGGATGGATTATGTACAGCCTTTTACATTCAATGCAGTGAGAAATGTGATCGGCGGTGCGGTGCTTCTGCCGGTGATTTTCTTCCTGGATCGGCAAAAGGCTCATCGCAGGAAATCAAAAACAGAGGATCGGTCATTTGAAACGGCAGCACAGGCAGATATGCAGGCGGCTGCACAAACAGAAGCAAAGGAAGAACAGAATGTGCAGAGTGCATTGAATGCACAGAATCCACAGAATCCACAGAAAGCACCGCAAGTCTTTAAAACAAAGGATTTGATCGCGGGCGGACTAAGCTGCGGGGTCATTCTTTTCCTGGCTTCGAGTCTGCAGCAATTCGGCATTCAGTATACATCGGTTGGCAAAGCGGGCTTTATCACAGCAATGTATATTGTACTTGTGCCGCTATTTGGTGTTTTTCTGCATAAAAAGACCGGAGGGCGCGTGTGGGCTGCGGTGATAATGGCGGTTGTGGGACTTTATCTGCTGTGTATGACGGGCGACAGTCTGGCTTTGCAGGGCGGAGATATCCTGCTTCTGCTCTGTGCCGTCGCGTTTTCTTTTCATATCCTGGTGATTGATTATTTCAGCGCTCGCGTAGACGGAGTCAAAATGTCCTGTATCCAGTTTTTTACCTGCGGGATACTTTCAGCTATCGGTATGCTGCTCTTTGAGACACCTCAGATCTCCCAGATTCTGGCAGCCTGGGCGCCGATAGCGTATGCGGGCGTGATGTCCTGCGGCGTGGCCTATACACTTCAGATTGTAGGACAGCGAGGCATGAACCCGACGGTCGCTTCCCTGATCCTGAGTCTCGAGTCCGTAATTTCTCTGCTTTCCGGCTGGGTGATCCTGCATCAGAGTCTGTCCGGGCGGGAGCTGGCTGGGTGCGTGATCATGTTCGCGGCGATCATACTGGTACAGCTGCCGGGCACGCAGAAGGAAGATTTATAGGTTTACGACCGAATAACCAGTTTTGTAATGCATGGATGAGGAAATAGCGAGGAGCTCCTTTTCCGCATTTACGAAGCTGGTTTTTTATTCCCGCTGCATATTAAGCAGATTTACGGTATTTTTCGGCCTGCAGGTTTGACATTGTAATGTCTGCAAAAATTTAGCCTGGATTCTTTATACTTGACAAATATACACAGGGGACTTAAAATCAAATTATTGACAGGACGTAGATTTAAAAACTACGTTATGAAATTATGCAGCATTTAAGCAGGCCATTCTTTTTGCCTTCAGAAGGTGATTAAAAGGTGATTATATGCGCTGCTTTTTATAAATGAATTGTATTTATATGTGAATTGCATTTATATGTGGATTGCATTTATATGTGGATTGCATTTATATGTGGATTGCATTTATATGTGAATTGCGTTTATATATGAATTGCAATTATATGTATGCAGCGTCATATATGTTTGCTGCGTTATTTCTATGTGTTGCGATAGGATGTGGCTATAAATGAAAAGAACATGAGGGAAAAAATATGGGAGATTATGTTTTGAGTTGCTGTTCGACTGTGGATTTGACAAAGGAGCATCTGGAGAGGCGTGGGATTTCCTATGCCTGCATGCATTATTCTATGGACGGAAAAGAGTACATGGATGATCTCGGAGAGACGATGCCGTTTGATCAGTTTTATAAGGCCATGCAGGATGGAGCGGATACCAGGACTTCCCAGATCAATGTGGAAGAGTTTCTGAAATATTTCCGGCCATTTCTGGAGAAGGGGCTGGATATTCTGCATGTCACTCTATCCAGTGGGATTTCCGGCACTTATAATTCCGCATGTGTTGCCCGGGACATGCTTACGGAAGAATTTCCGGAGCGCACGATTCTGGTGGCAGATTCCTTGGCAGCATCCTCCGGATACGGACTGCTGATGGACATGCTGGCGGATATGCGCGACACAGGAGCCTCTCTGCTGGTATTATATGACTGGCTCCAGGCAAACCGGCTGACCATTCATCACTGGTTCTTTTCTTCTGATCTGACCTTTTTTATTAAAGGCGGCAGGATTTCAAAAACTTCCGGATTTATCGGGAATATGCTGAACATCTGCCCGCTTATGAATGTCAATGATGAGGGGAAGCTGATTCCGCGCACCAACATCCGCGGCAAGCGTACGGTCATCAAAAAAATAGTGGAGCAAATGAAGGAGCATGCTGTAAAAGGGACAAGCTACAGCGGAAAGTGCTATATGTCTCACTCCGCATGCTATGAGGACGCCCGGGCAGTCGCGGATCTGGTAGAGGCTGCTTTTCCGAATCTTTCCGGCCCGGTGCAGATTTACAGCATCGGCACGACCATTGGCAGCCATACCGGGCCGGGGACGGTCGCGCTGTTTTTTGTGGGAGATGAGCGGACCCGCTGAAAAGCGAGGCAATCCTCTGGAGGGGAAACCATCACACAGGAAGATCGATAGGTCTATCCTTCAGCGGCGGGGCTACCGCCGCAGATCTTCTTCATCTACGATCAGCTTGATTGCCCAGGGCGGGACATCTACATCGCGGTAGTCCTCGCGCAGAAATACGAACGCAGTATCGTAGGGCGGTTTTTTGACCGGAAAGGTGCCATAGCCGTCTGTGAAGTAAATCAGCCCGCGCAGCTTTGTGAAGCATCCTTTGCACATCAGCTCCTTTACCCGGGCAAACGGAGGACGGAAGTCCGTGCCGCCAAAGCCCCGGATGGTAAAGTGTTCCAGATACTGCTGCATTTCCTCGTGATTTGTGATCAGCACATCCTCCTGCACCCGGTCGTCACATTGCAGGATGTGAATATGGATTTTGCGGAAAAAGCTTTCCGATTCACTTAAGATGCTGTAGGTTTCCTCCAGAAAATGCAGCAGCAGGTCTCCCTGGCAGGACATGGAGGTGTCCAGTACGATCACAAAATCCTCAATTTTCTTTACCTCTTTTGTCTCCAGAGGTTCAATCAGAGGCAGATTCCCATACAGCTCCATGCCATAATGGTAATAAATATAGTCAAAAGAATCCTGATCCACCTGCATTTCTTCTTTTAATACAGAAAATTTCCTCAGAAACTTCCGGTAATCATAGCGGTGCCGGTTTGCGGCGCAGACCTGCTCCTCCAGAGCTTTCACATCATCGGAGGTGTCTTTTCCAAAGGTTTCCAGCTCTGTCTGCATGCGGTCACGGATATCGTCCCATTTTTTCTTCGCATTCGGGAGGGATGGATTGAAATTGTCGGTATTTTGTTTTGGCTCAGAAGGCTCGTTTGGCGAATCCGACCCGGCATTCTGCGGGGAAGGGGAGGGGCTGCGCTGCTGTTGGTCATTTTGCTGCTCCCAGCGGCTGTGATCATCCACGGCGAATTCCCGCTTCAGACGGTCGAGCTGTGCCCGGTCCGGATGAAGTACGCAGAGAATACGGTAAACACGCTGCGCAGTCAACGCAGGGCTGGATTCCCTTACACTGCTTTCGCTGGTGAAGGTATGTTCCTGTGCATGGACACTTGGATGAGAAGAACAGTTTGCCGAAAATTCGTCTTTCCTGGAAGGTCGGCTTGCTGAAAATCCATCTGTATTGGAAGGTTGGCTCGCTGAAAGTCCATCTGTCTGAGAAGAACGGTTCGTTAAAAACTCATTTGTCCGAAGACTCGGGATTTTTGAAGACATGCCCGCAGCTGAATTTCCGGAGACAGGAGTAGTACGGAGTGTGCGGTAGAATTCTCTACGCAGTGGGGACTGCGGCCTGCGCAGCGCTCGGATATAGAGTCCGTCGATGACTGCTTCCGCAGCTACATCGCAGGCGAGATTCCAGTATTCAGGATCCCGGTCGCCGCGCACCCACGGATGTGCGAACAGACAGTGCAGGATACTGTGCAGATACAGCCGGTTGATTTGCTCACGCCCTTTGCGGAAAACAGAGACGACCTGATCGGGCTGAAAATAGTAATAGCTGCCATCCGTACCGGCGGTCCGGATCTGTCCATCTGCAAGAATTGCCAGAGAGGAGAGCGCCACATCCAGAAAGCGCATATTCAGATAGAGCTCATTTTGCGCGCCGCGCAGAATATCACGCGCGATGTCTTCAAAGGCTGCGTTGTGCGCCTGTTCGTCATAAAGAATACCCATGGGAATGCCTCTTTTATTCAAATGTCTGCTTGTCCTGAAATTTCCTATACTATATTCAGGTGTCCGTTTGTCCAGGTGTTTCCTACACTATATTCAGGTGTCCGTTTGTCCAGATGTTTCCTCAGAACTGCTCGTCTGCAGAAAAAACGATCCCGGCCTGGCGGATTGATTAACACTATAAATCGAAATCACCTGAAAAGCAAGTAAAAGAAACTCTTGACAGCCTATTTTTGTGAGCGTAAACTATGGAAAGCAAGTTGTTTGTGCCGGCGGCTTTGTGAAATAACTGCGATCCGGCAAAACAGGGCAGACGATGAGGAGTTGCCTGCGATTCCATTATACAAAGGAAGGACAAGGATTATGGAGAAAAAAAATATTGACTGGGCAAATCTGGGCTTTGGCTATGTGCAGACGGATAAGCGCTACGTAGCTAATTATAAGAATGGAGCCTGGGATGAAGGTGCACTGATCTCAGATGCGACGGTGGCGATCAGTGAATGCGCGGGCGTGCTTCAGTATGCGCAGACCTGTTTTGAGGGGTTAAAGGCTTATACGACGGAGGATGGTCACATCGTAACGTTCCGTCCGGATCTGAATGCGGCGCGTCTGCACGATTCCTGCGAGCGTCTGGAGATTCCGGTATTCCCGGAGGAGCGCTTTGTTGAGGCAGTTTCGGAGACGGTTCTGGCAAACGAGGCTTATGTACCGCCTTATGGTTCCGGTGCGACGCTGTACATCAGACCGTTCATTTTCGGCAGCAGCTCTGTGATTGGCGTAGCTCCGGCAGAAGAGTATCAGTTCCGTGTCTTCACCACACCGGTAGGCCCGTATTTCAAGGGCGGCGCGAAGCCTTTGACGATCCGAGTGTCAGACTTTGATCGTGCGGCTCCTCATGGAACAGGACACATTAAGGCTGGCCTTAATTATGCAATGAGCCTTTATGCGATTGTTGACGCACATCATAAGGGATTTGATGAGAATATGTATCTGGATCCGGCGACCCGGACCAAGGTAGAGGAGACCGGAGGAGCGAACTTCCTGTTTGTGACAAAGGACGGCAAGGTGGTTACGCCGAAATCAGACAGCATTCTTCCTTCCATCACGCGCCGTTCTCTGGTGACAGTCGCTAAGGACTATCTGGGCCTGGAAGTGGAAGAGCGAGAAGTCTTCTTTGATGAGGTGAAGGACTTTGCTGAGTGCGGTCTGTGCGGTACGGCTGCGGTGATTTCTCCGGTTGGCAAGATCGTAGATCATGGCAATGAGATCTGCCTGCCGAGCGGGATGACCGAGATGGGGCCGGTGACGAAGAAACTGTATGATACCCTGACCGGCATTCAGATGGGCCGCATCGAGGCTCCGAAGGGCTGGATTCATGTGATCAAATAATAGCTGACAAAGATGAGATGAGACTGATAAAGATTGTAATTGACTAACAAAAAGTCCTCCTGTTACAATGTGTCTAAATGTTTGATATGAAATTCTGACAATGACCAGAAGACAGGTTTCCATCTGTTCAATGGATGGAAGATAATCTGCTGCAATTGTCAGAGAAAACCGGGACACTTGAGTGGGGGACTTTTTTATGCAATTGTTAACAGAAATGAAGGATAACACAGTCTGTACAATAAAATGGATGCTCGGACTTTCCGATGAGACCGAGGAAGCACTGCGCGGATGGGAGATCCATCCTGGCAGCGAAATCCGGGTGATCTGCAATGATGGCAGCGGGCTGATGATCATTGGAGCCGGAGAGAAAAGGATCGCATTGAACGCGGAGACATCGGGGCATATCCGTGTGTGAAAAATTGGGGGCTGCTTCACCGGTAAAATATTTTCCCGGAGAAGCAGCCTGAATTCGCTAAAATATTTTCCAGGAGAAGCAGCCTGAATTTACTAAAATATTTTCCCGGAAAACAGTCTGAATTTTCCGGAGCGTTTTGCAGAATGCTTCAGAATTTACAGGTTCAGTGCATCAAGCCGAGCCTCAATGGAGCGGCTGCGCTCATCGAAGAGCAGCTCTTTGTTATAGCGGTAGTAGCGTTCACATTCGTATTGCTGCAGGAAACGGACGCTATAGTAATCGCTGTTCAGGTTTGTGATAAACAGGACAGCTTCCTGTCCATTGCCAAAGGCGGCTTCGATAAAATCAAAGGCATGCTCCAACTGCTCACCGGCTGCGTCGAAACTCGCATCCAGTACATCCTGGCTGTGTTCAAATTGCGCCTGAATCCGGCTCCAGGCATCCTGCGTGCCGCTGATGTCTGCATTTTGCAGCATTTCCCGATAAGCCTCGAGCTGTTCTGCGACCTGTCGGCAGCGGCGGTCTTCCTCACGGGTAAGCAGCCCGGCTGTTTTTTTCTGTTCGTATTCTTTTGAAAATTCCGCGATCCGATCGGCCACACAGGCACAGGCGCGGTTTTTTTTGTCTTCCAGGTTATCTGTATCTGAAAGGGCAGATTGCTTTGCTGTTTGCTCTGCAGGCTTTACTGGAAGCTTTTCATCTTGTCTGTCGGACTGGTCGGTCGGATTCGATTCAAATGCAGCTGCTCCGGATGCAACTGCTTCGGATGCAACTGCTCCGGATGCATCCGATCCAAACGCATCCGAGCCCTCTGGCAGAAGCGTTTGACCTTCGCTGAGCATTGTTCCCTTCAGCAGCTTCAGCTGCTCATACAGCAGAAGATTTCTTTCATCTTCCCTGATTTGTGCGGCAAAGCGGACCTGGCAGCGGGAAAACAGCAGGTGGATCAGGCTGACGCGCTCATCAAAAGATGCGTGGGCTGTCTTTTTGAGCAGTCCTTCACTGATCCTGCCTTCCAGTACGGCGTCCAGCTGATAATCGGTCTGGTACTTTCGGTACAGATCCAGATAATTGGCGAAATCCTTTGCTACCATTTCATGCTGGATATACTGAGCAACGACCTCGCGGTCCATATCTTTCCCCAGAGTTTCATAGACCTTCAGCATGGTTGACAGATCCTCCCAACCGCGCGGCGTGGCAAATTTTCGCCCATCCACAGTTGTTTCCATTTTGTAGAAGCTGCCCGGACGGACATCGAGATAAGAAATCACGGCCGGGTGCACCTGTTCCTTTAATGCATATTCTTTCCAGACTGTGTAATCGGGCTCGACGTCGATCTTCTTTACACGATCCATGGTTACAACGTCAAAATCCCGGACCGATTTATTGTATTCAGGAGGATTGCCTGCGGCGACGATCAGCCAGCCATTCGGAACTTCATGACTGCCAAAGGTTTTGCACTGCAGAAACTGCAGCATCGCGGGGGCAAGCGTTTCCGACACACAGTTGATTTCATCGATAAACAAAATCCCTTCCCGCAGTCCCGTCGTCTCCATCTTTTTGTAGATGGATGAGACAATCTCACTCATCGTATATTCAGTCACCGAAAATTCCCGGCCGTCAAACGCCTGCTTCGAGATGAACGGCAGACCGATCGCGCTCTGGCGGGTGTGATGAGTGATGGAATAGGAGACCAGCCCGATTCTGCATTCCCGGGCAATCTGCTCCATGATCTGCGTTTTTCCGATGCCCGGTGCGCCGATCAGCAGCACCGGCCGCTGACGAATCCGGGGAATCACATATTCTCCGGATTCATCCTTCAGAAGATACGCTTCGATGGTATCCTTGATTTCTTTTTTTGCACGTTTGATATTCATAATGAGGCCTTTCTCCAGAATCTCTGATAGCTGTCGACATATAGGTAGATGGTATTGTAGATGTAAATGCTGATGTAAATGCAACAGTGAATGCCAGCTGTGAATCAAAGCAATATATTCATCAATATATCAAAGACACAGCTGCGTTTCAATTTACCTTAATATCAGGCAGCAGAGAGGATTTTTCCGAACATCTGGCAAGCTGTAGCCGTATATTTTCTGCTGCTTCCGCGATACCGATACGGGAAACATCTACTGTGATATCCGCGTATTTTTCATAGAGCGGAACGCGCTCAGCGTAAAGGCCGCTGAGAGTCTGTCCGGGCTGTGTGGGCACCCCGCGCTTCGTCAGATCACCGAGCCTGTGCGCAAGCTCCCCGCAGCTGACTTGCAGGTAAACGATTTTTCCGATGGAATGCAGATGCTCCATCGCGCGTGGTCCGTAGACGACGCTGCCTCCGGTGGCGATGACGCTGTGCGTGGCAGTAATCCTGGCATTGACGCATTCTTCAATTTCCAAAAAGCCTTCCCGGCCGCGGGATTCGATAATCTGCCAGAGTAGCATACCCTCTGCCTTCTGGATCAGAAGATCCGAATCAATAAAATCATAGCCCAGCACCTTAGCGAGAACAATGCCGACCGTACTTTTTCCGGCGCCCGGCATGCCGATTAACGTAATATTGTCAGATGACATGGTATACTCCTATGTAATGGTTTTACCTATGTTCAATCGCGACGGATTACTGTCTGGAAAGACAGCGCATTGTTATTTGGCTGCATTATCCGAAAAACAGTCCGATCGCTCCCAGCAGTCCGTTGCTCGCAAGTCCCATGATCACTCCGGCGAGAAGTACGCCCAGCATAACTGCAAGAGTGGTAGACTTAAAATTCATCTTTAAAATACTGGCCGCTAACGTGCCGGTCCAGGCTCCGGTACCGGGAAGCGGAATTCCTACGAAAAGAAGCAGCGCGACGAAAAGTCCCCGGCCCGCTTTGGCTTGCAGCTTCTGGCCGCCCTTTTCTCCTTTTTCCAGAAGAAAGGTAAAGAGCTTTCCGATCAGCGGCTTATCCTGCCCCCACTCGAGCACCCTGCGCGCAAACAGGTAGATAAATGGAACCGGCAGCATATTTCCGATGATGGCCACGATATAGGTAGGCAGGGTCGGAAGACCGAACAGTACGCCGTAGGGGATCGCCCCGCGCAGTTCGATGATGGGAAGCATGGAAATCAAAAATACAATCAGATAGCTTTTCATAATGAAGATGACTCCTTGATAAAAATATTTTTTTCATTGCGCGGCTACCATTACATGTCCGTGCTCGCAGGGCGAGAATGGACGAAGGCTGCGCCAATCGCTATGCGATTTTTTATTGCGCGGCTACCATTATACAGGAAAGACAAAAATTATAACACCCTTTTTTTATTAAATTTTAAAGAGAAGCTGTGTCAAGGAATCAGGTGCTGCAGAAACTGAAACCATCACTTGCATCGCAGATGCTTTTCTATTATAATCAAACCGCTGCGTATCTGGACTTATCATGCGAAGACGGACATGTAGCAAAAGAATACCTGTGAGGAGAAAAATTGATGAAGCACTATGAGTATATTTTATTTGATCTGGACGGTACTCTGACAGAGTCAGGCACGGGGATTATCAATTCGGTCCTCTATGCATTGAAAAAGAATGGGATTGAGGAGTCAGACCGCGAAAAGCTGCGGGCTTTTGTCGGTCCGCCCCTGTCGGAGTCTTTTCAGAGATTTTACGGTATGTCGAAGGAGCAGTCGCTCCATATGGTGGATGATTATCGGGAATATTATCTTGAGCGCGGCTGGAAGGAAAATTTTGTTTACGAAGGGATTCCACAGGTATTGGAGACGCTGCGCGGGCAGGGCAGGAAGCTGATTGTTGCGACATCCAAGCCGGAGGAAACTTCCAAAAGGATACTTACTTATTTTCAATTGGATGGCTATTTTGAACTGATTGCCGGGGCAACGATGGGAGAAGGCAGGAATAAGAAGGGGGAGGTCATCGCCTATGCATTGTCGCAGATTATGGAAAAAGAGCGGAAGTCCATTGATACAGCGCGGATGCTCATGGTGGGCGATCGCTTGAATGACGTGGATGGAGCGAGAGAGAACGGCCTTTCCTGTGTCGGCGTTTTGTACGGTTATGGGTCGCAAAAGGAGCTCGAAGAGGCCGGAGCGCTTGCTATCTGTCCGGAGGTGAGGAACCTGCCGGATGTGATTGCGGCTCTGGAAGGTCGGGAATAATTGCTGGCTTCCAGCAAACTTAAATGATGGATACACTCAGAAATGTTCATTTCGCAATCGGCATCAGAACGTTGAGTGAGAATTCATTTCCTTCCGTATCGTACGCCACGGTTCCGCCATATTTTGCCGCGGCTTCCCGAATGCTTTCCAGACCATACCCATGAGCGCTGCTGTCCTTTTTGGAGGTCAGCAGCGTTCTGCCGTCATAGTGCAGTTTACCTTCATAATAATTGTGAAAACGCATAATCAGGAGCTCCTCGGAGACTCCGATTTTAATGCTGATTTCTTTCATGTTCACATATTCCAGCTGTTCGGTCGCTTCGATGGCGTTGTCCATGGCATTTCCAAAAATGACGCAGAGATCTGTCACCTGAATGAATTCGATCTGCCGCGCGTCAATATAGGGGATCAGCCGGATGCCTTTTTGCTGGCATTCACACATCCGCTCGGAGAGCAGAATATCCAGAATGCGGCTGCCGGTTTTCTGCATGCATTCGTAGGCCTCGATTTCCTGACGCATCGCCTGGACAGAAGCATTCACCTCTCTGGTATTCATCGTTTCCATCGCGGTCAGGTAATGCTTCAGGTCGTGATACCTGCGGTTGATGGCGTCAATGGACGCGATCTGAGCCGTGTATTGCTGCTGCCTTTTCTCCATGAGAATCTGTTTTTGCAGTAATTCGCTGCGTTCGATCTGTGCGGCAGCCATGCGGCCGGCGGAGATGATTTCGAATTCGGAACAGGCGAGAATCGCCAGCTGCAGGAATTCCAGCTGCAGCCATTGCGGCCAGTTTAGTGTGCCAAGCCAGGAAAATACGGACTGGCGGGCAGCGACATACAGCACCAGAGGAAACACAAAGCCGATCATCTGAGCGGCAGTAATATCCAGCTTCTCAAAATTTTCCGTTTCTTTTCGCATCCAGAGGGTGCTTGGCACCAGAAGAATAAAATAGAGAATGGAACAGAGCCAGGCAGAAGCAATATCAGAAATTTCAGATGGAAATTTTGCCAGAAGGAAGTTCAGAAATGCATCCCGGCAGAGCAGACGGCAGAATTCCATTCCCAGTCCGAACGGACAGATCCGAAAAACTGCTTTGGGCAGCGAGATGCTGCAGACCAGCCAGACAAAAGCAATGCACAGGCACATATATAGCGGAAAATAAATTGCGATCCTGCAATTTCTCAGATGAAGAACAATGACGGCAGCAAAAAATACAGCCAGAGCTGTCGATCTTTTTGCCCTGCTGAAATTTCGGGCAGGAAGGGAGTGGATGTATAGAAAAAAGCAGAGCAGTTCCGATGCACATTGCATGAGGTTGAGCGCCGGATGGCTTTTGAAAAGTGCGGCGGCCTGATCCATATATTCTACAACCATTATTTTCTTCCTTTCTGGCAGCGCGTCAGACATTTTACAATACAAAAAGAGTCAGGCTGGATCATTGCCTGCTCTGCGACATGAGTGCCTTGATTTACAGCATACGCCCCCGGTAGTTTGTAAGCGTCTGCATAAATTCTTTTTTGCGGTATTTACTGATCGGCAGCTTCTGCCCGTCTACGGTCACATCGGTGGGACTGATATTCTGGATATGGTTCAGGTTGACCAGGCAGGATTTGTGGCAGCGGAAAAATGGCTCCTGCTCCAGCCTGTCTTCAATCGAGGCAAGCGTCTCAGAAGAGACGATCGGCTCCTGGTTTTTCCTGTGAAGGATGGTCTGCTTGTGCAGTGCTTCAATATAAGTCACCTGCTGAATCGGACAGCACACCTCATCGCGGCCGTGTTTTACGGTCAGGAAACGCGGTGTATTGGTTTCGATTTTCCGGATGACCCGGTCGAGGCAGGAGCAGAAAACCGGATAGCGGATGGGTTTTACGAGAAAATCTGCGGCGTCCACAGAGTAACCTTCCAGCGCGTACTGGATCATGCGGGTGACAAACAGAAGCTGTACCTGCTCATCAAACTGACGCAAAGCCCGGGCGGTTCGGATGCCGTCGATGTATTTCATCTCAATGTCGAGAAAAATCAGGTCGAGCTTTTTCGGATAATTTTCCAGAAAGTACATTCCGTCCTCAAAGAAGAAATATTCTGCTTCCATTCCTTTTTTCTGAAAATAGCTGTCCGCGTATTCTTTCAGGCGGCTGCGCTCCGCCGCTTCGTCCTCTACAATCGCTATGCGCATAATGTCTCCCTATCCGTGTGATTTTAGAGCTATATTCGGTGAGTCTCTAAAACGTGATCCGCAGTGTTGCTAACGCTTTATCCATGGTGCATTTAAAGCACACTGTATGTTGTGACAAGAAAACGCCATAATAAAGGTTCTTTTGATAATCCAGTTGTCCCGATTTCAGGTCCAGTTGTCGGATTTTCATCTGTTTTTCGATGGCTTGTGGTATGATTATAACAAATATACCTGAATGGGGAAAGGAGATTTTTTATGAAAAAGTCAGAAAAGACGATTTCGAGACGTGATTTTCTGCGCGGCGCGACAGCAGGGGCAGTATCCTTTGCTGCGGCAGGCATGTTCGGCGGCCTGGTACATGCGGAAGAGAGCAGCAGCAGTGACGCGATTTATACACCGGGTACCTACACCGCTACGGCGATGGGAATCGGCGCAGTCACGGTCACGATGACGTTTGACGAGACCAGCATCACGGAGGTCGTGGTGGATGTTTCCAACGAGACGGAGACGATCGGACAGCTGTACGGAGAAACACTGCAGGAAGCTCTGATGGAAGCGCAGTCTGCAGAGATCGACGGCGTCAGCGGCGCGACGGTTACCTCAGATGCGGTAAAGGAAGCGGCTGCAAACTGCATCGCGCAGGCGATGGGAGTCGCGGAGGCTCTTGATGCGACGAGCGAGGAAGCAGAGTCCGGCTCCTGGAAGGATGCTCCGGCTGCGGTGGATGACAGCGAGATCGTCGAGAGCTATGACGCAGATGTTGTGGTAGTCGGCCATGGCTACGCCGGTCTGAATGCCTGCCGCTATCTGGCTGCGCAGGGAGTCAGCGTGATTCTGATCGAGTCTCAGTCCGAGGACAGCTACCAGGCAATGGGTAATGAAGCAGGTACGCCGAACGCGTCTGCACTGCTGGAACTGGGCGTACCGGAGATTGATCCGATCGAATATTACAACAACTGGATGGTAAACTCCGGGTATCAGGCGAACCCGGGTCTGGTGATGAAATTTTGTCAGAACTCCGGTGAGGCGATGGACGAATATCTGTCTGTACTTTCTGAAGAAGATATGTCCTATATGACGACCGCGTTTTATCCGCCGACAGAGCATCAGATGTCTTCCATCGGTGCATACAAATTCTGGCCGAGCACCTGCAGCTTCTACAGCTCTGAGTGCAACCAGACCTATATCCATCAGAAAAACCGCGAGAAGGCGATTGAGGACGGCGCGACATTTATGTTCTCCACAGAGGCGCAGCAGCTGGTGATGGAGGATGATGAGGTCGCAGGTCTGATCGCGACCAACGCGGACGGGGATTATATCAAATTCAACTGCAAGGCAGTCATTCTGGCTACCGGCGGTTTCGGCGCAAACTCTCAGATGCAGCAGGATCTGCTGACCGACCTGGGCGGCTGCCTGACACCGGACGAGTCCTTCTCTGTACTGATGGATTCCGACGGACGCGGCATTCAGATGGGCTACTGGGTTGGCGCTAAGCTGGATTCCCTGGGCATCCCGACCATGAACGGCAAGCATTATCATCCGGGCTATCCGCAGGGCGTATGGCTGGATGCGGATGGCAAGCGCTACTGCAATGAGTACTGGGGACCGATCGAGTTCCGCGGCCGTCCGGCACTGCAGATGCAGCGCAGCTTCTATGCGTTCTATGATTCCAAGCTGACTGAGTACCTGGCTTATTCGGTACCGTCCCATGGCTCAACCTATGCGGATGAGGACAATATCGCAAGCGTAGAGGAGGAGCTGGCAAACGCGCTGGCTGCCGGCAGCGAGGGCGTACAGGGCAATGACCTGAGCGCTACCTATATCCGCTACGGAGCAGAGACGCTGGACGAGCTGCTTGACATGGTTTGCTCCGATGATACGGTAAAAGCGAACATCAAGGCGTCCATCGAGCGCTATAACGAACTCTGCGAGGCAGGCTCTGATGAAGATTTTGGCCGCGAGAGCGAGCTGATGTTCCCGGTCAAGGAAGGCCCGTTCTACTGCGACATCAAGGTGCCGGATATCGGCTGGATGATGTGCACCTGCGGCGGTCTGGTTATCAACGCAGAGCAGCAGGTTCTCAATGATTACTACAAGCCGATCAAGGGCCTGTTCGCGTCAGGCAACTGCGCAAGCGGACGTTTCGGAACTGAGTATTTCACCCCGACGCCGGGCGTGAGCCTTGGTACCGCTATCACGCTGGGACGCGAGTGCGGGAAATCTGTAGAGAAATTCCTGAACGGGGAGCTTTGATCTGAGCAGTAAAATAATAAAAGGCGCAGGGGACAATCGCATCCTCTGCGCATAAAGAGAGCCGTGTCCAACATTTGCCGGGCACGGCTTTCTGATGCGCAGGGCTGCGCGAGGATTTTTTCCGGCTGTCGCCGGACGTAGCCCGCGCAGCGAGTAGGGGACAAGTCTCCCTACTCGATTGAGCAGGGCCGCCTCCTGCTCGATCGCGAAAACGGGCAGGGGATGCTCAAAGAGTATCGCCCTCTGTTTCTATTTTTATATAAACTCTTCGAACGATTTTCACATAAGCTCAGCGGAGAAACCGGCTTGCCGGTGGATACTTTATAGCTCCGGCTACCTGGCTCGTTGCTTCGTGGGATAAATTTCATGAAAACTCTGTGACACCAGTATCTGTCAGCAGCCACTTTCCTTCTTCCAGATAGATGGCGTCTTTCTCTTCCAGCTGCTTCCATGTTTCCCCAGCCTTTTCGGCAAGTTCCTCGCCATATTTTTCCAGAATCGCTGACAGGTCGATTCCCGCCAGACTTATGAGCGCGGAGCGCATTTCTTTGAACATCAGGCTTTCATTGTCCAGTCGTGTGACCTGATTTGCAATCACGGACAGGTCATCCGAATGATCCAGATACTGCTGGAGACTGTGCCCATTTTTATAAGAAACTCCGTCAAGAAAGCTTTCCGCTTTGTATCCAATCCCCAGCCGCTCGGTACCTGCGAGTTCTTTCACGCGGTATTGATTCTCACATCCGGGCTTTGCAAAATCATAAATAGTATACTGCCGGTATCCCAAGTCTGAGAGCCGGGCTTTTGCCTGCTGATAAAAAGCAGCTTTTTCCTGAGCAGTACAGACAGTCAGATTCCCCTCGTGACACTTGCGGTACAGGGAAGTCCCTTTGTACAGATGCAGCGGGTACAAGGCCAGGTGCTCCGGCACGTAGGAAAGAACCGAGAGCAGGGAATGCTCCCAGGTATGCTCTGTCTGTCCGGGAATGCCATAAAGAAGCTCAAAGCTTCGATCATGCACATCGAAGGTTTTTAAGGCGACATCCACCATCGAGAGCGCTTCATAGCTGTAAGGACGCTCCAGCAGAAGATGCTCATTCAAATCCGCCGTCAGCACCCCGAAAATCCAGTGATTGACGCCGCAGTCAGGCAATTTCTGCATCAGCGCGCGGGAGTAGTCGCCCGGCATGGTCTGTAAGGAAATCTGCACATCCTCCGCCAGATGAAAATTTTTCCGAAGTGTCCGCAGCACCTTCTGCAATCCGGACGGCTCGGCCAGCACCGGACTGCCGCCTTCGATTGCAACTGCCGTTACTTCATAGTCGTCCATATCTTCAGCGGCTGACCGAATTTCCCGCACCATGGCTTCCGTGTAGGTGCGCATCATCTGTGGACTGTATTTGCACACGGACTGCGGGCAAAAGGAGCAGTGCTTAAAGCAAAATGGGAAATTCAGCTGTACAATGATTTCATTCATGCCGGGATTCCTTTCTCTTGACTATTTGTTAGTGCAGAAAAAATGTATTTCAATATGTATAGTATAAAATCTAGGGGATTCTTTTGCAACTGTTTCTTTATTGAAAAATATCTATTTGTTTCTGGTATAGCTGTTCTTGCTTTATTAGAAAGAAAAATAAATTATAATTGACTTACGTAATATTACGTATTAAAATGACATAAACTTCAAAAAGGGGGGATAACTAAATGCCGATGAGGCCAGCTGAAATGGTGACGTTACTAAAGAAAAATGGCTTTATCACTATAAGCCAAAACGGTTCGCATGTAAAGCTGAGAAATCCGGCAACCGGCAAACAAGTTCATTGTTCCAATGCATAACAAAGAAATGAAGAAGGGAACGGAGCAAGACATTTTAAAACAAGCTGGGCTGAAATAGGATCTGCAAAATAGAAGGAGAGAACAGGACAATGAAAAAACTTTTTTATCCGGCTTTATTTCATGCAGCGGAAGAAGGAGGATATTGGGTGACGTTTCCTGATATTCCTGAATGCATAACAGAAGGCGATGATATGGAAGAAGCATATAGTATGGCTGTGGATGCTTTAGGATTGGCGTTGACAGAGCGCATGAAGGAAAAAGATACTATACCAGAAGTGTCAAAGGTGGAAGACATTGCAGGAGATGGCACGGTTGTGGTGGTTCAGTTTGATTTGGACGAATACAACAGAAAGCATAACAGCAAGGCAGTAAAGAAAACGCTGAGCATTCCTGAGTGGTTGAATGAAGAAGCAATGGCAGCAAGCATTAATTTTTCTCAGGTGCTTCAGGAAGCATTGATGGTGAAACTGAGAATTGCAAAATCATAAACAGGTAATGATAATGCGTATGTAAGCCTGTTAATAAATAGCTCCTATAAAGAAATTCCTGCTTCACAAAGCGACGAAGCAGGAATTCTTTATTCCCGCGAAGCAACGAGCCAAGTAGCCGTGCTTGCATGGATATTTGGCGACTGCCGCGAGGGCTAAATACCCCGATGCTTGCATCGGGGTATTTGACTTCTTTATGGAATTGGATTATTTTGAATTTAATGCTAAAATCTCTTTCGCAATAGCTAAGGCAGCCTCCTCATCTGTTGAATTATAAAGACATAAACGAACGCAAATATTCCTGTTGGTATCAACCCATGTCACGATTTCCTCTGAAACAGAGCTGTTTTCATAGGCGGTTCCCCACATGGTCATCTGGGCATAATACAGGGTAACACCCTCATATTCTACTGTCTGTACCACTCCATAGTGGTAGCTGTTATTTTCTCCTGCAGCATCATCGGGGTTCCATCCGTCATCATCATATGAAAAATAGGATTTCCAGTAGGTTGTTTTTGTTGAGCCAACGCTTACATCGCAATATGCTTCCGCATTATCCAGAGAATATTCTACACTTGCTACGGTATATAATGGATTTGATAATGCCTCCCTCCAGGAAACCCCATGGGGACTATTTTTAGCCACTGTGTTTCTTCACTCATGGAAGCTGTTGCCAGATTTTCTGGAAGATTGTAGTCAAATCTGCCAAGATAAGTGGACGATGCTCTGTAAAAGGCCCACATTCCGTTTCCAGACTGACCGGCGTAAACGGAAAGGCCGGATAGAATCACCAGCGCTGCAGCTAACACGGCTGCAAGGACACGCTTTCTTTTCCCGGAAGTACAGACTGTAACATGCTGCGTTCGCAGCTTTTGTTTTCTTCTTATTTCTTCAAAAGAAGTTTCTGGTACAGGAAAATGCTGCACGGTGTGGATTGCCATCTCTTCAAATTCTAAATTTGTCATCGCTAGTCCTCCTCAAATTTACTTCGCAGAGTTCCGATTGCTCTTTCATAACGTTTTTTACACTATGTACGGTGCGGTGCAGTACCTGGGCAATCTCCTGATGGGAAAGCTGCCCCAGCAGCTTTAACCGCACGATTTCACGATCTGGTTCCTTTAATTCATCAATCATGACCAGCAGTTCCTTTACACTCAGAATGGAATTCTGATCGTCCGGATTCTCATCTGGAAAAGCTTCAGGAATTCCGACGGTCTCATATTTTTTATGTCTGAGTTCATCCATGGCAAAATTGCGGGCAACTCGAAACAGCCAGACCTTTTCGGCCTTGTCATTTGGAAAGGCCGGATGCATCTGCCATGCCTTTAGAAAGACCTCCTGCATCAGATCCTCCGCACGGAACCGGTCACAGAGGATTGAGAAAAGAAAGCGGAATAAATCGGTATGATATTTCTGATACAATACTTCAATCCATTCATCAGGATTCTCGGGATTCATTTTGCTGTGTCTCCTTTCCGCAATATGGACTGTGACAATATTTACTTTCTCATTTGCGACTGTCGTTGCTCGTCGATCATCGTAATTTTCTGGCGCAAACGCCGTAAACTTCTTCCGGTCACGTTCCTGCTTGCAACTGCGTTGCTCGTTGACCATCGAAATTTTCTGGAACAAGCGCCGTAAATTTCTTCTGGTCACGTTCCTGCTCGCAACTGCGTTGCTCGTTGACCATCGAAATTTCCTGGCGCAAACGCCGCAAATTTCGATGGTCACATTATATAAACATTTGGGAGATAAGAAAAGCGACATATTTTTGACACTGATTTTCATTTTTGATTGAAGGGGTTACAATAAAATGATCTGGATGAAATAATCTGTAATGGACAAAAAGATTTATTACGGATAAATAATGGATTGCTGCCAATGAAAATGTTGACAAATGGATGAATATTTGATAGAATATGAAAAATTACAGAAGGAAGATTATTGCCATGACGATAGAAGAAATGAGAAAGAAAAAGAGCGAATACGGATATACCTATGAACAGATCGCGAAGCTGGCCGATCTTCCGGTTGGAACGGTGCAGAAGGTGTTGGGGGGCATTACGAAGTCTCCGCGCTATGCTACCCTGCAGGCATTGCGAAGAGTTTTCGAGAGTGAGCGGCAGCCAGAGGCAGAGAAGTTTGTTTACGATTTTGATGGCTGCCATTCGGATAGCTCCCGGCAGGACTCTGTGCGCGAGGCATCCCTTGCTTATGCTTCAGACGCACAGTCGCATACGGTAGAGGACTATCTGGCAATGCCGGAAGATCACCGCGTGGAGCTGATTGACGGCGTGTTTTATGACATGGCGGCACCGACCCACATCCATCAGATGCTTGCCACAGAGATCTGGCGCTGCTTTTCGGAATACATCAGGAAAAATCATGGCGGCTGCCGTCCACTGGTCGCACCGCTTGACGTGCAGCTGGACTGCGATGACAGAACCATGGTGCAGCCGGATGTGATGATTCTCTGCGATCCGGACAAAATTCGGCATGGCAGGCTGTATGGCGCGCCGGATCTCGCGGTAGAGATTGTTTCCCGGTCTTCATCGGTGAAGGACGGGCATTTGAAGCGCTCCAAATATGAAAGGGCCGGTGTACGGGAATACTGGCTTGTGTATCCGGAGCAGAAAAAAGTTGTCGTATACTGCTTTGAGAAAGATGATATTCCTAAAATTTATGGCTTTACGGATGCTGTTCCTGTAGGGCTCTACAATGGTGCCTGTGTAGTTGACTTTGCAGAAATCAATGCGTACATCGGCACCTGGTATGAGCGATTGTGAATGGGAGAGTCTTCAGCCTGTATTTGCAAAAAAATATCTGAAATAAAAATACACCGTCTACCTGATGCTGTATTTTGTATGCACGCGGCCGCGAAAGAAAATTAGTGCATTACCGTTGGTGGCCGGTGCAGGCGGATAGAGGAGAACGGAGTTCCCTGTCCCATCTGTAGGAGCTGAGAAAAACTTACGAATAAATAAAAGGAAAATAAAGGAAGATTACGTCTGATAAATAAAAACAAGTTGTCAATTTAGAAAGCTTCCTTTATACTGTTTTTCAAAGAAAACCGCGTTTTATAATGATTGCATTTGATCTGTTTTTACTGGACTCCTTTGGAGGTGAGCGCATGGAAAAGTTTTTTAATGTGACTGGTGCATGTAATCCTGCCAGACATTATATGGTTGACTTGGAACCAAGGCTGAAAAAGATTCGGAAAATGGTGGACGCAGGCGATTACTTTTCTATAAATCGGGCGAGACAGTATGGAAAGACGACCACACTGCGTGCTCTTTCAGACTATCTGAAAGAGGACTATACAGTCGTCAGCCTGGATTTTCAGAGGCTGAGCGCGGCGGATTATGCCAGTGAAGCGGACTTTATAAACGGCCTGGCGCGCGAAATTCGAAGAGTGACCAGACGCATGAAGGGGATACCGGATGAAATCGTGGAGGTACTGAAAAAATATGCGGTGGAGACAGGCGAAAACGCTGCAAAACAGAAGTTTAAACTTGCCGAGCTGTTTGACAGTTTCAGTGAATGGTGTGAACTTTCAGAGAAACCGGTTGTTCTGATTATAGACGAAGTGGATACTGCGTCAAATAATCAAGTCTTTCTTGATTTCCTTGCGCAGCTGAGAGCGTATTACCTGGATCGGGATGTCATGCCCACTTTTCAGTCTGTCATACTTGCCGGATTGTATGATCTGAGAAATCTGAAAAGGAAAATTCGGTCGGAAGAAGAACATAAGCTGAACAGTCCCTGGAATATTGCTGCTGAGTTTAATGTAGCCATGAGTTTTTCAGCGTTGGATATTCAGGGGCTACTAGAACAGTATGAAGCTGACTATCATACTGGTATGGATACGAAGGGAATTTCGGAATTGATTTATGACTATACGTCCGGGTATCCGTTTTTGGTTTCGCGTCTCTGTAAAATTATGGACGAGAAGCTCTCAGACAAAGAAGAATTTCATCACGGCCATTGCGTATGGACGCCGGAAGGAATCCGGGAGGCGGTCAGTATTTTACTTTCTGAAAAGAATTCCCTGTTTGATTCCTTGTTCGGGAAACTGAATGATTACCCGGAGATGAAAAAACAGATTCATCTGCTATTGTTTCAGGGACAGCCAATTGCCTACAATGCGGATAATCCGGTGATTGACCTGCTTCACATGTTTGGCTTTGTGAAGGAAGAGAATGGAACCATGCAGATCGCGAACCGCGTATTTGAAACGCGTCTGTATAATTATTTTCTGACACTGCCAATAGAGCAGGAAGGGGAAATGTTCCGGCTGGCCAGCCGGGACAAGAGCCAGTTTATTCAGAACGGATTCCTGGATATGAAGCAAATCCTGCAAAAGTTTACAGAGTATTTTGATGATATCTATGGTGATCAGAAACAGAAGTTTGTAGAAGAGGACGGCAGACGTTATTTTATGCTGTTCCTGAAACCGATTATCAACGGAACCGGCAATTATTATGTAGAGTCGCGCACAAGGAATCAGGAACGAACAGATCTGATTGTTGATTATCTGGGGGCGCAATATATCATTGAAATGAAGATTTATCATGGAAACTCTTACAATGAACGCGGTGAAAAACAGCTTCTGGAATATCTGGATCATTATCATCTGCAAAAAGGTTATATGTTAAGCTTTAACTTCAACCAAAAGAAGCAGATCGGTGTGAAAGAGATTGTGATAGGAGACAGAACGCTGGTCGAGGCAGTTGTATAGATGGACTGTAATTACAAAAAAATAGCTGAAATTACAATACACCATCCGCCGGATGGTGTATTTTGTATGTCATAAGAGCCGAAAAAAGAATTCATGAGAAAACAAAAGGAGGAAACCTCATGAAGATTCGAAACATTACCTGTGAATTTATGCCAGAGCCGCTTGCAGTGACGGCAAAACAGCCGCGTTTTTCCTGGGAAATCGTATCGGAAGAGCATGGAATCCGGCAGACATCCTGGAAGATAGCAGTCAGGGACAGAAAAGGAAATACCGTCTGGGATAGTGGTGAAACATCCGGTGAGAACAGTACCGGGATTCTGTATCAGGGAGAAAAGCTGCGTTCAGCGAGCCAGTATGAATATCAGATTACGGTGGGAACCAATACGAAAGAAACCGTGACCAGCAGGCCGCAAATTTTTGAGACTGCTTTTTACAGTGTAGAAGATTGGAAGGCCAGATGGATCGAGCCGAATCCATTGCCGCAGCTTGCGGAGCGTTCGCTGACTGTGGCGCAAAGAGAGTGGGATGATATTCTTGACCAGGGCTTTCTCCTTTTTTCTTGCGGTGGATAGTTTCGAGATTAATTAATATCAATCTTACAATAATTCATTTGAACTGACAAGATAAACCAAAATTAAATCCGAAAGATTTTTCTAAAATATATTGATTGTAACAATTGTATATGATATAGTATATTCGCTGTCGACTCATTCCTGCAGCAGGAAGGAGGTGACGTCAAGTGGCAGATTTCATTGCTACGGTTTGTATCTCTATAGGAGCAAGTGTAATAGGAAATTACATATATTTCGTGATCGAGAATTGCATTCGCAAATGGCTGGGTAGAGATAAGTAGTTGGACAGCAACAGCCTAAAAGGAGCAGCTCACCGCAACGAGCGAGAACACCCCAGAGGAAGCAGCCTCTGGGGTGTTCGTTTTTTTGCGTCTTGTGACTCATTGCTACGGTTTGTAAGCATCAATATCTTACACCCATTTTCTTTTCTTGTCAACATTTGTTTTTGCAAAATTTTATCTTTTCTCTGCAAGCTAAGCTTTTCTTGATAAAGCGAATTGCTACAGAGATGACAGAGGCAGCAATCCGAAGCATAGGTTTTTGTTCTCTGTAATTTTACAATAAATTCAGCAAAATTACAATACAAACAACTGCAGTTCTTGTATTCTGTTTATGCTTTTGGGTCTCTCGCGACATCTATGCTTCGTTCCGGTCGGTACTTAACGAGTGCCACTGGCACTCAGTGCCCTTATGACTCTGGCTACTTGGCTCGTTGCCTCGCGGGAATAAATTAAGGAAGGCTGCGAAATGACGAAAAGAGAAGAGCGAAAGCTTGAAAAAAGAATGATTAAGGATGAATGTGTTTGCCGGGTATATCTTAAGCCGGGCCACGAAGCGGCGCGGGTTTATGATTATGTTCTGCGTGATCACGACCATGTTCAGCGGTGGTACCGTGCCGACCTATATGGTCATTAAGAACCTTGGCCTGACAGGAACCAGATGGTCGCTGATCATCCCGGGGTACGAACGCGATTTTCATGCTGCTGATGTCCAACTCGTTTTCCCAGGTGGACAAATCCTATGTCGAGGCTGCGGTGATCGACGGCGCCGGACACTTGAGCATCATGTTTCAGGTCATGTTTCCGCAGTGCAAGGGCATGGCGCTGGTAACCGCCATTAATACGGCGATCCTGAAATGGAACTCCTGGTTTGAAGCTACGATTTATGTACCGAACAACCGGGAATACTGGCCGTTGCAGCTCTGGGTAAAGAGCTTCACCGCCAGCGCGGAGGACTTCCTGAAATCAGCAAATCCGAATTATGACAAAAACCTGCTGCAGTACTGCGTAATCGTCGCCGCAACCGCTCCGATCCTGATTGCGTTCCCATTCTTCATCGGGAGGCTGGAAAAAGGTATGGCAGTCGGCGGCGTCAAGGGCTGATATAAAAAAATTTTTAGATATGGACGTGAATAGCGAGCATCCGTAAGGTTGCTCGCTTGTTTGCATTCATCCATCCATTCATTTACAGAGCTTCTGCAGGTCCGCCCTCAGCCTTTCATACCGCAGCCGCTTTTCTTCTTTTGCAAAGTGCACCTCCCTCGATTGCAGCGGATTGTCTGTATAGTCCAGCACTTCCGCACCAAACTGTTCACTGGTCAGGTCAAAAATACAATCCCCGACTACATTATAGCAATGATAATTTCCGCCGGGTCTTAAGATGCCGCGGACCACGCCACCGAAAATATCCTGCGCCAGAAAAGCAGTGATGGAGCACTGTCCCAGCGTTTTGTTTTCCAGCGTCCAGTCAGAACGCATCCTGGGGGCACAGGTATCTGCGCACCAGATCTTTGACAGGGCGTCGTATAAATCCTGGGGCGTGTGGATACCTGTATACTGATCCGTGAGGGCTGGTACGGTTGCGTTTTCCCATCCATAAAATTGGTATTGCTTTGTCATAATGGTTCCCTTTCCTTCATTAATAAAAGCTCATGAACATTTTCTTGTGTGAAATGGTAAATATAGGTTACGCTTTATTCAGATTAAGAAAGTATAGCATAATCGGCAGAAATTGGATAGTAAAAAGCGAAAAGAAGCAGATGTAAAAGGATGTAGTTGTAAAAAGACCGTATCTGAAAAAGATTTTCGGGCATACTAGCAAAAGAAAAGATTTAGAATGCCTGGAGGAATCACATATGGCTAAACAGCAGAAAATATACTGGAAGCTCTGGCAAAATAAGGCGGCTATGGAGCACCTGCTGCCGATTGAGGAAAGCTTTGATCTGATCGAGCGGGAGATACGGCTCGGCGGCCGGGAGGCGGTCTTTTATTTTGTGGATGGGATGATGAATGATGAGGCGATGCTTAAAATCCTCGATTCGATCCTGAAAATTACGCCGGAAGAGATGCCGGAGGACGCCAATGGATTTATCAAGAAAATCCCCTACACAGAGGTCGAAACAATCGAAGCTTTTGATCAGGCTGTGCGCATGGTGCTTTCGGGGATGACAATCCTCTTTGTGGATGGCTATGGGGAGGCCATTCAGATCGACAGCCGTACCTATCCGGTGCGCAGCGTGGAGGAGCCGGATATGGACAAATCCCTGCGGGGCTCGAAGGATGGCTTCGTCGAGACGGTCGTATTTGATACGGCGCTGATCCGCAGACGCATCCGGGATCCCAATCTGGTGATGGAAATTGTAGAGGTGGGCACCTCCTCACGCTCTGATGTCGTACTCTGTTATATGAAAAACCTGATCGATCCGAAGCTTCTGGAGACGGTGCGGGATCGGATTGCAGCAATCGATACGCCAGATCTTTGCATGAACCAGCAGAGTCTGGCTGAAGCACTGATCGGTACCCGCTGGTACAATCCCTTCCCGAAATTTAAATTCACCGAGCGGCCGGATACAGCCTCTGCCTGTATCATGGAAGGAAAGCTGACCATCCTCGTAGACAATGCCCCTTCTGCGATGATCCTGCCGACTTCGATTTTTGATATGATAGAGGAGGCAAACGACTATTATTTTCCGGCCTGGACCAGCCTGTATCTGAAAATATCGCGGGTTCTGATCCTCATTGTAACGGTATTTCTGACGCCACTCTACCTGCTCCTGATGCAGAACCCGCAGTGGCTGCCGCCCATGTTTGATTTTGTACTGATCCGGGATACCGTCAATATCCCGCTCATCTGGCAGCTGCTGATCCTGGAACTTGCCATCGACGGTCTGCGCCTGGCAGCCTTGAATACGCCGAACATGCTCAGCACACCATTAAGCATCTTTGCCGGACTCGTACTGGGGGAATTTTCCGTAACCTCCGGCTGGTTCAATACAGAGGTGATGCTCTATATGGCATTCGTAGCCGTGGCGAACTACACCCAGCCGAACTTTGAGCTGGGCTATGCGGTGAAATTCATGCGGATGATTCTGCTGATCCTGACAGCGATATTCGGGGTGTACGGCTTTATTGCGGGATGTATTATTTTGATTTTGCTGCTGTGCACGAATAAGACATTGAGCGGTCGGAATTATCTGAATGTGAAATTGAACTAAAAACAAACAGATTCCTGCTATTTCCCTGACCCAGGTTTAGTGGGAATCTTTATAGACACGGCCGCATGAGGTAAACTATGGCTTACTTCATATGCCGCCCTGTTTTGCTGACACCAGGAATTTGTGCAAAATGTCAAAAAAGTTCTTGAAATAACACGAATAATTGTGTATGATAATTACATGTCTGTTCCCCTCTCAATGATAAGGCGCGAAAGAAGATGTGGCTGAATTTTCCTGGCAGCTATCGATCTCAAAATCAGGCGCATCAAACAGATTCATGAACGATGGGGAGCAAAAGAACTTGACGCAGTAGAAGTGCTATCGCAGCGAAAACGAAAAGTAATGAAAACAAAAATAACGCAGGAGGATCAGTTTATGGAAAGCAGATCAAACAGAATTGAGTCAAAGCTAAACAGCAACGTAATTATCCGGACTATTCCGGGACATTTTGCCACGAACCATTCCCACATCAACAATTATGTGGATATGACAATTATGAAATGCAGAAAGAGCGAGGCGGCTGCGGCGGCTTCTGTCCTGGCAAGAAAGTATACGAACTCTACATACATCGACACGATTATCTGCATGGATGGCTGCGAAGTGATCGGTGCTTATCTGGCGGACGACCTGACCGAATCAGGCATCATGTCCTTGAACCGCCATCAGACGATGTACGTTGTGACGCCGGAGATGAACCCTGGCGGACAGCTGATTTTCCGTGACAACATGCAGATGATGATCAAGGGAAAGCACTGCATCCTGCTGCTGGCATCCGCGACGACCGGCCGTACGATCGCGAGCGCGATTGAGTGCATCCATTATTATGGAGGAATTCTTGAGGGTATCTCCGCAATCTTCAGTGCAAGCCCCCAGGTAGAGGGCTATGAGATCAACAGCATCTTCCACGGCGAGGATATCGGCGACTATCAGACCTATGAAGTTGGGCACTGCCCGATGTGCGCGGCCGGACAGAAGATCGACGCGATTGTAAACAGCTTTGGGTATTCCAAGCTGTGATGTGATTACAGTTATCTGTCTATGCTGACTGAGATGAGGGCGTCTGGAAAATATGAGGGTCGTAGAGAAATCAGGAAACACAAATAACCGGATTTACAGATCCGTTTTCTGACGAGCTTTTTATGATTTGACTGTTTTGGCGTCATGACTTCATTTGAGTCGGACGCCATTTCATTAAGGAAAAATATTCATAAAGTCCATTCCGGAATAGAGGGGAATCATCATCGGCATATGCAATGATTCTTTATACGTTTGTACAGAAATGACCGGAAACGAAGGAGGGCTTATTTGATGAACGAAACGGCAAGACTGCTGTCTTGGCAGGAGAAAGATTTGAAACAGATCTGTATTAAAATACAGGATGCAGCAGGCATGACAAAGGCTGTCGAAAGAGGCCATGGCGAGGTCAGCCTGGTTTACTCGGATACTTATCGTGAGGGAGACCATATTATTGTAGAAATAGAAGAGAAGCATACCTTTTATTTGATACGTCTGGATGATGCCGGAGAAGGCGCCGTCCTCTACCTGACCGAGGATTTGCATTACGAAATACCATTTGGAGAGAAACGGATCAACCGCTCTCCGAAAATATTTGCAGGAGAGAAGCATTTGCTGTATGTGCGCAAAGCCAGAGCTTATGAAACAGACGCGTACCGCAACCTGGCTTACAATCCGTGGGATCAGCACGGAAATACCGGCTGCTTCCCACATGCGTCGGCGAACGTAGAGACCCGCGGGGAGTCTGTATTTGCTGCGATGAACGCGATTGATGGGATCAAAGCGACTTCCTGCCATGGCGAATGGCCTTACCAGTCCTGGGGGATCAATCAGAGAGCAGACGCCCGGCTGCGGCTTGATTTTGGAAGACAGGTATGCATTGACCGACTGATTTTATATACGAGGGCCGACTATCCGCATGATAACTGGTGGGAAAGTGCTGTGGTTACGTTTTCGGATGGCAGCGAAATGACGCTGGAGCTTTTGAAGACTGGAGAGGCACAGGAATTTTTACTCGAAGAAAAACAGGCGGAGTGGCTGATTCTGGATCGTCTGATTAAGGGAGAAGAGGATGGCTCTCCATTTCCGGCACTTTCTCAGATAGAAGTGTATGGAAAACCATGCTGAGAAAGGTGTTTTTGCGTTGCTCATTCTCTCAGTGTCCCGCGGCGGGAGCGTGGCATTAGTGTCATTGGTGCGACGCGTGAGTTTTGACCAGCATCAGCCTCGTCTGGACTGCTCCCTTTCCCGGCCTGGTGCGGGTGCGATGTGTAAGTTTTTGCAGATATTGACTGAAAAAATAAAAGTCTTTGTTGAATATGGACGCTATTTGTGATATTGTAACAAAAAGACAGGGAATGAAAGCACACGGCAAGACTATTTTAACAGGGCGGCAGCATGAAAAAGTTATATCCGATGGGGGTGATTTTCCTCATCTTCCTGATCGGGATCGGGTTTATCCTTTATCCCTCGATTGGTAATTTTGTGACATTGAATACGGCGTCGGTGACGATCGCAGACTACGAGGCGGCTCTGGAGGAGGAGACTCTGGATCCGGATCCCGCAGAGCGTCTGGAGCAGGCGAGGCTTTTCAATACGCATCTGTACTATGGGACCAATGAAGAAGATGAGGATAAGTGTCTGAATGTGAATGACGGCGTCATGTGCTATCTGGATATTCCGAAGATCAGTGTTTATCTGCCGGTGTACTACGGGACTTCGGATGAAGTGCTGCAAAAGGGCTGCGGCTATATTGAAAACACCTCTCTGCCGGTAGGCGGAGAGAATACGAACAGCGGTCTTTCCGGACACACGGGTCTGCCTGGTGCGGAGCTTTTATCAAATCTGGATCAGATGGACGTGGGAGATCTTTTTTATATTCATGTCCTCGGTGAGATTCTGGCCTATGAGGTCGTGGATGTGGAAGTGGTGGAGCCGGATGACGTGGAGCTGCTGGAAATTGAGCCGGGACGTGATCTGGTGACGCTGGTGACCTGTACACCGTATGGGATTAACAGCCACCGCCTTCTGGTGCGGGGGGAGCGGACAGAGTATATAGTGGATGAGGATGATGAGGAGATCATCGGTCCGCAGACGGCGACAAAGGGTCTGTCCGCAGCGATGAAGCGGCAGCTGCTGGTGATTCTGCTGATAGCCGGAGCGGCTTTGATCGCGGTGCTGATTGCATTCCTTTATAACAGGAGTATTAAAAAGGCGATGCGCCTTTCTGCCCCGGAGAAAGAAAAGGCTGAAGGTGATTAGCTGCCGTGTCAGGAAGCCTTGATTTTTATACAGGTGAGGATACGTTAGCGATTAAATATATGTGATTAAATATAAGTGATTGCAGAAATTGCTTGGTTGTTGAAAATATCAGAAAAGTGAATTTATTCTTATGAAGCATAGTATCAGACAAAGACTTCCGCTGCTGTTTATCTTTCTGATTCTCGCGGCCGGAGTGGCCATTATGGGCTACCCGCTGCTGAGCAACTGGCTGTGTGAATATACGGCAAGTGTGGAGATAGCAAGCTATAATTCCGTTCTGGAAGAACAGGATACCTCCGAGCTGGACGCGATGCTGGAGGCAGCGGAGGAATACAATGCGTCCTTAAACGGCAGCGGAGCTTCGGATTCGGTAGCAGATTATGACAGCCTGCTTGCTCTGACAGATGCGATTGGATACATTGAGATCCCGAAGCTTGGAGTTTATCTGCCGATTTATCATGGCGTGGATGATGAGGTCCTGCAGAAGGGGATCGGGCATATGCCGGAGACCTCTCTGCCAGTGGGCGGCGAGTCGACGCACGCAGTTTTGTCCGGGCATACCGGTCTGCCGGCGGCGAAGCTTTTTACCGATCTGGATCAGCTGGAAACAGGAGACATGTTTTACATCCATGTTCTGAACCGGATTCTGGCTTATGAGGTGGATCAGATCAAGGTGGTGCTTCCGGATGAGACGGATGATATTCAGATCGTCGAGGGAGAGGATTACGTGACACTGCTGACCTGTACCCCTTACGGCGTGAATTCGCACCGCCTGCTGGTGCGAGGCACACGCACGGAGTACTCGGAGGAAGTGGTTTCTGTGCAGGCTCCGGCGGATACAACGACAAAGCAGAAAATGCCCGTGGAGAAGATTCTCTGGTATGGCGCTGTAGCGGCGGGCGTGGTTTTGCTTTTGATTATACTGATGATTCTTTTTGTACCTTCGAGGAAGAAAAAGAAGAAGAATACGGACTATCCGGATAAAAGCTAGAAGGATTGGAGCATTAACCGGATGAAAGCCAGGATGATTTGTGCATTATCCGGAAAATAGTGAGGCTTGAGTTTCATGTACTGCTGTATCGGAATCCGGAATTTGGGAAAGAACAGACTATGTATGAAAGGGTGGGAAATGTTGTGAGGAGGAAGAAAGGCTTTTGGCGGAAAATACTGGTGGGTGTGATGCTTTTCGCGGCGGTTCTGGGCGTGCCGTTTGGTGCGTCGGCGGAACAGTCGGCGGGGACGCTGACCGTGCAGCTGCCGTCGAGTGCGTCCGGTATTGAGCTGACGCTCTACCGTGTGGCGGATTTTGACGGAGGTAATTATGTATTTACATCCGTATTTTCGGGCAGCGGGGTCTCAATTACGAATTTAAATGATTCCTCCGAAGCGCAGATGGCAGCTGTGGAGCTGGCAGAATTTGCGGCGGAGCAGGATCTGTCCGGAAGCACGAAGAGCAGCGTGGTTGCCGGGACGGTAATTGCGGATGCAAGCGGCTCGCTGACATTTGACAGCCTTTCACTGGGTCTGTATCTGATAGCCCAGACGGACGGTACGGATCTTATGGAGGTGCAGCCTGCTCTGATTCCGGTACCCTACAGTGCAGCAGATGACGGAGACGGATGGATTTATGAGGTAACTGTTTCGCTGAAGTATTCTTTCCCTGGCGGAGCAGTGATTCTGACAAAGACGGACGATGCGGGAGATCCGGTTGTGGATGCTGTGTTTGTCCTGCAGCAGAAGGTTTATGCGGACAGTACCTCGGAAGTGCCCTCTGACGCGGAGTCGGGGACAGATGACGGGGGAGTCTATTACTGGAAAGAATTTGCGAAGGATTTGAAGACGAGTGAGTACGGGCAGATTGTGGTGACCGGGCTTCCTACCGGAGATTTCCGTCTGGTGGAGACGGAAAATCCAGATGGTTATGTGAACAGTTATTCGACAGTGACATTTTCGGTCAGCGCTGCCGGCACGGTGGCAGAAACGGACGGCCTGTATACGGCGACCTCGGGTGAGGTGCAGGAACTGACCGCTGTGAACGCACGGACGACGGTGGAGATTGACAAAATTGATGAGCTCGGGAACGCGGTAGCCGGTGCGAAGCTGGTTATCAAGGACGAGGATGGACATGTGATCCACACGGAGGACGGCAGAGCTGCTTACGGCATTAATACCACAGAAGGCACCGATATTCTTTATGGACTTCCGGCCGGAACCTATTATTTGAGTGAGGTGACGGAGCCGGACGGCTACAAATATACGTCAGACGTGATGTTCACGGTGAGCGAGGACGAGGACGCAGTAAATAAAGTGACGATGACCGATCCGTCTCTGCCTTCGGAAAAATCGACCCCAGGCGGGGACACGGAAGGAACGCTGATCGTGACCAAGTCGCTGGTAACGCAGGACGGCATGCATTTGAGCACAGATGAGGCAGAGTATTATGTGGCGCTCTTTAGCGATGAGGAATGTACGACCCGTGTATCCGGTGTAAAAACGATCTATTATTCTGGGATAAGTGCGAGCAGCGTGACATTCGACCATCTTGACCTGGATACGACCTATTATGTCTCTGAGACCGATGAATACGGCGATGTGTATATTACCGGCACAACGGCAGACGGAGTGATCTATGCTCCGGACTATCCGGAGGGTACATCTGTGACGCTGACAGAAAGCAGCCGCACGGTGGAACTCAGGTTTGATAATGTCTTCTACGATCTGCCATTCGGCTACTACTACACTGGCGAGCTGACCATCACGAAGGAGACTGTCCGCGGCGGCGAGGCCTATGATACGGATGAGGTTTTCTATGCGAAAGTGTTCTCCGATTCGGCTTATACGCAGTCGGTGAGCGATGTTATCGAGCTGGAGATGGACGGCGGAAGCAGCAGCAGCTACACGATGGAGATTGGTATAGGGGAGGACGCAGACGCGGTCGCGGTTTACTATGTAGCAGAGACGGATTCGGATGGAAATCCACTGAGTAACGACATGGGACTGGAGTTTACAATATCCATTGATAAGACCTCCGTGACCCTTTCGACAGGCAGTTCGTCGGATACGGTGACGATCACGAATACCTTTGCAGAAGAGGAGGAAACCGAGCCTGACAGTCAGACAGAAGCGGAAACCTCCGGCTCCCGGACGAGCGGCGGATCGACTTCTGATGGGGATTCTACAGGCGAGTCGACCACAACATCCTCCGTGCAGACGGGAGATGAGACGCCGCTGGGCCTCTATCTGGGGCTGATGCTGGCGGCATTGGGCATATTGCTGGCTGCGGGAATCCGCAGACAAATGCGAAAGAAAGCCGGACGGTAATGCCAAATAGGGAAGGTAATAATACAGCCAAGTCAAAAACCTCGGTGGTACCTGGCTCGTTACTTAGCGGGAATAAAAATACACAGGCATGAAAAATCACAGAAGCGGATAGGGGAATGTTCTTTTCCTCTGTCCGTTTCTGCTTTTTGCAAAGATCTGGGCGAGGAATATCCCATGCGAAGCATGGGATGCCGCCCGGCGAGGGAATATCCCCCTGCGAAGCATGGGATGCCCGCGCCCCACAATCGAAGCGTGGGGAGCATAACCTGACAGCCTTTTGGAAAATATTCTGGCTGGCGCAGCGTTTGTGAAGAAAAGAACATACGATGCCCCCTTTCCAGCCGTAAAAAAATGTGCTAAGATAGGCGTCGGGCAAAAAAATTTGGAAATTTTATGAAAACAAAAAAACAGGAGGACTTCTCATGCCAAAGAGGACAGATATCCACAAGGTTCTGATTATTGGCTCTGGCCCGATTATCATCGGACAGGCCTGTGAGTTTGATTATTCTGGTACGCAGGCGTGCAAGGCGTTAAAGAAGCTTGGCTACGAGATTGTGCTGGTCAATTCGAATCCGGCGACGATCATGACAGACCCGGAGATTGCTGATGTTACTTATATTGAGCCGCTGAATGTGAAGCGGCTGGAGCAGATCATTGCGAAGGAGCGGCCGGACGCGCTGCTGCCGAATCTGGGCGGACAGTCCGGACTGAACCTTTGTGCAGAACTTGCGAATGCGGGGGTGCTGGAAAAGTACCACGTACAGGTGATCGGTGTTCAGGTGGACGCGATCGAGAGGGGCGAGGACCGCATCGCCTTCAAAAATACGATGAACGCGCTGGGCATTGAGATGGCCAGAAGCCAGGTTTCCTACAGTGTGGAGGAGGCACTGGCCATCGCGGATCAGCTTGGATATCCGGTGGTTCTGCGTCCTGCTTATACGATGGGAGGAGCCGGCGGCGGCCTGGTTTATAATAAAGAAGAGTTAAAGACGGTCTGTGCCCGCGGCCTGCAGGCGAGCCTGGTCGGCCAGGTGCTTGTAGAGGAATCTGTGTTGGGCTGGGAGGAGCTGGAGTTGGAGGTGATCCGTGATAAGGACAACAATATGATCACCGTCTGCTTTATCGAGAACATTGATCCGATGGGCGTACACACCGGCGATTCATTCTGCGCGGCGCCGATGCTGACGATTTCGGAGGATGTGCAGAGGCGCCTGCAGGAGCAGGCCTACAAGATCGTGGAGTCTGTGCAGGTGATCGGCGGCACAAATGTGCAGTTTGCACATGACCCAAAGACCGACCGGATTGTTGTGATTGAGATCAACCCGCGGACATCACGTTCCTCTGCTCTTGCATCGAAGGCGACCGGTTTCCCGATCGCGCTGATTTCCGCCATGCTGGCGAGCGGACTGTCTCTCTCTGAGATTCCCTGCGGAAAATATGGTACGCTGGATAAATATGTACCGGACGGGGATTATGTGGTGATCAAATTCGCCCGGTGGGCATTTGAAAAGTTCAAGGGTGTAGAGGACAAGCTTGGCACGCAGATGCGTGCGGTCGGCGAGGTCATGAGTATTGGAAAAACCTATAAGGAAGCGTTCCAGAAAGCCATCCGTTCTCTGGAAATCGGCCGCTATGGACTTGGTCACGCAAAGGATTTCGACACAAAGACAAAGGAAGAGCTGCTCTCCATGCTGATCACGCCTTCCAGTGAGCGCCATTTTATTATGTATGAGGCTCTGCGCAAAGGAGCTACGGTGGACGAAATCCACGAGATTACAAAGGTAAAAACGTATTTTATTGAGCAGATGAAGGAGCTGGTGGAAGAGGAAGAAGCACTTTCTAAGAGCAAGGGAAGCCTTCCGTCGGATGAGGCTCTGATTTCTGCGAAGAAAAACGGCTTTTCAGATAAATATTTAAGCCAGATCCTGGAGGTTTCGGAGGATGCTGTTCGTACCCGCCGTCTGGAACTTGGCGTGGAGGAAGCCTGGGAAGGCGTGCATGTGAGCAGCACACAGGACAGCGCTTATTATTATTCGACCTACAATGCAGCAGACAAAAATCCTGTTTCGCAGGGAAAACCGAAGATTATGATCCTTGGCGGCGGACCGAACCGCATTGGACAGGGCATCGAGTTCGATTATTGCTGTGTCCACGCCTCCTGGGCGCTGAAAAAGCTGGGCTTTGAGACCATCATTGTAAACTGCAACCCGGAAACTGTTTCCACGGATTACGATACATCCGACAAGCTTTATTTCGAGCCGCTGACGCTGGAGGATGTCCTGAGCATTTATCACAAGGAAAAGCCGCTCGGCGTTATCGCGCAGTTTGGCGGGCAGACGCCGCTGAATCTGGCTGCCGATCTGGAACGGAATGGGGTAAAGATTCTGGGTACGGCCCCGGCGGTCATTGATCTGGCAGAGGACCGTGATCAGTTCCGCGCCATGATGGAGAAGCTGGACATCCCGATGCCGGAGTCCGGAATGGCAGTCAACGTAGAGGAGGCTAAGGCAATCGCTGCGCAGATCGGCTATCCGGTGATGGTTCGTCCTTCCTATGTCCTTGGCGGAAGAGGTATGGAGGTCGTTTATGACGATGAGAGCATGGAGAACTATATGGCGGCGGCAGTCGGTGTGACGCCGGATCGTCCGATCCTGATTGACCGTTTCCTGAATCATGCTCTGGAGTGTGAGGCAGACGCCATCTGCGACGGTACCCATGCCTTTGTGCCGGCTGTGATGGAGCACATTGAGCTTGCGGGGATTCACTCAGGAGATTCCGCATGCATCCTTCCGTCCGTTCATATTTCAGAGAAAAATGTCAATACTATCAAGGAATACACAAAGAAAATCGCTCAGGAAATGCACGTCAAGGGTCTGATGAACATGCAGTACGCGATTGAGAACGACCGGGTATTTGTGCTCGAAGCAAACCCGCGTGCTTCGCGGACTGTGCCGCTGGTTTCCAAGGTGTGCAACATCCGCATGGTGCCGATTGCAACGGATATCATTACCTCAGAGCTTACCGGGCGTCCGTCGCCTGTCCCGGCACTGAAGGAGCAGAATATTCCAAATTATGGCGTAAAGGAAGCGGTGTTCCCGTTCAACATGTTTCCGGAGGTCGATCCGCTGCTCGGGCCGGAGATGCGCTCAACCGGAGAGGTACTGGGACTTTCTCCGTCCTATGGCGAGGCCTTTTACAAGGCTCAGGAGGCGACACAGACCAGACTCCCGCTTGAGGGCACGGTGCTGATTTCCGTCAGCGGCAGAGATAAGCCGGAGGTAGTAGAAATTGCGCGCAGCTTTGCGGAAGATGGATTTAAGATTCTGGCTACTGGCTCGACTTACGATCTGATTGCGGCGAATGGAATCCAGGCAGAAAAGGTTAAGAAGCTCTATGAGGGACGGCCGAATATTCTGGACCTGATCACGAATGGTCAGATTGATCTGATTGTGAATACACCGATCGGAAAAGAGAGCGCTCATGACGACAGCTATCTGCGCAAGGCGGCCATTAAGGGCAAGATTCCGTATATTACCACCATGGCGGCTGCCCGCGTGACGGCTCAGGGTATTAAATATGTGAAGGAGCATGGTCCCGGAGAGGTAAAATCTCTGCAGGAAATCCATCGCGAGATATCGCCTTTAGAATAGCCTTTGGAATTGAATACAGGTATCCATTTTGAATGACCTGTGCTGCCCCGGTCAGCAGATTATTATTTGCTGGCTGGGGCATAAATTTTTTCTGATATATTTAAAATGAATGGGTTCAGAAGCAGCAGCCGGAGACCGGTACATTTCCTGTTAACGGCTTCTCAAAATCAGAAACAGGAGAGGAGGATTTGATAAATGAAATCATTTCGAAAAGTATTATTGGATATTTTTGCAGATGTGATCAGCGGTATACTGCTGGCCATCGCTTTCTACAGCTTTGCGATACCTGCGGACTTCCCGATGACGGGAGTCTCCGGCGTCGCGCTTATTTTCTATCATCTGGCCGGACTGCCGGTCGGGATTATGACGATTGTGCTGAATATCCCTATCGCGCTTGGCTGCTATCGGACACTTGGCAAACAGTTTTATCTCAATTCGCTGAAAACGACGGTGATTACTTCTGTCATTATGGATGTGCTGGGTCCGATGCTTCCCGCTTACCAGGGAGAGCTTCTTTTGGCGGCCCTCTGTGCGGGCGTGTGCTGCGGCTTTGGCTACGCGATCGTATTTATGCGAAATTCCTCAACCGGAGGATTTGATTTTATCATGATGGCAGTGCGGCATTATCATCCGCATCTTTCTCTGGGACGGATTGCTTTTTTCATGGATGTAATCGTGATTCTGATCGGCGGCGCTCTGATCGGGGACGTGGATGCGGTGATTTACGGGTTCCTCCTGAATTACCTGTACACGACGGTGCTTGACCACGTGCTCTATGGCACGAGCGCCGGGAAGCTGACGCTGATTATCACTGATTTTCCGGAGGAGATGGTGCGTGCGATTGATGAGACGGCCGGACGCGGCGCCACCATCCTCAACGGCTCCGGCGGCTACAGCAAGGAAAACAAAAGCGTGGTGATGTGCGCGAGCAGCAAAAAGGAAATGTACGGCATACGCAAACGAGCCCACGAAGTAGACGAAAAAGCATTCGTCATTATCGTGGAATCGAATGAGGTCATCGGAGAAGGCTTCCGGCTGCCGGAGGATGCGGCCTTATAGGGGATGACGATTGTTCACAATCCACGCCGGGCAGCATCCCGCAAGTAGCGTGGAAATGTCACCTGGCGAGATTCGAAAACGTAGTGGCAGCTCGTATGAGGCCTCACCGCAAAATGGTTTATATTGGCTGGATGCTGTCACTTCAATACTGAGTCTGACCATCCCATACAATATGACCACCGCAGATGGTATAGTGTATTTTTCCGTACAGCTTCATCCCGGTAAAAGGTGAGTTTTCAGATTTGGACTGATAATGGCCGGCAATAAAGGTTTCATCCGGATTAAAAATGACCAGATCAGCGATACATCCCGGGCGGATGGAGCCGTAGAGATGTTTTTTGATATCTGCTGCCGTTTCTTTGCTGTTTGCTGCCTGTCCTCCAGTGCCCGCAGCCTGCTTTGCTCTGGGTGACTCCTTTTCGTCTGAGCCAGAAGCAGAGTGACTCCAAACCGGAGATGGGACTGTTCCGGGCTGCGCCTGTTCATTGATTCGGTAAAGCATGGCAGGGTTAACCGTCATTTTTTCCAGAAGCTGCATCAGGGTCAGATATCCGGGGCGGACAAGGTTCGTGATGCCCAGGGCCAGCGAGGTCTCGAGGCCTATGATGCCGCTCGGAGCCGAGAAAAAGTCTTTGCGTTGTTTCTCAGCCGTGCTGTGAGGCGCGTGATCCGTCGCGATGATATCGATGGTGCCGTCCTTTAATCCGGCAATAATCGCCTGACGGTCCTCCTCCGTGCGCAGCGGCGGGTTCATTTTTGCGTAGGTGCCGTAGACCTCCACTGCTTTTTCCGTCAGAGAAAAGTGATGAGGCGTCGCTTCGGCGAAAACGGGTGCGCCCAGCTTTTTAGCCGTGCGAACAAGCTCTACGGATGTGCCGGAGCTGATATGCTGGATGTCAATCACAGCTCCTGTGTATTTAGAGAGCATACAGTCACGGGCGACCAGGAGATCCTCCGCGATGGATGGCGCGGTCTGATTGGTACCGGCCTTTTCGATAAAATCCGGGTCCTCCTCATGGAATGAGAGCGGAAGCTTCAGTGCTTTTGCACGGTGCATGGCGTCTGCCGCCAGCTTTTGACTGACCAGAGGAATGCCGTCGTCAGTAAAGCCGCATGCGCCTGCCTCCGCCAGAGATTCAAAATCGGTCAGTTCTTTTCCCAGAAGCTTTTTTGTAACAGATGCGGTAAACCGAATCCGGACGGCTTCTTTTTCTGCCCGAAAAATCAGATCGGATAAGGTTTCCAGATTATCAACCGGAGGATTGGTATTTGCCATGCAGACTACTGTGGTAAAACCTCCGGCAGCTGCCGCCCGTGCGCCCGTGTGAAGATCCTCCTTATGCGTATAGCCGGGATCACGAAAATGTACGTGCACGTCAATCAGTCCGGGGGCGATTACGCAGCCGGAAGCATCGAGAATTGTCTCACAGTCAGTCTTACAACTGCTCGATCCGGCCGGACGAATGTCCGTAACATGATCGCCTGTTATAATCAGATCTGCTGGATACATTTCTTTGGTAGCTGGTGAAATAAGAAGGCCATTTTTTATGATCATAATAGAGTCCCCTTTATAAATTTCTTTTTACTCGCAACTGCGTTGCTCGTTGACCATCGAAATTTCCCGGCGCAAGCGCCGCAAATTTCTTCTTACTCGCAACTGCGTTGCTCGTTGACCATCGAAATTTTCTGGCGCAAGCGCTGCAAATTTCTTCTTACTCGCAACTGCGTTGCTCGTTGACCATCGAAATTTCCCGGCGCAAGCGCCGC
>JAJQFO010000346.1:43582-47323 GCA_021201095.1 Lachnospiraceae bacterium
AAATTTCTTCTGGTCACATTATAGATAATTTTCTTTTAGCTGTAAAACATTTTTTTACTTTACAATTTGCTCCGAATGTGTTAGTATAACATTCGCGCGTAAGTGATGGACATTTGGCTTTCATTTCGGCGTACATGCACCTGTAGCTCAGAGGATAGAGCAGTGGTTTCCGGTACCACGTGTCAGGGGTTCGACTCCCTTCAGGTGCGTGACAGACTCCGGCAGGATAGGATACCTGCCGGAGTTTTTTTATGATGCACAGGGGCGCGAAAGGAATTTTGGCAGCTTTGCTGCCCGCGCCCCGCGCAGGCGGATAGGGGGAAAAGTACTCCCCCTATCCGATTGCACAGGGGGCGCGAAAGGTGTTTTGTGGCTTGCGCCACACGCGCCCCCGCGCAGCGAGTAGGGACAAGTCTCCCTGCTCGATTGCACACGGCCGTGTAAGGAACTTTATAGCATACGCAATACGCGGCCGGTGCGGCGGACAGGGGGCGAAAAATGCTCCTCTATCCGATTATACAGAACGTTTTCTGCCTTATATCTGTGCAGAAACGATCTGCAGTCTGTGAGAGTCTCTGGTATACTTGTAGATATGATTCCCCAGGATTTCCTCCGGGCTGACATAGTTTTCGTTGATTTCCTTTACGATATCCTGTATGGTTTCCCATCCGAGCTCGTCGTCACAAGTGCCGAAGGGCAGGATCAGACATTCGTGAATGCTGCTTGGCAGGACATAATAGTTTTCGCAAGTTTCTTGACTGATCCGCTCCAGAACATCATCAAATATGATATTGACCGCGCCGAAGCTGAAGTCTTCATTCGTAAGAATGTAAAGAGGAGGGCGGCTGACTTCCGGCATGAAGCATGTGTAGCCTGGTATTCTTTCACAAAGAAAATCATCCATTGAATCGAGCCGGAAGGGGAGCAGACGCCGGGTGTTTGTCAATGCGATGGTATGCAGCCGCTCCTGGCTGATGCCCCACATTTCCGTATGCGCATTTCGCACAAGGATGCTGGATCTGCCGAAAACGCTGTCATCCATCCGGTAATAATAGATGATGGCCAGATCCAGAAACCGTTGATGCGGAATGGTGCATAACAGGACCCGGTTTGCTTCGTAATTAATCACACGGCAGACGATGTTTTTGCGTGCCAGGTCAAAATTCATGTAAAAAGACAGATCGAAGGTGCCTGTCCTGCGATTGTTGAGGTGAAAGTCCAGAATTTCCTCTGCAATCGTATCCAGATCAATACCCAGAAGATATTCCTGGTAAAAGGAGTCGAGATAAATGGCAGGTGCAGTGTTTTCACCGGGAAGCAGGATCGTCATGCCGTCTGTCGGCGGTTTGTTTACCTTCTGAATCCGGCTGATCTGGATCTGCGCCCGATGGTCGAGCCGGCGTTCGATTATTTTTGTAATCTGTTCTATGAACATACTATAATTCAAGTATTACCACCTTTCTGTTGCTTCGTTATTTGCACGGCTGATTTGGCATGTGCAAAAAGGTATCCTGAAAATTTCAGTAAAATCTTTGAAAAAAATTTGAAGGTAGATCTGATAAGCTGCCGCCGTCCGCATGCTGGTTGGCGGTTCAGAAAATGGGTTGTTGATCGTTGTTATTCGCCTGATGCACGGAGCATTATAACACAGAAAATCACACATAGCAAGTATAAAATACTTAATAAATGAAATATTTTCCAAAACCGTAAAATTACAAAATTGTGTTTTGGAATTAAGAAATGAAAAAAACCGCACAATACTGTGCCAGTATCGTGCGGTTGACAGATGCATGCGTCCGCATGCCGGAAATACAGAAATTTGCGCCGCTTCCTGCCTGATTGACGGGCGCGGTGTCTGTCCAAAGTGTTTATACGCGGGAAAGGTATTCACCTGTCCGGGTATCGATTTTCAGCTTATCGCCGGTGTTTACAAAAAGCGGAACATATACAACCGCTCCAGTCTCAACAGTGGCCGGTTTAGAAGCACCGGTAGCAGTGTCGCCCTTGAGTCCCGGCTCGGTCTCAGTGACTTCAAGCTCCACAAAAAGCGGAGGCTCTACCGCGAATACATTTCCATTGTGGGAACAAACCTTGACCAGCTCATTTTCCTTGACAAACTTAAGAGCGTCGCCGATCGTATCCTTATTAAGACCGATCTGGTCGTAGGTCTCTGTATTCATAAAATAAAACAGATCTCCGTCTGCGTAAAGGTACTGCATTTCAACCCGGTCAATACGTGCTGTAGGAAATTTTTCCGTCGGACGGAAGGATTTCTCCACTACGCCGCCGCTGATGATGTTTTTTAATTTCGTTCTGACGAATGCCGCTCCCTTGCCTGGCTTTACATGCTGGAATTCAATGATCTGATAAATGTTGCCATCCATTTCGATCGTGACACCGTTTCTGAAATCGCCTGCTACTATCATGTCGTCGTCTCCTCCTGAATAAAAATCATAAACGGCTCACAACCGTTTACATCAAAAAGTCGATTCATGTTTTCCTGAATCGCGTGATCTGTTTTATTCTACCTTATTCGTCTGTAATTTTCAACTGTTTTCTGAACTAAAATTTATATTTCCTTAAGAAATGAGTGTTTACATATTTATGTAAATATGCTAAACTTATATATAGTTTATGTGCTGTTGTCTCAAAAATACAAAAGAGATCCGAGAAAGCACTTGAATTGTCAGAAAAGTTGTATCATTCTGGCAGATTTCTTGGAAAAGGAATTTCCTGAGGAAATACGCTTAAGAGACGAGTGCAGACGGACAGGGAGGGCATAGGAATATGTTGGATAACATCAGGGAGTGGATTTCAGATAATCTCCGCTATATTTTGCTGGGACTTGCGGTGATTCTTCTTATTATAATAGCGTTTTTTGCTATCAGGCTTGTGACTCATATTGGCTCGGGCAGTTCTAAGAACGATAACACGGTGCAGGAGACGGAGGCGCAGACGGATAGCGCTGATTCCTCCAGCGAAACAGTAGAAGCACTGGTGAAAGATCAGGCGGACGTGCTGGCTCTGGCAGAGAAATACTGGACGGCGGTCGGCGACCTCGATTTTGATACGCTGGAGGAGATATGCGGGACGACATTTGACGAGACCGCGCGTGCTACAGTGGAAGCGACCGATAAGGCTGTCGAGTCGTATGACGATATTATTACTTATTCTAAAAATGGCGTTACGGATGGCTCGTATGTCGTTTATGTTTATATGGAAATGAAACTGAACGGGATCGAGACCGAGGCTCCGACACTGCGGCAGATGTATATGCAGCCGGATTCGGATGGGACACTGCTGGTTCTTCCGAGTGAAAGCTATACCACGGAGATTACGGAATATATTCTGGAACGCCAGACAGATTCGGACGTGCAGGCGTTGATCGATGATGTTAATAATACGTTGTCGGAGCGCTGTGCTGCTGACGAGGATCTTGCGAAATATATAGAGTCTATTTCGTCAGATACGGACTCTTCAGATACTTCCTCCGGTGATGATTCTTCGGATGACTCGGAAGATTCGGACAGCGAAGGGACGATTGGGACGATGAAGACGACAACTGGTGTAAATGTGCGTAGTGAGGCGTCTGCCGAGAGCACGAAGCTGGGGTCTCTGGTGGCCGGGTCGCAGGTCGAGGTTCTGGAAAATCTGGACGACGGCTGGTCGCGGATTACGTACATTGATTCCTCAGGCAGTACGATAGAAGGATATGTCATGACACAGTATCTGACAGAATGA
>JAJQFO010000070.1 GCA_021201095.1 Lachnospiraceae bacterium
ATTCCTGCGGCAGGATTTCAATCCGGGCGATGTTTCCATGGACCCGTACACGCAGCTCCCGGAAGCCCAGATCCAGTAAAAGCTGTTCTGCTTTATCTACCATCTGCAGCTTTTCTTCACTGATCGTTTCTCCATATGCGAAACGCGAAGCAAGGCAGGCGAAGGATGGCTTCTCCCATGTAGGAAGACCAAATTCTCTGGACAGGCTGCGGATTTCCTCTTTGCTAAGCTCTGCATACTGCAGCGGGCTGACGATCCCCAGCTCTTTTACGGCAAGCATACCCGGACGGTAATCCCCATTGTCATCCATATTAGATCCCTCGGCGACAGCCGCAATGTGGTTTTCCCCTGCCAGGGCAAGAATTTTTTCAAACAGTGCGTGTTTGCACAGATAGCAGCGGTTCTTCGGGTTTTGCCGGAATCCTTCGATTTCCAGCTCTTCCGAGGCGACAACAAAGTGCCGCACGCGATGCTCCTGGCAAAAATTTTCCGCCTCTTCCAGTTCTCTTTTGGGAAAAGAGCAGGAGGAGGCCGTTACCGCAATCACCTGATCTTTCAACGCTTCCTGCGCCGCATACAGCAAAAATGTAGAATCCACGCCGCCGGAAAAAGCAACGGCGACGCTTCCCAGGTTTTTTAAGTAGTCCTGTAATTTTTGGTATTTCTCATATAAATTCTGAAGCATATGATTCCCCTCAATTTGGTTCACTGGAGAAATTATAGCTTTGCGGCATATCCGGCCCATTTAGATTCAGGTATTCTAAGGGCTGCCATTGCCTGTTCTGCAGTTATTTTCATTGTCGCCATGAGACTGCGGATATTCTCAAGCAGATTTTTTTCGGCACCTTCGGCTATGCCTTTTTCCATGCCTTTTTCCATGCCTTTTTCCATGCCTTTTTCCATGCCTTCTGCTAAGCCTTTTTTCATGCCTTCTGACCATCCTTTTTCCATGGCACTCTGCCATAAACCTTCACTGAGATTACACATTGACGAAATCCCCCTTTCGATTGAATGAGTCATTGGAATATCAAAATCTTCCTGCAATACTTTGCGCTTTTCATCCTGACTAAGTTCTTTTGAAAACAAAACATCAAGAAGTTTCAGAATGCCACTGTAGTTTTCGTCATCCTCACTGCCAAGGCAGATCATGACGGCGGTCATCAGGTCGTAGTGTTCCACGGCTTCTTTTACATTGCCAATCAGATTTTCCTCCTTTATGCTATAGCCGCTTATACTGTTGTGACGTTCCTCTGGCGGATTCATACAAATCCAAATGCTGTAAACCTTTTTGATGTTCTCATAGTGAGAATCTGTAAACTCGGTTCCATATTGGGATGAGACCATTCTGCTGCAATAATAAATAGCTCTTGTGACCAATGAGTATCCGGGATAGAAATTATTTTGTGCTTCTACGTTCAGTATCAGCCGGATTGTTTCACCGGAACGTGGTGCAGCCGCACAAAAACGGATATCATAGTATATTGTCCCCTCGTTGATTGTTTTATCTTCTGTGTTCGAACCTGTAATTCTGGATGATTTTACCTCATCCGGCATAACCGGGACTTCAGAGACCTCCGGAGTTCCCTCTATGTACCTGTCAGCAATTTCTCTGACAGGTATGTCTCTGAATTCCGCCACGCAGCTTTTCATAATCCAGGCAAGAATGATTTTTTCTGAAAGAATCCGTTTGCACGCGGCATCCAACCTGGCTTTATCTTTTGTAATGCGAATGCTTTCTGAAAGCGTAGTTTCTGTTTCCATAGACTCGCATCACCTCCATGCGCCCATCATAACACAATAACCAGGGAAAATCTATTGTTAGTTGATAGAAATTTTGTCCGCAGGAAAGATTGCTTCAAAATGTTTTCGGGTGTAGCCAGACAATGGGTATCAGGCATGCCAGAAGTGATAAGAGCACCAAAGTCATGACTGCAGGGAAATTTTCCCGGAGATTTACTTGAAGTTCAGTTCACTGGCACATACTTGTATATTCATTGGGATCAATTTTTGTCAGGGCGTCTCATGCACCTTATTTTATACATTAGGAATCTTCTCTTGACAAATGCCTCTCTATATGACAAAATATAGCTCGTTCACAGTCCAAAAACACAAGATATAGTTTTGCACCGACATGCTTGCCGACAGGAGCAGACAGGGGCAGGAAGGATTTTTTCAATGATTCACAGCATAATTAAACGGGACGGCCGGGTCGTCCTTTATGAGCAGAATAAGATCGCGGCGGCGATTCTGAAGTCGCTGCTGGAGACGAAGGAGGGGGACGCCTCGGATGCGGCCCGGGTGGCCAATGACGTTCAGCGGGAGCTGGAGGCTATGTATCATGATGAGTCTCCGACGATTGAGAATATTCAGGACATGGTGGAGCGGCAGCTGATGAACCATGGCTTCGGTGCCTCGGCGAAGGCATATATTCTTTATCGTGCGAATCGGACCCGCGCGCGGGAAGCCAATACTTCTCTGATGAAGACCATCGATGAGATTACGAATATTGACGCGCTGATCAGCGATATGAAGCGGGACAATGCCAACATCGACGGGAATACGGCTATGGGCAGCATGCTGCAGATCGGAAGCGCGGGGGCGAAGGCCTACAATGAGCTTTATCTGCTGCGTCCGGAGCATGCGAAGGCTTACCGGGAAGGGGATATTCATATTCACGATTTTGATTTTTATTCCCTGACCACGACCTGCTGCCAGATCGATATTCTGAAGCTGTTTCACGGTGGATTTTCAACCGGGCACGGCTATCTGCGGGAGCCGCAGAGCATCCAGAGCTATGCCGCGCTGGCGGCGATCGCCATCCAGTCGAACCAGAATGACCAGCACGGGGGACAGTCGATTCCGAATTTTGACTATGCGATGGCTGAGGGCATTATAAAGACATTCCGTAAAGAGTTTACCCGGATGCTTGCGCTGGCGGTTGAGGATCTGCAGGATCTGGATGACGCCCTGGACGCGGTGAAGGCTGCGCTGAAGAGTGCGGAGGAAGCTGCCGGTGAGACATTGCGGCTGGAAAATCGTCCGGAATTTGATCAGGCTGTGGCGGAAGCGATTCAGAAGCAGATGTCTTTGTCGGCCGAGGATGCCATCTGGGCGACGAGCCGGGCACGCAAGAGAGCACTTCGTGCAACGAACCGAGATACCTATCAGGCCATGGAAGGCTTTGTGCACAACCTGAACACCATGCACTCCCGGGCAGGCGCGCAGACGCCGTTTTCATCGATCAATTATGGCACGGACACCACGCCGGAGGGCCGGATGGCGATCCGCAACGTGCTGCTGGCGCTGGACGCGGGGCTCGGACATGGGGAGACCTGTATTTTCCCGATCCATATTTTTAAGGTCAAAGAGGGCGTGAATTACAACGAAGGCGATCCGAACTACGACTTGTTCCGCTTAAGCTGCAAGGTCAGCGCAAAGCGGCTGTTCCCGAATTTTGTCTTCCTGGATGCACCGTACAATATTAAGTACTATAAGCCGGGCCACCCGGAGACCGAGGTGGCGACCATGGGCTGCCGCACCCGTGTCATGGGAAATGTCTACGATCCGACGCGGGAGATCGCGTATTCGCGCGGTAATCTTTCCTTTACGTCGATTAACCTGCCGCGGCTGGCGATTGAGAGTGAGAAGGATGAAAAAGTTTTTTATGAGAAACTGGATCAGCTGCTGGAGCTGACGATGCAGCAGCTGCTGGATCGTTTTGAAATACAGGCAGAAAAATGTGTCTACAATTTCCCGTTCCTGATGGGGCAGGGCATCTGGCTGGACTCCGATAAGCTTGGTCCGAGAGACAGCATCCGGGAGGTTTTGAAGCACGGGACGCTGTCGATTGGATTTATCGGTCTTGCGGAAACCCTCACGGCACTTTACGGACACCATCACGGCGAGAGTGAAGAAATGCAGGAAAAGGGTCTGGCGATCATTGGGCATATGCGCGATTTCTGTGATCGGAAGTCGCAGGAGCTGAAGATGAATGTTACACTTCTGGCGACCCCGGCGGAGGGGCTTTCCGGACGGTTCATCCGGATTGACCAGAAGCGCTACGGCAGGATTCCGGGAGTTACCGACCGGGAATATTATACAAACAGTTTCCACATTCCGGTCTGGTATCCGATCTCTGCTTATGATAAAATAAGGCTGGAAGCACCGTATCATGCACTCTGCAACGCCGGGCATATCAGCTATGTGGAGCTGGACGGCGATACAACGAAAAACGTAGAGGCTTTTGAGACAGTCGTGCGCTGGATGCATGACTGCGGCGTCGGCTACGGCAGCATCAACCATCCGGTAGATCGCGATCCTATCTGCGGCTACGTGGGCGTAATCGGAGATGTGTGCCCGCGCTGCGGCCGCCGCGAGGGCGAATCCATCGCCCCGGAGCGGATCGACGAGCTGAAAAAGATGTACCCGGAGATGCCGGCATTTCAGGGGATAGAGTAACAGCAATGTAGTGATACTCAGGCTAAAATCATAGAAAGGAAAGGAGAATACGACAATGTCAGTAAAAGTGAACGTAGAAGAGAAAATGGGGCAGGGAGTCGGCTTTGAGCGGATTCGGCGCATCACGGGCTACCTGGTGGGAACGATGGACAAGTGGAATGACGCAAAGCGTGCCGAAGAGCGTGACAGAGTGAAGCACGGAGTAACCCATGCTTGACCTTGCCGGCATTGTCAGCGACAGCATCGTGGACGGCCCGGGGATTCGCACGACGATTTTCTGTCAGGGCTGTCCGCACCATTGTCCCGGCTGCCAGAACCCGGAGACCTGGCCTTTCGGCACCGGCACGCCGATGGAGCCGGAGGCAGTCGCTGAAATCGTCCGGCAAAATCCGCTCGTCCGCGGAGTCACGTTTTCCGGCGGGGAGCCATTTGCGCAGGCGGGAGAGTTCGCCAGACTTGGCAGGCTGCTGAAAGCGGATGGGTATGAAATCGCGGTCTACACGGGCTTCCTCTTTGAAGAGATCCTGAAAGGGACCGGGGAGCAGCGCCAGCTTCTGGAAACGATTGATGTGCTGGTCGACGGCCCCTTTCTGATGAAAGAGAGAAGCCTCGAGCTGAACTTTCGCGGCAGCAGGAACCAGCGGATTCTGGACGTACCGGAGAGTCTGAAAAAAGGCGTTGCAGTGCCCGAGACGAGCCTGCGGTGGCTGGGGGAATATGAATGAGGCGGCGCGGTGCTGCAGATGAGCAGGCCGCGGCCTGGAGGATATGAATAAGGCGACACATCAATCGGATAGGGGAACGCCTTTCTCCCCTATCCGCTGCGCGAGCCGGGTGCGACTTTAGCCGCAAAATTCCTTACCCGGCTCTGTGCATCATTAAAAAGCGGTTTTCTGAATCTCAGAAAACCGCTTTTTCAGCAATCAGCACGGGAATCTGATATTTTTGGAGCGGATTTATTCATTTGCCGGGATATCAGCAATCAGTTCTGCAAAATCGATTATGAGATCATTAAATATGCTCACCGGAATCTTGTCACAGAACGTGTATGCAGCGGCATTAAAACGTGTTTGCTCCAGATGATACACGAAAATACTTTCTCTTGCCGGGTCGATAATCCAGTACTCACGAACCCCTGCATCTGCGTAAAGATTTAGTTTACGCACGTAATCATGGCTTGAGGTACCAGGCGAGACAATCTCAATGATCCAGTCCGGTGCGCCGGTGCAGCCTTTTTCTGTAAGTTTAGAGCGGTCGCAAACAACCGTAATATCCGGCTCAACTGTGTTATCCTTGTCTTTACGTAATTTAACTGCGAAAGGGGCAGGATAAACCCGGCAGGAGCCGTGCTTTGACCGGATGTGGAGTTTGATTTCAGTGAATAAATTGCTGAGTATTTCCTGATGGATCCGGCTGGGAGCGGACATATAGTAAATCTTCCCGTCAATCAGCTCTGCACGGACGTTTTCCGGGAGATTCCAGTAATCATCTTCAGTGTAAATCTGCTCTTTGAGTAATGGCATGAGAACACCTTCCTTTAATGGGACTTTAGCATATTTTATATAAAAGGTCATTTAACAATATTCCGGTTGTATGTCCGGGCGTAAGGCAGCAAACGCGATTTTTCATGCTGTATTTCTAAATCAGCTAGTTTATAGTATATCCGAAGAACGATCTTAATGCAACCTAAAATGACAGAAATGAAATATGGTAATGGCTATACGGTTTATTCTTGCGAAGCAATGAGCCAGGCAGCCGGAGCCATAAGGGCGCGCAGGACCGTTAAGTGCTGAACCGGAGCGAAGCGTAGACAAAACCCCGATGCTTGCATCGAGGTTTTGTCTTTTATTGCAGCGATACAATATACAGATTTTCATCCGTGAGGATCTCTTCCCCATCCTCCGATTCCTCCGGATAGGATTTCAGGAATAGCAGACTCTCGATCTCATCCACATCAATGACGCGTCCATAGCCCTGTATTACACGATAAAAGGTTTTTTCGCCATTCCCGGTATCATTCATGTCGTTATCATAGCCGTGGGATCCTCCGCCGGTCAGATAACGGATATCTGTGCCGTCCTTCATGCGGAAGCCGAGAAATGCCGGCGCCTCTTCAAACAGAGTGGTGATTCTTGTCAGTCCATTTTCATCCTCAGCTTCTACTGTGTATTCGGAATAAGGGAATTCATAGTAGATGGTCGCGGAAAGCGGCGAGAGAACAGCCTGGATCACGGTCGCGCCGCTGTCCCCAAGCTCCGCCTCCAGATCGAAGGTGGTTGTGTTGGGGGATCCGGACAGAGTCAGATCAAAGCTCCATATACCGCCAATGTCTGATCTGATTTCCTCCTCGGAATTTTCTATATAGGAACCCAGCCCCTGGAATTCAATGTGCAGGTCTCTTCCGATAAATGCGCCTTCTTCTGTGGAATAAAGGGTAATACAGTATTCCAGGCTCCCGTCGTCCTGTACATACTGCAGCAGCCAGTTGCCGTCCGCATCCGTTTTTATTTCACTGCCATCCGCATTTACAGCTTTTCCGTTTTCGCCGACAATCAGACCGTTATAGAATCTGCAGGAAGTAGCTCCGCTTCCTTCCAGATACAGGTCTTTTCCGTCGGATGCGCTCACATCCACATCTGTAAATTCCGGCTGCGCGCCCTCTTCCAGGGGATAGCCATCTACTTTGAATACGAGATAGGCGTAATGACTGTCCACAATGGATTCTTCGGATGTAATCGTCACGCCCTGGTCAGTCACGGACGCTCCGGATACGGACAGCATCTGTTCAGCTTCCATGTCGGCGAGCTGATTTTCATTCGCCTGCATTCCCTTTTCTACAGAGCGGCTCCACTGCCGGTATGCGGCCACCGCGCCGACACCGCAGACCATCACTGCGCATGCCGCCGCAATTCCGACGGCCAGTGCGCGTTTGCGGGTGCTTCTATTTCCAGCGCCAGAGCGTCTGCTGCTTTTTTGTGTCTGCTCGCCTGACCTGTTGCCTGAAATGCTTCCGCCCGGGGAGTTCCCGCGCAAAGAGTTTTCTTTTCTTTCGTGGTTTTCCAACATGAGTTCGTCCTCATACATGGATTCTTTCTCACGCACATGTTCTTTTTCATCCCTGACTTTCTCCGGTCTCCTGGAAGATGCGGTCGCTTCCGCTTTCTGCTGTATTCTGGAAAAAGCCGCATTCGCTTCTGTTTCCTGATATACTTTGGAAAAAGCCGCATTTGCTTTCTGCTTTACAGCTTCCGGAATCTCAATATCCTCCCGCAGTATTTCAATGATTTCACCGGGATCCAGTTCCATCCCGGAGACTTTTTCGGAATTCTTTTGCTCATCATCCGTCTGCCGGCGATCTGTTTTTATTTCTTTCATAATCTCATCCGCCTCCTTTATTCCCGCGAAGCAACGAGCCAAGTAGCCGTGCTTGCACGGATATTTGGCGACTGCCGCGAGGGTCAAATACCCCGATGCTTGCATCGTTACAAATTTGATGCCCCGTATGCTTGCATCGGGGTATTTGACTTGCCCTTCATCGGGTTTTGATGCAGGCCGCAGGCCGCCGCCTCTCCGCTATCGCTCCGTTCGGTGCTTAACGAGCGCCACTGACGCTCAGCACCTCCGCCAGACGATTCCTGATGCGCGGCCTTCCGCTTTTTACCTGTAACAGCCTGTGCCAGCTTTTCACGTCCCCTGGTCAGCTGTGTGCGCACCGTACTTTCGGTTACCTCCAGAATAGCGCTGATCTCACTGGTTTTGTAGCCTTCCACATAATACAGCATCAGCACCAGACGGTATTTTTCATCCAGCATGTTCAGCGCCTCATTCCATTCGGCATTTGTAAATCCGGAATCCGCCGCGGATATTTCCGGAACATCTCCCGGCATACACAGATGTTTTCCCTGCCGGATCAGGTCATTGCATTTATTGACCAGAATCCGCGTCATCCATGTGCGGAACCAGGCTGGGTCATTCAGCTGCCCCAGTTTTTCCCAGCAGGTGAGAATGGTCTCGGAAATCGCATCGGCGATGTCGGCCTCATTTGACAGAATCGCGCGCGCCGTCTTATACATATTCTGCATCTGCGACTGCATCAGGGCTGTAAACGCGTCAGCATCCTTCCCGGCCGCTCTTTTGGCCAGCTCAGCTAATTCTTCCATGCTCGTTTCCTCCTTTCATACATTAGACGGACGAAACCGCAGAAATGTCCCACACTTTTTTGGAAGTATTATGGGAAAAATGTTCTCTGTTTCACTTCGGTCGACGAAAATCCCGCATTCACAATCCGAGATCGTGGACGTACTGCACCCCACAATCGGAGATTGTGAACATAACCCAACGAGGACTAAACGGACATCCGCTGGATGTCCAGCGCCTATAATCTCCGGAATCTGGCGATTCTGTTATTCGGCAAACCGCTCTTTTAGCAGATCAATCAGCCTCTCCGCAATCGGCGTAAAGACCTGATACTTCTTCCAGATGATATACATCCTTGTCTCCAGCCTTGGTGAAAGCGGCCGAAAACACAGGCCATTTTCAGGGCTGACATCTGCCAGGCGGTCAAAGACCAGCAGGCATCCCAGTCCTTCCTTTACAAATACAGTGCCATTATAAAACAGGTTGATGGTTCCGATGATATTCAGCTGATCAGCCGCCTCGCCGCACCATCTTGGAAGGTCAGTGCGGATGGCCTGAGGGGAAATGATGAGCGGGAGACCCTGCAGATCCTCCAGATGGATCTCGGCCTTCTGTGCCAGAGGTTGATCTGTCCGCATCAAAAGCCCCCAGGTATCGCCGCCCGGCAGGGAAAGATAATTATATTTTGAGAGGTCGGGCGGTTCTACAATAACAGCGAAGTCGGAGAGTCCCTGTTCCAGATCATTTACCACCACGCGGGTGTCTCCGCTGGTGATGTGGAAGCGCAGCCCCGGATACTGCTGACGAAAATCCTTGATCGTACTGGCCAGGTGGTGGATCAGCCAGGATTCGGCGCAGCCGATCCGCACGTCGCCGCCTGTCACATCATTCAGAGACTGAAATTCTCCCACCGTCTTGTCCGCCATGTCCAGAATATCTTCCGCGCGTTTGCGCAGCAAAATCCCTTCTTCCGTCAGGTGCACGTTATAATTTCCCCGGACAAACAGCTTGCATCCAAGCTCAGCCTCCAGCTCCTTGAGCTGTTTCGACAAAGTAGGCTGGGAAATGTGCAGCGTCCTGGCCGCACCGGTAATGCTGCCTTCTCTGGCAACTTCGATAAAAT
>JAJQFO010000067.1 GCA_021201095.1 Lachnospiraceae bacterium
GCCTCCCGGATCTCCTGTGGCCCCTGGACCTCCCGGGCCGCTTGGACCTCGCGGACCGCTGGGACCTCCCGGACCGCCTGCCGGACCCCCTCCAGGGCCTCCCGGGCCGCCTCCCGGACCTCCTGGGCCGCCTGCCGGGCCTCCCGGACCTCCCGGACCTCCTGCCGGGCCGCCTGGGCCTCCCGGACCGCCTGCAGGACCTGCTCCTGGACCTCCTGGACCTCCTGGGCCTCCCGGACCTCCTGGACCTCCCGGACCACCGCCGGGGCCGCCTTTCGGGCCGCGATTCTGGATGTACACCTTCTGCATGAGGCGGCTGCTCTCATCTTCGCTGGAGAGCCGGAAGATCACATAGTTTCCATCTGCCTTCTCTGCGTTGAAATCTGGCTTGTCGCTTACATAGCAGTCGAGGATCGGCGCTTCCGTGAACGCAAACATTTCTTTGTCAACCTGGCTGGCATCCAGCGCGCGGTCATACTCCACGATGGCTCCGCAGACACGCTGACCGTCATAGGACGGCTCGGTTACGGTTGTGATGTGAAGCACCGATGCTGGCTGCTCCTTCATCTCTTCCATGACCTTCTGGATATCTTTGACAAGCCGCTCGGCCGTGCCCTTTGCGTAGGCTGAGCTGACGGCCTGCATGGTGATTTTATCGTAATAATCGCTCTCACCCAGGTATTTTCCGTTGCCGGACTCAATCGGGCCGCTGCCGGTAAAGGTCTGCACGGCCACATTCTGGAAGGGAGACGTTGTACGCAATGCAATTTCTGTCCGGGCGCAGATTTCCGGAATCAGACCCACGACGGCAATGTCTCCGATCTGCAATACCGAGAACTCCATCGTCCGCTCTCCTTCCGGTTTGAACTCGTATTCCTTCTGCGGCTCCCTGGTATTTCCGATTTCCTGTCCGTCATAGGTAAACACCCGGCGCACAATCTGCAGCGGTCCGTCCATTTCCTTACACTGAATGCGCTCCGCCGCCATGACGACCTGCATGCCGAGGCGTTCCCCGAGCAGTTCGCAGAGCAGGAACGTTTTTTCATGCAAATCTTTTTCAATGATCCGTCCGCCTCTGCCGGTCATCGTGTACTGACCGCGCAGATAAGGACTTTCGTCGCCGCCCGCTCCCGTGCAGTACATTGCCACAGCATTCGGATATTCCTGCTCCACAAAAGCCGCGGAGTATCCGGCGATATCTCCGGAGATCAGATGGGTTCCGTCTGCATTTCGCGTCTGATCCAGCACGGCCGGCTGCGCATTAAAGAAAAATAAAACAGCGATCGGCTCGTTTTCGGTATCGTCGATCCGGATAATGGGCACTTCATGATCCACCGGTCCTTCATCATTGACACTGACCGTCCATCCCTTTTCTGTGCAGATGTTGCGGTTGGCGTTTGCCGCGCAGTAGCCCTTGCCAAATCCGTATCTGGCTTCCTTCAGAGACTGTACCGCATCCTCAGCCGCTTTTTTGGCAGCCGCAAGCGTCAGCTCATGAAGCATCTTAATTTTTGCCGTATCCGCCTCTGTGCGGGGAGGCATTTTAGAGGTCAGCGACCAGACATGCGGGGTAGAAAGCACATGCGAAGAGTGATACCAGACATCCTCCGGATCCACCTTCGTAATTTCCGCCACCGCGTTTACAACCTTCTCCCGCGCGTCGCCGAAAAGATTGACGCTTTCAATGTTAATTACGGTGATTCTTTTTCCATAGTCTAATACGAGAACTCTTACCGCAGGAGAATCATGAACCCCGGTAAAATTTTCAAACGGTGTCGGAAAAATCTCCTCCGGGTATTCCAGGTATGCTTTTCCGGCGCCGGCCTGTAGCTGTAGTTTTTCCATTCAAATGCCTCCACATACTTATACTTTTTTGTAACACATGAAATCATGCGCAGTCGAAAACTCTGTCATCCAGTTTTTCTATATAGTTTCACATGATCTTCACAGCAAGTGCAAAGTCCGTTCCTGAACAGTTACGGCTTTTTCAAAATATTCCGGGGAAAACTGCCGGTTTTCATCGGCTCTCCCCGGAATATGATTTTTCACTCAGACATGATCGCCCTTAGAAAACAATCCCTGCCTGTTATAACGGTCGCTTCAGAGGACTGCCCACAGCCCCGGTTCAGACCGTCTGTGAATCGAATCTTTTCTCAGATCCTCCTGTTATTACAGATCCAGATAATACTCGCATGCGCCGATGACGAAGTTCGACGTACCGGACACGGTATAGAACTCAGCCATTACCGGTGAGTACACGCCTACCTTGATGGCATAGCATCCGGCATAGCCAAGGGCATTGTCATAGATGTACTGCATGATTTCGTTCGTGCCTTCCTCGCTGTAGGTATCTACATTAAACACGGTAGTCAGCATCTCCTGGAACTCATCGTTCTCATAGAAGCTTAAGTTGTAGCCGTCTGCATAGCCGTGAGCGATTGCATAGGTCTTCATGAATCTGGAAATAGCATAGTCCTTATCAGCGGAGCTGTAAATAAGGATATCCCACTGTGTCGCATCGCCTGCCGTGTTCTCGATCAGTGCATGATCCAGAGTCACGATCTCGCTCTTGATGCCGGCGATTTCAAGGTAAGCCTGTACGACCTCGGCAATGGTATTTTTCTCAGAGTTATCCTCGGTGATGATCTTCAGAGTCTCGCCGTTGTAGCCGCTCTCTGCCAGATACTGCGCGGAAAGCTCCGGATCATAAACGGTGTTGTAGGTCTCCCAGGTATCCCAGTCAGACTGATAGTCGCCGACTACCGGTGCGCAGTCAACGGTGCACGGATAGTATACGCGGCTGCCGAGTGCGTCCGCAAAAGCCTCGGAATCCAGTGCGTAATAAACAGCCAGGCGCATATTGATGTCGCTCATCAGAGAATTGCTGCTCATATTCGGAAGAATGGTCTGTGCCTGTGCATCCTCGTAGCAGTAAATGTTAAACTGATCTGCATAGTCGCCGCCTTCCTCGAAAAGGCTCAGGCTGGTGTCATCGATTGCGCAGTAAGCGATGGTGCCGGACTCTAGGGCGATCAGTCTCATGGAATCATCCAGAATGAACTGATACTCGATCGTCTGTACGTTGCTCTTCTGGCTCTGATACAGATTCTCCTCGGACTGCCAGTAATCATCTCTTGCCTCCAGGATGCAGGAAGCGCCTTCCTCATAGCTGGTGATCTTGTACGGGCCGGTGCCGATCGGATCTACGTTGAAATTGTGGCTCTCGTATGCTGTCTGGCTTACGATGTAGGTGCTTGCAAAAATGTTGTCAAATCCATCCAGGGAACTCATCTTCTGCTTAAAGTGGAAGGTTACCTGATAGGTGTCGGTCGCCTCGCAGTAATCAAGATCATCAAAGTCTCTTGCATTTCCGGAATCGATGTAGGTCTGGAAGCTGAACACGACATCCTCCGCCGTAATCTCATTGCCATCCGAGTCGGTCACGCCTTCATAAATATTCATGACCAGCTCCGTCTCTGTATCATCCGTGTATGCCCAGTCCTTTGCGATGATTCCGACAAAGTCGCCGTCATCCGTCGCTACGACCAGGGTTTCAAATACTTCTACCGTGATCTCACTGGATTTGTTGAAGCTGTACGGATCCATGGAAGACGGCACCGTGCCAAGTCCGATGGTGATGTAGTCCAGCTTCTCATCCGAATTTGCGGTGGAAGTACGGGACTCATCTGCGGTCACTGAAGACAGCAGCTCCCACTCATAGGAAGACTCTTCCGCCTCCTCCGCAAACGCGGTCACGCCAAAGCTTCCCATTGCGACTGCAAGAGTACCTGCCAAAAGGCTTTTCAGAACTCTTTTTCTGGTCATTGTTTTCATGATACTTTCCTCCTTAATTTTTATGTGAAACGCCGTCAGGCCGCTTCATTCTAAAATAATTGTAACTGTTCAGTACCTTCACAGTTACGAGGGGAAAGCCCATTTAAAATCGCTTCGCGATGGGGCTTTCCCCCGCATGCTATGTACTTTCATACGTACCTCGCAGCAAGTGCGAGGTACTGTCCTGAATAGTTACAAATAATTAACTATTGATCTCCTCCGCGCGGCAGCAGGATACAAAATGATCTTTAGAGAGCTCACGCAGCTGCTGCGGCTCCTGGCAACGCTCGGTCGCGTATGGGCAGCGCGCCGCAAACCGGCAGCCCGGCTTCGGGTTGATCGGACTGGAAATCTCTCCCTTCAGCTGAATCCGCTGCATCGGATGATCCAGATCCGTCGACGGGATTGCGGAAAGAAGCGCTTTGGTATAAGGATGCAGCGAACGAACAAACAGCTCTTTTGTTGGACTCTTCTCTACCATCTGCCCCAGGTACATGACCACTATATGATCCGAGATCAGGCGTACCACAGACAGATCATGAGTTACAAACATATAAGAGAGCTTCATCTGATCCTGCAGATCCATCAGAAGGTTCAGCACCTGTGCCTGGATCGAGACATCCAGTGCCGATACCGGCTCATCACAGACGATGAATTCCGGATTCAATGCAAGCGCACGGGCGATCACGACCCTCTGCCTGCGGCCTCCGTCCAGCTCGTGCGGATAGGATCTCCTCAGGCGCTCGTCGATACCGACGAGATCCATCAGCTTAACGCTCTCCTCCTGAAGCTGCTTTTTCGTATAGTGGCCGGCGTATTTCATCGGCTCCGTCACCGCAGTGTCGATCGTCATACGGGGATTCAGACTGGAATACGGATCCTGGAAAACGATCTGCATTTTCTCGTGCACCTGTTTTAATTTATGCCCCTTTACGTGAGTGATGTCCTCGCCATTGAGCTTAATCACCCCGTCTGTCGCCTCCTGCAGACGGATAATTGTCCTGCCCAGGGTTGATTTTCCGCAGCCGGACTCACCGACCACTCCCAGGGTCTGCCCCTTATTAATCGTAAAGGTCACGTCATCCACTGCGTGATTCTGTGCGCCGCCGGGACAGGGGAAGTATTTTTTTAAGTTTTGCACCTCAACAATCGGTTCCGCCATTTTTTAACCCTCCTCAGTCTCTCTTAAACATCTGCAATAGTGGCCCGGAGCAACCTCCTTCATCGGCACCTCCGTGTGGAAACAAGCCTTTGTCGCATAGGGACACCGCTTCGCAAACCGGCAGCCCTCCGGCAGATGGGTCGGATCCGGCGGCAGCCCCGGGATCGGAGTCAGTCTGGTCTCATCCCCGGTCAGGCTCGGAATCGAGTTGAAAAGTCCTTTCGTATACGGATGCTTTGTCCGGCGGAACAGATCTTCCTTAGACGCATACTCAACGACCTCACCCGCATAAACGACTGCTACACTGTCGCAGGTCTCCGCAACCACACCCAGATCATGGGTGATCAGGATCATAGACGTATTCTGCTTCGTCTGAAGCTCTTTGATCAGATCCAGCACCTGTGCCTGGATCGTCACATCCAGGGCGGTCGTCGGCTCGTCCGCCAGAATCAGGTCCGGACTGCAGGCCAGCGCCATGGCAATGACCACACGCTGCTTCATTCCGCCGGAAAACTGGTGCGGATATTCTTTATAGCGCGCTCCCACGATGCCTACCATCTCCAGCAGCTCTTTGGTGCGCTGTACCGCCTCTTCCATCTTCATATGAGGATTGTGGATCTGCAACACCTCGACGATCTGATCGCCTACCGTCATCAGCGGGTTCAGTGCCGTCATCGGATCCTGGAAAATCATCGCGATCTGATTGCCGCGCACCTTGCGCATCTCCTCCTCGCTCAGAGCCGTCAGGTTCTTTCCGTCGAGCCAGACCTCACCGCCCTTAAACCTGGCCGGAGGTACCGGGAGAATTCTTAAAATAGTCTTGGCGATCGTCGTCTTACCGGCGCCGGTTTCCCCGACAAGTCCCAGCGTTTTTCCTTTTTCCAGATCAAAGGATACGTCATTGACCGCATGTACAATATTTTTCCCTTGTGTGTATTCTACTGTGATTCCCCTGACAGAGAGGAATTGATTTTTCTCAGCCATTGTATGTCCTCCTTATCAGGATCTCATCTTCGGATCCAGTGCGTCGCGCAGACCGTCGCCCATCAGGTTGATGGACAGTACGCAAATGGCAATCGCGATGCCCGGGAAAATCACCATATGCGGATATGCGCTGATGTAGCTGATGCCGTCGGAGAGCATTGCGCCCCATTCCGGTGTCGGCGGCTGAATACCAAGTCCTAAGTAGCTTAAGCCTGCAACCATTGTGATGGAACCGCCGATCTTCATCGTTGTATTGACAATCGTCGGAGAGATGACATTCGGCAGCAGATGGCGGAACATAATCACCCTCTTCGGGCAGTTAAAGGATTCGGCCGCCTCCACATACTCTTTTCCTCTCTCGCCAAGGATCTGGCCTCTCGTCATACGTGCACCGTTCGGAATGGCACTGATGGAAAGAGAAACGATCGTCTGCCAGAGGCCTGCTCCGAAGGATGCCGCTAAAAGCAGAGTCATCAGAGAGCCCGGAAGTGCGCCCCAGATATCGCAGAAACGCATGATCAGGTCTTCTACCTTTCCTCCGAAATAGCCCGCGATGCTTCCCACTATTACGCCGCCGACCGAGCCTACGATCGCGGCGGTAAGGCCAAGTGCCAGGGAATATCGGCCGCCGTAGAGAAGTCTTGAGAAAATATCTCTTCCCAGCTTATCCGTCCCGCACAGGTGAGCAAGCGACGGCGTCGCGAAGGTATTTTTCAGATCGACCGCGGTCGGTTTATAAGGTGCAATGAGCGGTGCAAATACCAGCAGCAGTACCACAATCAGAAACATGACGCCGCCAAGCTTGGCGCTCGGACTGATAAATACCCGCCGGAAGGTTTCCATGAAATTGTTGAAGGCCGGGCTGTAATGCCGTCCGTGATGCCCGCCATGATGCGGCCCCTTTTTGTGCGGTCCGTGGTCCTCCCCGTGAGGTCCGTGATGTCCGCCTTTTTTCTCTAAATTCAGATCTTTTTCAGCCATGATACTGCTCACCTCCCTGATTTTTTGCCGGATGTATACTGAGCCTTGATCCGCGGGTCAATCCATGCATAGACCAGATCCAACAGCAGATAGACCAGTGCGGAAAACGTTGCGAAGAACAACGTACAGCCGCGGATGATCGGATAATCGCGGTAGCTGATGCCATCGAGCAGATAGAGTCCGACGCCCGGGATGGAAAACAGTCTCTCCACAATTGCGGAGCCGCATACCACCAGGGCCAGGCTGCCGCCGAGCATCGTGATGACCGGCATCAGCGCGTTCGGCAGGATGTGCTTGCGGACAATCAGGTCTTCACTTTGCCCTTTTGCCCTCGCGGTGGTCACAAAGTCGGAATGAATAACCTCCAGCATACCGGAACGCATCAGTCTGGCCTGTCCGGCGATGCCGCCCATGACACCGGATACGATCGGAAGGATGTAATACTGCGGTCCGCCGATTCCGTATGCCGGAAGCCAGTGAAGCTGAAGGGAAAACAGCAATACGAACATCAGCGCTACCCACATATCCGGCAGAGATACCAGAACCATGCAGACGCCCAGCACACCGTAGTCCTGCCAGTGTCCCTGATGCCGTGCCGCGAAGATTCCCAGCGGAATGCCGATCGCCACTGTCAGGATCATCTGACCGACGCCGATGATCGCCGTACGCGGCAGTCTCGAAAGGATGGTAGACATCACTGGCTCGTTGTAGGTCCAGGAGGTGCCCCAGTCCCACTTGATGAATGAGTTGTAAAGGAAGGTCACAAGCTGCTGCAGGAAAGGCTTATCTATCCCCAGCTTTGCCCGCAGAGCAGCCAGGTCAGCGGCGCTCGCGTCGGAGCCGATCAGCTGTGCAGCCGGATCTCCCGGAGTGAAATAGGTCAGCAGGAAAATGATAATTCCTGCGCCGACCATAATAACGATCGACCATAACAGTCTTTTTACAATGTATTTCCACATGTTCATCCCTTCCTTTCGTCAGCTGATCTCGATACCGGCTTTGCCCGCCTGTTTGCTTTCCTCTACCTCGTATTTCGTTCTCATCTCAACGAGGCGTATCATCCAGAGGAAGCCCGCCGCTGCCACGAGGATTGCCGCATTTTGAATATGGCGGACATCCAGGGCACGTTCGTAAACCGCGTAAATCAGCTTCGCCGCCGCTGTAGCTGCCAGTGACACGCTGCCGGCCAGAGTGACCTGCGTCATGCGGATGTGGCTGCCCTTGTATTCGCTGTAAATCATTTTTCTCCCAGCGAGCAGACCGCAGACATAGATGTAGGCCAGCCACAGAAACAGGAAAATGTCCACAGACTGGAGCACCGACACCGCCGTCGCGTAATTCGCGGCCAGCTGTTCGGTAAAGCAGGATACGTAATACAGATAAACAGCTCCCGCAAGCAGGATGGCGTACAGAATTCTTTTTCCGATATAGTCCGCCGTTTTTTCCTGATCCAGGTAATAGCATCCCGCATAAAACCGTTCCACTTTTTTATGCTTTCCGTCCTGATCAGCGGTCGTATTTTCACGGTAGCCTTCAAAATAGCGGTGGTAAAAACCACTGTGCCAGGTGCGGGCAGGCTGATCTTCATTCCAGGTACGATACATCAGCCTGTCGATTCTTCGGATAATCTGATCCTTCAGCTTCATGTAATCACCCCTGTCTGTTTTCCCTGCGGCTGGTAAAAAGCCAGTCTCTGACCGCCTCAATGCCATAGGCTACCGGCCAGGTACATACGTGATTCGTCGCCGGGGTTACTTCCTTTTCCGGCGGTACTACCGAGCTGCCTTCAAATACGGTATAGCGGATCCGGTACGAATCCGATGCCGCCTTTGCCGCCGCTTCGTTAAGCAGCTGCGGATCCATTTTCGCGTCCCAGCGGTATCTGCCGATCACGGCTCCCTTTTCTTCAAACACAGAGGTGATGGCATTCATCCCGGGCAGTGCTTTTTTGTCGCCTTCTGATACAAGGATCCAGATGTTCTGATTCCAGAGCACGCTGCTGCGGGCCGGATCCCACTGTCCCGCCACCAGCAGAAATCCTGCGAAGAATTCCGGATAGCGGATCCCAAGCTCCAGGGATGCCATACAGCCCTGCGACTGGCCGGTCGTGTAAATGCGGTCCATATCGATGCTGTACTGTTCCGCGAGCAGGTCAATCATGCGCTTGATCGTCTCAATCTCCGGATGTGCCACGAAGTCATCATCCGTCAGCCGTATCCCTCTTGGAATCTGCGGACAGAGAACGAAGCACGGATGCTTTTTCTGTTCCTCGGGTGAGGCCCAGATCAGGCCGCCGTTTCCCTGTGCGAGCGCCAGCATCGGATCGTCTCCGCAGGGTCCCGCGTCATGGATGAACAGCACCAGCGGATACTTTTGAGATGGGTCATACTGGGCAGGCACAAACAGGTTAAACTTCAGCGCCCCGAGCTTCATCTGCCGGAACTCATCCGCTACCGGGCAGATGCGCCGGTTCGATATGCGGAAGATATCACTGCCTTTGCAGATCTCACCATTCACACCGACAATATCTGCCTTCTGCTTCACAGATACCGCTATCGGCCGCAGCTCCGCCGCCGAACCTGCAGGGCCCCCCGGACCTCCTGGTCCACCTGGGCCTCCCGGACCTTTCGGGCCATTCTTCGGCGGGCCGCCTGCGTCAACGCTGCCGCCTGCCATCGGGCCTTCCGCTGCCATAGAATCCCCTTCTGGCTGCTTCCCAGGA
>JAJQFO010000047.1 GCA_021201095.1 Lachnospiraceae bacterium
CATATAACCGTTATTTTAGGCCAAACAAGACGGAATTTGACTGGCTCTGTGAAAGCACGGATGTAGTAATTGTAGAGGAAACGGAAGAGGAGGAATTGACCGGTCGGATTGAATCAATCAATGATGACGGCAGTCTTGTGATCTCCGTTGGAGACTGGGAAGAAGACACATCTGATGAATCAATCGTAACACTGACTCTTAGTGGAGAAGAGGTAGAAGCAGCTTTTGCAGATGATATAACTGCTGTTTCGCTGATCGATTATAAAACAATAACGGTTGTGGAAGCGGAAGCTGAGGAAGATACTGACGCTGCTGAAGATACTGGCACGGAAGAAGAAGCAGCAGATACAGACACCGCAGAAGAAGGCACAGATTCGGAGGCAACGGATACTACTGATGAGGATGCTGAGGAAGCTGACGCAGATGTTTCGGACGAAGATGCGGACGGTGAGGATGCTGATGCTGAGAGCACAGATACAGAGGATATAGAAAGTGTAGAGACAGAGGAATTGGATACTTCTGATTTGCAGATAGGCGACATAATTACATTTACAATGAATGAGGATGGCGCTATTGACACCCTAACCTTGATCAGTGCGGCATCTGATGAAGAAGCTGACGCGGAGGAGAGTGCCGACGCAGCAGAAGAGGTCGATGACGCTGAGAGTGACGGCGAAGCCTGATAGTGTGTCTGAAGTGTAAAATGAAAAGACTATGAATGTAGTTGTAGTTGAAGGATAAGTATAAGTTGCTATTGCAGCAGATATATTTTGGGGAGTAGAAATTGCAGTTGTAGTTATATTGCTATAATGGTAAATGCTTTTTCTGTGTGTGGTCATTGCCGGGAGTCGATGGTCACACACTTTTTGTTTTATTTTTTGATATTCACTCTTATCGTAAGAGAATACTATGCTCAGTAGTATAGTAATGACACATTGCAATATTCAGAAATTATACAGAATTACAGGAGTCCAATTGATTAAGGGAGGTGTATGCCCGGATCACGTACACATGTATATATCCATTCCGCCGAAAATGAGTATATCCACGGTCATGTCAAAAATTAAAGGGAAAAGTGCGTTAATGATTTTTGACAGGCATCCTGAGTATAAAGATAAATATGGTCGGCATTTTTGGGCAAGGGGATATTATGCTGAGACGGTAGGGCAGGTGAATGAAGAAACGATTATGAAGTACATTGCAGAACAGGAAGAATGTAGTAGGATTGAAGGTTAATGGCCTCCTTTAGGAGGCTCGTCAAGCATCAATGGTTGCTTAGACCCCGCCTATAGGCGGAACCGAGAAATGCCCTGGAGGGGCTAACTCAAACCACCGGCTGAGCCGGTGGTCATGACTTGAAAAAATTTTGAAAGAAAGTTTATTCCAGAGAAAAAATGTCCGACTGCTATAAAGTAATCGGACAAAATTGTTTCTAAAAATCAATTTACTCCCGCCAGGAGGTCTGGTTTTCGCCGTGGTGAAAGCCGTTCTGGGTCCAGCGGACGATATCCGTAATGTCCTTGGTTGCGAGGATGATGGTGTGGTTGTCCTGCTGGGGAAGACAGAAGCTGAACTTTCCGTAGCTGTCGGACGTTCCCTTGCGCAGCTCCGGCTTCAGGCGGTAAAAATAGCTGACGGCTTTCTTTGTCTGCAGCTGCTTGCGCAGATTCAACAGGTTGGTCTCTGATTTAAATTCATCGATCTGATCCTCCGCCACATAATAACGGGCGAAAAATTCCTGCGCTTCGTCGTAAGGCGTATGATTCATAAAATCGCAGACATGATCCGGAAGCGTGATGTTTTCATGCAGGGTGATCTCATCCTTGAGCGTGTCGATGATGCAGATGGCACTGTAGGTTTCCCGCAGCCCTGCGAGGAAGTTCAGCTCGCGGTTTACGCTGTTGGCGGAGACGATCATGTTGGTCATCAGCGGGTCGATGTTCTGTGAGTAATACATGACCTTGGCGGGCAGACCGTCCGGATCCTCATTCATCAGCCAGAATGCAGACTCCCGCCATTGTCCGTTTTTCAGGCGGTAGTCGCAGACCACCGGCTTGTTGTGCTTCAGCGTATGGCGCAGATGCTCGATGCTGCCCATTTCCCGGCGCAGCTCCCGGTATTCTTCCGATACAAATTCATTGCAGAAGTTGTTGTTTCGTATGGTATAGACGCCCTCGTTCGCTTCTCCGGCTCTGACACTGGAGGGATCATGCCGGAGGATCCGGTAGGTATCCAGCGTAAGGTCAGCAATCAGGAGAACCTCATAGGATTCCGTCAGTGTACGGATCAGAAAATTCATCTCATCCTTGAATTCCCGCTCAATCGTGTCGCGCTGAAATTCCGGGTGCGCGATATGAAAACGTTCTTTATCTGTGTACATGCGATGCTCTGCAGTCGTCATGACCGGTTCAATCCGGGAGATGACTTCCCAGTCCCAGCCCAGTGCAGCGATTGGCACGGAGGCGCCCTTGATGGCCTGGTCAAATGCTTCTGCCATGGCGCAGAACCGGTCTTTTTCCATTCCGACAGCTATGACGAGAAATTCGTCGCCGCTGATCCGGTAGCAGTCTGCATCTGAGAAATGCTCCTTCAGCCTCCGGGCAAACGAGAGGATATACTGGTTGCCCCGTTCGTGGCCGTAGAGATCATTGATAATCTTCAAACCATTCAAATCTGCGAACAGCACACCGATTTGCTGTTCTGTGTCTTTTTCCGCACATTCCCGGCACCGGGTTTGAAACGAAAGATGGTTTTTTAACTTCGTCATGGAGTCCTGATAGGCGACCTGCTCCAGACGTTTCTGTGATTCCAGCTCTCGCAGGTGAGAATTGTGGATGTCGCGGATGTAGAGCATGACGGTCTGGCACTCGTCTGTATAATCGCTTGCCTTTATGAGCTCCATCATAACCCAGCGGAATTCATTCTTTGTCCTGCGGCGATAGGTGATATCGAGCGCATCATCAGACATACGGAAATACTGCTTCAGATGCTCAGGCGAAGTTGCGCGCAGATATACATCCCGGTCGTCCGGGTGGACCTGGCCGGATTCTGCAAAGCCCCGCATCCACTCAAAGATGCCGGGAGCGTAGCCTTTTTGAAGGTTGATCTCTTCCTCGTAGGTCTTAATATCCAGATGTTCATTGGTTGTGAGATTGATCTTCAGAATCTTGTGATAGGTTCGTGCGAGAATCCGCATCGAATCCTCCAGCAGCGTATCTGTATGCTTCATCGCCGTTCTGCCTCTTTTTTCTTAGAAAACGTGTAATGATCCAGGATCGTACTTCGCACCTGCTGCGGAGTACATCTCAAAATGTATGATTCGTGTCTGAACAGCTGCCCCTGTCAGGAGAGCCTCGATACAGCGGCAGGCATTGCCCGGATTGATTCCCAAAGTATTATAAGAAACCAGACCTCTTTTGTCAATTGCGGCGGTTCGTTATTTTTCAGCATTATTCCTGCGCATTATTCTCGCGAAGCCTGGTTCTGCTTCCGATGCGGCTGAGTGAAAGAAATATGCATTGATTTTGCATAATATGCATGGATTATGAATATTTATTCATTGGCTCTTTACAAATTGCAGATATGGTGGTATAGTCGTTTTGTTTTGACAGCGAAGCTCGCGGCACCCGGATTTTATAGAGGTCGGCGGCCGGGCTTCGGACGTAGATTTTTTAGAAACAAAATGTGTTTGCCTTTGGATTTCTGGCTTTGACGATACAGAGAAAAATAAGGAGTGACAGATCAAATGATAAAAGTGGGAATTATCGGGGCGACCGGCTACGCGGGCGGCGAGCTGGTGCGTCTTTTGCTGGGACATAAGGACGCCGAAATCGTCTGGTATGGTTCCAGGAGCTATGTCGATCAGAAATATGCGTCCATTTATCAGAATATGTTTCAGCTGGTGGATGCAGCCTGCATGGATGATAATATGGAAGAGCTGGCGGATCGGGCTGATGTGATTTTTACGGCGACCCCGCAGGGACTGTGTGCCTCTCTGGTGAATGAGAGAATCCTTTCGAGGGCGAAGGTGATTGATCTGAGTGCGGATTTCCGCCTGAAGGATGTAGAGGTATATGAGAGCTGGTATGGAATCACACATAAGTCGCCGCAGTTTCTTGATGAGGCGGTATATGGCCTGTGTGAGCTGAACCGTGAGAAAATAAAGGGCGCACGGCTGATTGCGAATCCGGGCTGCTACCCGACCTGCAGCACGCTCTCGATTTATCCGCTGGTAAAGGAGGGCCTGATCGATCCGGCGACGATTATTATCGACGCGAAGTCCGGCACATCGGGCGCGGGGCGCGGCGCGAAGACGGACAACCTTTACTGCGAGGTGAATGAAAATATTAAGGCTTATGGCGTGGCAACGCACCGGCATACGCCGGAGATTGAGGAGCAGCTTTCAATTGCCGCCGGGAAACCGGTGGTGCTGAATTTCACTCCGCATCTGGTGCCGATGAACCGGGGGATTCTCATCACCGCATACGCGTCGCTGACCCGGGAGGTTACATACGAGGATGTAAAGGCTGTTTATGACCGCTATTATAATAAGGAAATGTTTGTGCGCGTCCTGGAAAGGGATGTCTGCCCGCAGACCAAATGGGTGGAGGGCAGTAATTATGTCGACGTGAATTTCAAAATTGACCCGCGTACAAACCGTGTCATCATGATGGGCGCGATGGACAATCTGGTCAAGGGAGCCGCAGGGCAGGCCGTGCAGAATATGAATCTGGCGTTTGGTCTGGACGAAGCTGAGGGGCTGCGCCTGGCGCCGATGTTCCCGTAAAGGGGATGCACGGCAGGAGCGGCAGGGACTGCCGGGCGAAATAATCAGCGCCGATGTTCCCGTAGGGAGATACGCAGAAAAAGCCAGACAGGGAGTGGAGGTCTGCGGATCTTTCGCAGGGGAATGCGCCGGATTCTGGCTGCAGGGATTCTGCCAGAGGATTGGCATTCCGCACACGGACGGAATTTTTGCAGATGAAAGTGCATTTGCTTTCGAAAGACAGGAAGAAAATCGGAGGATACAGGTTTTATGAAAATAATAGAAGGCGGTGTGACCGCCGCCAAGGGATTTTGTGCGGCGGGGATTGCCGCAGGCATTAAGAAAAGCGGAAAAGACATGGCCATGATTTACAGCGAAAAGGCGTGCCGCGTGGCGGGGACCTTTACGACGAATCTGTACAAGGCCGCGCCGGTCAAGTGGGATCAGGCGATTGTGAAGGGCGGTTCTGGAAAACAGGGAAATGAATCGTGCGCGGATTGTCCTGCCGGCGAACCATCTGTGGGAAATCCGGGGAAGAAGGCGGACGGCACGGCACATGCGGTGGTCGTCAACAGCGGCGTGGCGAATGCCTGCACTGGCGAGGAGGGCTATGGCTACTGCCGTGCCACGGCAGCAAAGGCCGCTGAACTGTTTGGCATCCGTGAAAATCAGGTGCTGATCGCCTCGACCGGTGTGATTGGGCAGCAGATTCCGATTGATAAAATCTGTGCCGGGATTGAGGCCATGAAGCCGCAGCTTTCTCCGGATGAGGAGGGCGGCTCTCTGGCAGCTGAGGCGATTATGACCACGGATACCGTGAAAAAAGAGGCAGCCGTACAGATCACGCTGGGAGGAAAAACGGTGACCGTCGGCGGCATGTGCAAGGGCAGCGGCATGATTCACCCGAACATGTGCACGATGCTGAGCTTTATCACGACCGATGCGGATATTTCCCGGGAAATGCTGCAGAAAGCTTTAAGTGCGAGCGTTCCGGACACCTATAATATGATTTCAGTGGACGGCGATACCTCGACCAACGATACCTGCCTCGTGCTGGCGAATGGCCTGGCGGGGAATCCGGAGATTACGGAAGAAAATGAAGATTATCAGCGGTTTTTTGAAGCCCTGAATGAAGTAAATACACGTCTGGCTAAGAAGATGGCTGCCGACGGTGAGGGCGCGACTGCTTTGTTCGAGGTGAAAATTATCGGCGCCAGGGATAAAGAGCAGGCCGTGACCATCAGCAAATCAGTGGTTTCCTCCAGCCTGGTGAAGGCGATGATTTACGGACATGACGCCAACTGCGGGCGCATCCTCTGCGCGATGGGATATTCCGGCGCAGACTTTGATCCGGATCAGGTGGACGTGTACTTTGAGAGTGCAGCCGGTAAAATCAAGATCATCGAGAATGGTGTGCCAAACGGATACAGCGAGGAGGAAGCGACCAGAATTCTTTCCGAGTCCGCTGTCACAGCCATCGCAGATCTGAAAATGGGCGATGCCGCAGCTACCGCCTGGGGCTGCGATCTGACCTATGATTATGTAAAGATTAACGCAGATTATCGGAGCTGAAATGCGGATTTTCTGAATCTTATAAAACGGTTCAAATGGGCAGTACCGGCCATATTTTATGTCTGGTACAGGCGGGATACAGAGCCTGAAAGCGTGTCTGAAAGGTTTTTACATTCCGCCGCATGTGAAAAATAGAGGATATAGAAATGGAATCAACAGATATGGAGCTCTGGCTTGCGAAAGCCAACGTCCTGATTGAGGCGCTGCCGTACATACAGCGCTTTCAGGGGAAAACAATTGTAGTAAAATACGGCGGCAGCGCGATGGTAGACCACGAGCTGAAAAAGAGCGTGATTCGCGATGTGGCCCTGTTAAAGCTGGTCGGCTTCCGTCCGATCATCGTGCATGGCGGCGGCAAGGAGATCACGAAGTGGATCGGCAAGGTCGGTCTGGAGACGCAGTTTGTCAACGGTCTGCGCGTGACGGACAAGGAGACGATGGAGGTGGCGGAGATGGTGCTGAACCGGATCAACAAGGGCCTCGTCTCCATGATGGAAAAGACTGGTCTGAAGGCAGTCGGCATCAGCGGCAAGGACGGCACGGTGCTGAAGGTGGATAAAAAGCTTGCCGGCGGGAATGATATTGGCTATGTCGGCGAGGTAAAGGAGGTCAATACCCAGCTCCTTGATACGCTTCTCGACAATGATTTTATCCCGGTGATCTGTCCGGTCGGCTCGGACGACGAATATCATTCCTTTAATATCAACGCGGACGACGCGGCCTGCGCGATCGCGACGGCGGTCAAGGCTGCCAAGCTGGTATTTTTAAGCGACATCGAGGGAGTTTACCGCGACCCGCTCGACCATTCGTCACTGATCAGTGAGCTGACGATTCCGGAGGCGAAGGAGTTTTTAAAGAGCGGCAATGCCGGCGGGGGCATGCTGCCGAAGCTGCAGAACTGTATCGCGGCGATTGAAGCCGGTGTTTCGAGAGTCCACATTCTGGACGGCCGGATTGAACACTGCCTGCTTCTTGAATTTTTTACCAACAAAGGAATCGGTACGGCCATCATCGGCGATCAGGAAGAACGGTATTTTCAGGAAAACTGACAGGATAAGCAGTATTTTAGACAATAATGGCGGAAAAGCCTGCCATTTGACCAGAATGAAGTCGAACCAGGGTATGGACGTAGCTGTGAGGGCACGGAACAGTTACGAATAGCAGAAAAATGGAGAAAAAGAGCAATGACCAGCAAAGACTATATGGACCTCACGGAGCAGTATGTGCTCCATACTTATAATCGGTTTCCAGTCGTATTTGAAAAGGGCGAGGGCGTGTACCTCACGGATGTCGACGGAAAACAGTATCTGGATTTTGGCGCCGGGATCGCGGTATTTGCGCTCGGCTACGGTAATCAGGCCTACAATGACGCGCTGAAAGCGCAGATCGACAAGATCATCCACACCTCCAATCTCTTTTACAACGAACCGCTCTCCGAGGCGGCGCAGAAGCTGGCAAAGGCCAGCGGCCTCAGTAAGGTGTTTTTCACCAACAGCGGAACAGAGGCGATTGAGGGGGCGCTGAAGGCGGCGCGGAAATACGCGTATCTGAAGGAGCAGGCGAAAAGCAAAGCAGCCGGCATTGGCGCTCAGACTGGAGCTGTTGCTTCTGCCGGAAATGCTGCTGCCGAAAATGCTGCAAATGACGGTGCAAATAAAAGCGCCAGTGAAAGTGCGTCTGCCGCAGAATCCCCTGCATATGAGCTTATTGCGATGAACCATTCCTTCCACGGCAGGAGTGTAGGCGCTCTTTCTGTGACGGGCAACCCGCATTATCAGGAGGCCTTCAAACCGCTGATGGGCGGCGTGAGATTCGCGGATTTCAACAACCTGGAGAGCGTGAAGGCGCAGGTCACAGACCGCACCTGCGCGATTATTCTGGAGACCGTGCAGGGCGAGGGCGGTATTTATCCGGCAGATCCGGCCTTCCTGAAGGGCGTTCGCGCACTCTGCGATGAAAAAGACATTCTGATGATCCTCGATGAAGTGCAGTGCGGCATGGGACGTACCGGCAGCTGGTTTGCCTGCCAGCAGTACGGCGTGATGCCGGACATCATGACCAGTGCGAAGGCACTCGGCTGCGGAGTGCCGGTCGGCGCGTTTGTGCTCAGTGAAAAGGTAGCGAGGGCGTCTCTGGTGCCGGGAGATCACGGCACGACCTACGGCGGCAACCCCTTCGCCTGCGCGGCGGTATCAAAGGTGTTCGACCTTTTTGAAGAGCTTCATATTCTGGAGCATGTCCGGGCGCTCACGCCATATCTGGAGCAGCAGCTGGACGCTCTGGTGGAGAAATATGACTGCCTTACGGCGCGCCGCGGAATGGGCTTTATGCAGGGCATCGAGGTGGAAGGCCGCCCGGTCGGCGAGATTGTAAGCAGAGCACTGCAAAATGGCCTCGTCATTATGAGCGCCGGCAGCAATGTACTCCGGTTTGTGCCGCCGCTTGTGATTGAAAAAGAAGACATTGATGAGATGGCGAAGAGACTGGAAGCGTCGCTTTGATGCGCAGGACTGCGGGAGGTTTTGTCGCCGGTTAAATGAATGAAGAACGCCTGACATTGCGGGAGGAGATACCGCAGCGTCAGGCGTTTTTTGATGCATAGTGGCGCGTAATGTGAAAAGAATGCTGCTGCCTGAAATTGTATGTACATATTTTTGTAAAAACTGGATACCCTGATAGCAGAGATTATAAAGCCAAAGCGCTGTTTTAGATACGGAATCGATTCGGACAGAACAGCCGGCGGCCGGCCTTTGCATATTTGCATCGGCCGATGTTTTTCAGAACGGTTGTCTGGATATTTTGGGAGGAATGAGGTAATGTGGGGAATATTGACAGCGATCATTTCAGGCGCTCTCATGAGCGTACAGGGTGTCTTTAATACAGAAATGACAAAGCAGACGAGCCTCTGGCTGTCCTCGGCGTTTGTGCAGCTGACGGCGCTGCTTGTCTGCCTCGCGGCCTGGCTTTTTACAGACAGGACAAATGTGATGTCACTCACTGAGGTGGAGCCGAAATACATGCTGCTTTCCGGCGTGATCGGTGCATTCATTACGATTACGGTTGTAAAGGCAATGAGCGCTTTGGGCCCGGCGCGGGCGGCGATGCTCATCGTGATTGCGCAGATGATTGTCGCCTATGTCATTGAACTGATGGGACTGTTCGGTGTAGAGCGGCAGCCGCTGGAAGGACGGAAAATCCTCGGTATGGCGGTGGCGATTGTGGGAATTATCCTGTTTAAATGGTGAGAACGGCTCAAATTTGGTCAATTTGCAGCTGTTACCGGATTGTATGTCCGTACTTGCGCAGCAAGTATGGACGAAGGCCGCGCCAATCGCGCA
>JAJQFO010000358.1 GCA_021201095.1 Lachnospiraceae bacterium
GAGGACTCTGCAGCAATATGCTTCTGTTTTCTTAAACTCCAGTTGCTCGGAAATCCCTGGATTCGGTTTTGGTTTGGTCGCAGGTGGATCACGTGTCCAATCATCATAGGGAATGCAAAAATCATCCGCCAATTTCTTTGCTGCGTCGATTGGCTTCATTTCAAAATATCGGGACACAAAACTGATAGCGTCTCCGTCTGCCTGACATCCGAAACAATGGTACCTCTTGTCCAGCTTCATACTGGGATTCTTATCGTTGTGGAATGGGCAGACCGCCATTCCGTTGCGGCTGACCTTTATACCGTAACTCTCGGCAGCCTGCCGTGCCGTCACAGAATCCCGGACAGCTTCGAATACGTTCATCTGCAATTCCCCTTTCACCGTTCAGCAGCTTTTGCTTTCTGCTGTTCCTGCTGCGGCTGCTCCGATTTAATAACGCGATTCACACAATACTGGATATGGGACATCTTCTGTTGTTCCGCTCTTAACGGTTTCAGTTTTGCATATTCTGCTTCATATTCAGATTTAAGCAATGCAAGCTCTTTTTCCCATGCGTCAACGGTGTCCTGTGAAAATTCCGGCGGCATTCCCGCCTCCTTCAGAATCCGTCTCGCACGATAAAAGAGCTTGAGTTCGCTTTCATGTTCGGCTGTGTATTTGTCTTTCGCTTTTTTGAATCGGTATTTCTTGTTCCCCATTTCCCGGAACACAGGGAGATTTTCCTTGTAGACAGAAACCTGTCCGAGTGCTTCTTTCAGGACTTTTATTCTTGCTGATTTTTCCTTCATTGTCGCGTTCCGGCCATCCACCTCGTCGCGTAGACTGTTCAATCTCTCCTCCAGTTGCTCCAACGTACTGATATTATTTTCCGTAAGATAAGCCTCTGTATCAGCGACATCCTGTAGTGTCACGACATTTGCTTTTCTCCGTCCGTATCTGGAAAAATTCTCCGCTCCGGCATTTTGCATTTCCATATAATCCATCAGAATCTGTATCAGCGACGGCTGCTCCGGTTTATTCAATTCCTCCTCGGCAGTTTTAATCCATGAGAGCAGTCCGGCGATTTTCTCCCGAAGTGATTTCAACAATCCATTCGTCGTTTTCACCCATCGGTTGTAATCGCCTTTCTCCGTCTGGATGCCGCGCTTTTCCATCGCTCTGACTGCCGGACCCTCATGCACCTGTGCCAACAGTTCGACTCCCTGCCGTTCATAAGACCGCCAGTCTATCCGGACATCCAATCCTTTTTCTTCAAATTTCGCATTGCAGAGATCACACCAGTTTTTTCTCCACTCCTCCAGCGTCTCCGGCGATCCCCAGTCTGTAGTCGGTACGGCTGTAAACTTCCACCGTTTGTATTTCTCATCCCAGACACGATCTCCATTCTCATCAAGAACAGGAATCTGTTTCTGCTTATTTCCCCATGTGCCATCTGCATTGATTGGACGAATCGGTGCCAGAATGTGAATATGCGGATTCGGGATTCCTCCCGGCTCCCTGTCCGGCTCATGGATGGAATAGTCCAGTGTCATACCTCTGGAAAGAAAATTTTCCTTCATGAACTGCTTCGCCAGAGCGATATTTTCTTCCAGAGTAAATTCATTCTGAAATGCAAAATCGAACGAGTAAGCAAGCTGCGCATCCGGCCTTTTCTCCGCTTTCTCTACTGCGTTCCATAACGTTTCCCTGTCTACATACTCTCTCGGTGCCTGTGGGGAAAGCAATATTTCCGAAAGAATCACACCGCGTTTTTTTGTGTAGTCGTTGAACTCGTCATACCGATCACTGTGGAGCCTCTCGCCGGCGCGGTATGCCGCCGATGCAATCACACTGCTCCCTTCACTCCGCCTGATCTGCGTCACATGAAAATGATATAAAGCCAAATTTACTCCCTCCCCTCTCTGTTGTGTTCCTCAACACTCTGCTGAATCCGGCAGCAAACATCTGGAATTTCCAACAGGCTCTCGATCAACTGAAATACTTCTTCATCCGATAAAACAGACAGCTCCTTGTGATGGCATTCAAAGGCTGCGCCGTATTGGATCAAATGGTGTGTCCGTTTTCTGTCTTTCACGCTCCGTTGGTATTTAATTCGCTGCTTCGCCCGTTCCTCCCGGTTCCTCCAAATCTCGGCCTGCTGCTTTGCGTGGTCACACTCGGCCCGCAGGTCATCCAACTCCTTTGACATAATCCTCACACTCCTCCTTTCCGTTTTTAGGATAAAAAAAGACCGACTACTTTTTACAGCAATCGGTCTATGTAGAATTATTCAGTTATAGGGGAGTAGCCGCGCATCAGACACAGGCCGTCAGGTCTTTGGCTGTCAAGCGGCGTAGCAGGAGATAGCCGCTTTAGCGGCGCAAGAGGGAGCATCCCTCTTGTTCGGGATTCTTAATCCCGCCCTCTTGAGTGCTGCACAGGAACTGTCAGCAGGAAAGAGGGAAGCATCGCAGATCGCACAATATATCCGTAAGGATATAGAAGTGCGCCCTTAACAAGTAAGGGATATGAGATTTGTTCAACTATTACAATGGTAAAGAAAAGCCCCCAACTTGTTAGCGGCTGGAAACCTTTCATCAGATCATTATGTAATTTTCATTTTCTCTTTACGGCGACGCTCAGAAAAATATATTTTATTATGGAAAATCCTGTCGATCTATGATAGGATATCTGGCAAGAGCTACCAGGATGGTAGGCGGTTAGCCCTCGACAGAGGGACTGTGACCCTCTGATTACATAGAAACCCGTAAGGGAATCCGGTGAAAGGAGGGCTAAGCTGATGGATATTTTCGAACTTATTGCAGTGTTAAGCTTCGGCCTGACCTGCTTTGGTATGGGATATTCCTTAGGCAAGGATATTAACAAGACACAGAAATGACCGCCCCAGCCGTGACAAGTTGAGCGGTCATTTCTAAATGAATTGCTTTATTGCGGCTAACCGTCTATCGGTAGCTCCCAGAAGGCACCTGTTCCAGCAGGTGTCTTTCTCTATGAATACTATAACACAAGATTCACAGCACTTCAAGAAATTTTTCCGTCATGACTTTTTCTGTCTGCAATTTTGTCATCGAGCAAAAACATTTCATAAATATGGTGATATAAATATTGGTCTTACTGAATCTGAAATGCAATATCAAAGCCATTCAAATACAACATCAGCGGATCATCATCCTCTGCAACGTCATTCGGGACTATTATAAAGCCGCGTACAGCAATTTCATTATTTTCGCCGTCCGGATCAAAACTGCGGAGCGAGAAATTTATATCTCCGATGCCAAAATTATTCTGATATGAATTTGTCATGGATGTTCCAAGCTTTCCCCATGAACCGTCATAGAGTTGCTCAAACACCGCCGCTTCGGCTGTTAAAGCGCAGTAATCAGAATACAGGATTGGCACTGACACAAAATTACTTATCGGCTCATTGCCTGTAAATTTATATGTTAACGTGAAGGACATGATAGAATAGTCTTCATTGCTTACTCTTATTCCGTTTTCAGCCGATTCGAATTCTTCCGCCGTAAGCGGCAACGCAAAATTATCAGAAGAACTATCGAGCGAAACGCCATATACATACTCAGCAGTCTCAATAGTTACCTCAAAATTATCCGTACTGGCAGTGTCTCCAACCGCATATTCCGTATCTTTTTCCGGTATATATATCTCTGCGTTCCGTATTTCAAGAATCGGCTCGGAAAATACGCCAAAGAATTCGTCTTCAGAAGGATCTTCAGCCTCAGCAACTGTAAAATCGCCAACCACTGTAATGCAATAACCTTTTGTCAGTTCAGCCAGCTGTTCCTTTGGCAGATATGCTTTTATATAATAATAATATGACATTGATGACTCATAAGCACCAGCAGTAATCAATATGGCATAGTCAGATTCAATAGACATAACCGCTCCCGTTATTGCATAACGCTGTTCGGTATATGTCAGTTCGAATTTCGCTTCGTTTTCCAAATACAAGTCAATTAATACATCAACCGCCCATCCAGGGTACTCCTGATACTCGTTTTCTTCCAGCCATTCCTGCGCGTATTCCGTATTCTCTACAAATTGGACATCTGCTTCTTCTGCTTGTGCGCTATACACCGGAGTCATTGCAATCATAGCTGCTAATAAAACCGCCATAATTTTAAAACCTGATTTTCTTTTCATTTTTCCTCCTGATTTTCTATTCAGTTTAGTAAAATTGTGCCAGGTAGTTTTCAAGCATTCTGACAGTAACTTTCATCGCATCAAAATACACGGCATCTTTTACAAGCCAACATGTCAATACATCCGATACATTTTTACTCATTAATTGAATAATAAAACTCTTCATATTCTCCTGATGAATTAACGACAGGAATCTTTAAAATAAATGAATCCGTTAAGGATTCAACTTCGACTGCAATATCAAAGTATACCCGTTCAGTTTTTGTTTCTCCTTGATCAAGATAATAATAATTTATTTCAAACGCCTTTGGAACTCCATTCGATGTCGATGCTGTCCATGTTTTACCTCCATCATCGCTATGACATAAATTATATAATGCTCCCGTATAGGTCTCATCATTATATATGACAGAAATTCCCTTAATTGCTGATTGAATATCTGCTCTATCGAGATTTTCTGTTGTAAGTGTAAGAGCTACCAACGTATGCCCTTTTGAAGCAACATATTTATATGAATCTCCATCCACATATTCCGCCGGCGTTCCATAATATTCGTCAATATATGCTGTAGACGTGTTTTCCAATAAAGTATATTCAGATTCAGCATTAAGTGCTATCGCAAAATCTGCAGAATCCACTGTCAATCGGACAATATCTGTTTCTACTTGATCAGCAATATAATATAGCGCTTCTTCTGCATTATTTGCAGCTATATCATTTTCATCCACACTGCTGCAAGTACAATTTTCGCAGCCACAACCGCAATCTGCTTTTGTAATAACTGGATTTACCAAAAGCAATGCAACTACAACAGCAACACTCATTTTAATTCTCATCCTTATTCACTCCTATCTTGGAACAATACTATAGCAATTGTAATTCAACATCAAAAATCAGATGAGTAATCTGCTTCTCCCGGAGATATCGTCAAAGATTCGTATTGTACCTCAGTCGAAACATCATAATTATCTGCACTTGCAGTTACAGCAATAAATGTATCATCTAAGTACCAATACGCAGTCTTTTTCAAATAGCCATATTCTAATGCTTTGCCCTCATTTCCAGAATAATATTCTTTCTTTGAATCAGATTCCCAATCGTCGTAATTAAGAAGAGGTTCCCCATATTTTGAAGTTATACCGCTAACAAGTTTATCGTAATCATCAATATACAAGGATTCTGTTGAATGTTCTTCAGTCAGTATATACCTCACGAGATACAACCCATCATCACAAAAATAATAAGCTAAAATAGAATCTAATCCAGCAACCGTTGTTTCATAGGCGATATATTCAGCATCATAGGACGTCATGTCTCCCGTTAAAGCAGGCTCTCCTTCAGCTTCTATCACCGTTTCTTTTGAGTCTCCCCAATAAAATGTTTTAAAAACAGGGCCACTGTATTCGGTTTCCGCTTCTTCTGTCTCAACCGCTTCTTCCGTTTCTGCGGCTTCCTCTGTTTCCACCGCTTCCTCAGTTTCAATTACTTCTTCCGTTTCAAAATCTTCTGTTTCTTCAATATCCTGCTCTTCATCCCCGTCGAGATCACCTTCTTGATTCTCCATACTCGTATCAGCAATGACTTCCTCGCCGGTTACAACTTCTACGGAAGTAATATGCGGGTTCGCTCCTTCATACCAATAAAGGAAGCCTTCCAAATTGACTGTATCCCCTATGTTCAGGCTTTCGACATCCTTGTAGACCTCGGTAGTCGGGTCACACAGATACGATTCCACAACAAAATTATATATGGCACCATTGTAAGAAACGTTAAAGTACAAATCATCCCCGCTTTCGCCAGAACCATCCCAGCTATACAGGAAAGAAACATCATTTCCATCCGGATCTTCTGAAGCCTCCACTAGCATTTGTGAAAAAGATACAAATTCATTTTGATGCTCTATCAATTCATCCGTTCCGAGAAGTTCTGTAGCATCATAAGGCTCAGCAACATACGTTTCTCCATCATCTACAAATTCAAAAGTCGAATCAATTATTTCTACTTCACCAGACCATTCGGATTTGTATCCGGTTACTCTTATTTTAGTACCTACCTCAAGCAAATCATATTCTTCCTCCGAGCAATCCATGTTATACAAAAAATACGCTCCATCTTCGGCTTGTGTATATATAGTAGCTGTGCCTTCCCACCAAGACTGCTTCGCCTGTACATAGGTTTCTACAGTTACTTGAGTATCCAGTTCAGCTTCTACAAAATCTGCATGAGACATGAGATCAACATCCGAAGCACTTGCCACTAAAGGAGTACAGATAATAAACGTTCCGCATAATAGGTTTACCAGCAAATTCTTTCTCATTTCATTTTCCTCCGTCTGCTTTTATTACAAATTTTTGATACCGATTTGTTAAGCCCCCGGCTACTCAAAGCTATATCCATATTGCCCTGGAAGGCCGCTGCCATGGGAACACACATGATCATAGTGAAGCGGAACAACTTCTCCACTAATAATATTGAAGCTCCATTTGTATAGATTCCCGTCTGTTGAGCCGAAGTCGAGTGTGCCAAGATTGATTGAATAAGCACCTGTATACGGGCCAGAGTAATAATATTCTCCCGATGGTAAATCAAAGCCTTCATTAGCTACTTCCACTGTGTAGTTATAGCCATCAAACAGCAAATTAGTTTCACTTGCCAAAGAATAACCAAACAAATCACTCGAATCTGAATATGTCCAGTATCCCTGCAATCCATCATACACTTCATTTATTGTAAAATAGATCCCATCTTCATAGTCTAAGACATCATTTTCAAAAGTATATTGTATTGAAATCTGGCTTCCATCTTCAAATGCAACTGCTATTTGCTCATCATCTACCGTATAACTGCATTCACTTGTTGCGTTAATGTGGTCTCCATTCCCATCAAAAAGAAGCTGCTGAAATGTTGCGGTTTTCTCCGAGAATGTAATAGTGTTCAATAGGGTATCGGAACCACCGTTATAAAATAACGTCACCCCATTGAGCAGGTCGATAATATTCCCATAAGTCGCATACATAGCTTCATAATCTGCGTCACTGTTGCTGCCCAGAGCGGCTTCGCCGCTATCATCGGATGTACAATCTAAAGCGTATGTATAATCAACATCTGTGGTTTCAATGGTTTCACCATCAACATAGTTATAATTTGTGGTTATAGTCGATAAATCATCCTTAAACGATATTTCAAATACGCCTGTTGCAAATATTTCTACGAGATTATCCGGTATTTTAACGTATATGTAATATTCCTTTTCACCCAAAGACTCTATTTCAAAATATTTATTAGATGAAAAATAGAATTCTCCATCTTCATAAGAATATTCATCATTGGCAGTGAAAGAAATATCAAATACATAGGTATCAATGGCTGATGAGGAATTGTTTTCAAAGTATCCTTTCAACAAAGCGAATTGATATCCTTCTTCTGTTGAGGGAGATAAACTGGAATTGTCTCCGGTTGGAATGCTGAAATCTTCCACGATTTCAAAAGAATCAAAGCTCATTTTAAACTTATCAGTCTCTATCGCGTCATTCATAGTGATATGGATTTTTCCATCATCACCAACACTTACGTTTTCTACAGTGTCAGAAGATTCAACTGATTCCGTAGCGGATTCATCTGCGGCAGCTTCTTCACCACCATTGTCCGCAGCCGCTTCACTACCATTCAAGGGCGTACAGTCTATCCCATAAATATAATCCACATCGGTTGTTGCAACAGTCTCGCCATCAACATAATTATAGTTCGTGGTAATGCTTGACAAATCATCCTTGAAAGATATGTAGAAAGTCCCTGTTTCGAAAATCTCTACAAGGTTATCCGGTATCTTAACATAAATATAATAATCTTTTTCAGCCAAAGACTCTATTTCAAAGTAATTATTAGATGCGAAATAGAATTCTCCATCTTCATAGGAATATTCACCGTTAGCAATAAAAGATATATCAAATACAAATGTTTCTATAGCCGATGAGGAAAAGCTTTCAAAATGCCCTTGAAGTAACGCAAATTGATATCCTTCCTCTGTTGACGGAGACAGGCTGGTATTTTCTCCTGTCGGAATACTGAAATCTTCTACAATTTCAAATGTTTCAAAACTCATACTGAACTTGTCAGTCTCGATCACATCATCCATTGTGATATTGATTGCAGCATTTTCACCTCCATTGTTTGAGACTGCTGAATTTTCTTCCTCTGCGCAGACTGTAATGCTCATGCTCAGAGCTACCGCTAAAATAAGTGCAATCTTTCTTTTCATCCCTTGAACTCCTTTTTAATAAGTGTACGTTTTGGAAAGGCGTCTTTTTTGTTAAAACTGCATGAAATATTCTGTCATTTTTGCCGAATTTACAGTGGTAAAACCTAATTTGATGTGTTAATATAGACGATAGCATTCAAAAGCAGGCATTTACAGAAACGTACACGTTCCTGCAAATTTGCCCGCTTACAATAATTTGGCATTTTCGTAAATCGCCGCCCGATATCGAAACGTTGACATCGGCATCCCGCATTCCGCTGCGGCTGCTAATCCGGTGATTTTTCCGGCTTTCCACCTCTGATAGACCGAGTGAAAGTTCTCCGGAAGCGGTTTCGGCGGCCTGCCGAACCGAACGCCGCGGGCTTTAGCCGCTGCTATGCCCTCGGCCTGCCGCTGTTTGATGTTGGTTCGCTCATTTTCAGCCACGAATGATAATACCTGCAGCACGATGTCGGAGAGGAATGTTCCCATCAGATCTTTTCCTCGGCGGGTATCCAACAATGGCATATCCAGTACAACAATGTCGGCACCTTTTTCTTTCGTTAGAATCCGCCACTGGTTTTGTATCTCCTCGTAGTTTCTGCCCAGGCGGTCAATGCTCTTGATATAGAGCAGGTCATCTTTTCGCAGCTTCCGAACCAGTTTTTTATACTGTGGACGATTGAAGTTCTTGCCGGACTGCTTATCCATATAAATATTTTTATCTGGTATCCCCTGCTCATGAAGTGCGATAAGCTGCCGATCCTCATTCTGATCTCTGCTGCTGACCCGGACATATCCGTAGGTTGTCATAAAATCCCCCTTTCCTGTCAGAGCCGAATATACGGCACTCATTTTTGATACTCTAACTGCTAAACAGAAAAACAGCCAGAACACTTGAAAAAATTTGCTGTTCTGGCTATCAGTCATTATCAGTTTTTTACATCGTTTTCTTCGATTGGATTCCGTTCTCTTTCGCCCATTCGCTCTGCTTCTTCCGCCGTTCTTCCGTATACGGCCTGATCACATGAATGCTGATGCAGCTTTTATTTGCATCATAATAGGAGCCGCTGCATTCATCCTTATCCGTAAGCTGACACAGTTCCGGGAAGTCCTCACTCAATGCTGCCAGCTTTCGGATCAGCTTCGAGTCGTGTGTCCGTATCTGTACAGGATCGCCGGACTGGTTGTAATAAATCTCCGTG